>DATMDV010000110.1:0-7624 GCA_035557475.1 Ilumatobacteraceae bacterium
CCTCCGGTCGACCGGTTCGCCTACACGTTCGACCGGCTCACCGACATCACCCGTGGCCTGCTGGACCAGCTCGGCCTCGACCGCTTCGCCCTCTACATGCAGGACTACGGCGCCCCGATCGGGTTCCGGATCGCCACTCAGCAGCCGGCCCGGATCACCGCGTTGATCAGCCAGAACGGCAACGCCTACATGGATGGCATCACGCCGTTCTGGGAGCCTCTGCTCGCGTTCGCCGCGGACGGCGTGACGAACGCCGAGCCGGTGCGGGCCAGCCTCGAACCGTCCGGCCCGCACTGGGTGTACACGCACGGCGTGCCGGCCGACCGGCTCGACCGGGTGTCGCCGGACAACTGGACGATGGATCAGGCGGGGCTCGACCGGCCCGGCAACAAGGACATCCAACTCGCGCTGTTCCGCGACTACCGGTTCAACCTCGAGTTGTATCCGAAGTTCCAGGACTACTTCCGCACCCACCAGCCGCCGATGCTCGCGGTGTGGGGCGCGCACGACGAGATCTTCGGCCCCGACGGTGCGAGGGCGTTTGCCCGGGACCTGCCCGATGCCGAGATCCACCTGCTGGATGCCGGGCACTTCGCGCTCGAGTCCAGCGGCGAGGAGATCACCAACCTGGTCCGCTCGTTCCTGCGCCGGGTGCTGTGACGGCCGACGCGCCGGCAGCGGTCGTGGCGACCCCGGACGCGTCTGCGTCCGGATCGCCGGGGCGGGTCGCGTCGCGAGCGCTTCCGCGGCCGCTGGTCGCGCTGTTCGCGCTCGCGTGCGGGCTGGCGGTCGCGAATGTCTACTACGCACATCCGGTCCTGGACGCGATCGCCGCCAGCTTCGGCATCAGCCAGGCAACCGTCGGAATCGTCGTGACCGTGACGCAGATCGGCTACGGCATCGGGCTCGTGTTGTTGGTACCGCTCGGCGATGTGCTCGACCGCCGGCGGTTGATCGTCACCCAGCTCGTGCTGTCGACCGTCGCGCTGGTCGTCGTCGGCTTCGCCCCTTCGACGGTCGTGCTCCTCGCCGGCATGGTCATGGTCGGTGTGCTCGCGGTCGTCACCCAGGTGCTCGTGGCGTTCGCCGCGACGGTCGCCGGAGAGCACGAGCGCGGCGCCGTCGTCGGCACCGTGACGAGCGGTGTCGTCATCGGGATCCTGCTGGCCCGCACGTTCGCCGGCGCGATCACCGACGTGGCGGGGTGGCGCGCCGTCTACCTCGTGTCGGCCGCGCTCACACTGACCGTCAGCGCGCTGTTGTCGCGGTACCTGCCGAGCTTGCCCGGACCCGCGCCGCGTATCGGCTACCGGCGGTTGCTGCGCTCGATGCTCACGCTGTACGCGACGGAACGGATGTTGCGGATCCGGGCCGCCTTGGCCATGCTGATCTTCGCCGCGTTCAACGTGCTCTGGACGTCCCTCCTCCTGCCGCTGCGCGAGCCTCCGCACTCGATGTCACATGGCGCGATCGGGTTGCTCGGCCTGGTCGGAGCGGCGGGCGCGCTCGGTGCCGCGCGGGCCGGCCGGCTCGCCGATCGCGGTCTCGGCGGGGTCACCACCGGCGTGGCGCTGGCGCTGCTGTTGGTGTCCTGGCTGCCGATCGCGCTGGTGCGGCACTCGCTGCTGGCGCTCGTCGTCGGCCTCGTGACCCTGGACCTCGCGGTCCAGGCCGTCCACGTGACGAGCCAGAGCATGATCTACAAGATCGATCCGGGAGCACGCAGCCGGCTCGTCGGCGCGTACATGGTGTTCTATTCGATCGGCAGCGCCGGCGGCGCGATCGGCTCGACGGCCGTCTACGCCCGGGCCGGCTGGACCGGAGTGTGCGTGCTGGGCGCCGCGATCAGCGGCATGGCGCTCGCACTGTGGGCGATCGCCGAGCGACGCCGGAGCGGTTGACGACGGACGAGTTCGGCGAGGACTGATCCGCATCCTGCATCGGTTTCGAACAATCCCCACATGTCGGAGCTGGTCGCCTTCCCCCCTTTCGGGCGGCCACGGGAGGAGTGGGTATGAGATCGATTTCGGTGATTGTCGGCGCGAGCCTGCTGATGGGTGGCCTCGCGATCGTGTCGCCCGACGTGTCGGGCGGACTGGAGGCCCAGGCCGCGCCCCCGGCCGCGTCCGCAGACGGCTACGAGGTGTTCCGGCCCTACGGTGCTGCTGGCGGCCTGAAGGACGAGTTCGAGCAACTCGCTGCCGAGCATCCGGATATCACCAAGGTCGTCACGATCGGCCAGACGGTGCGGGGCGAGGACATCGTCGCCCTCAAGGTGTCCCGGCACGCCAGCCGCGTCCGTGACGGCCGCCGGCCGGCGACGCTCTACGTCGGCGGCCAGCATGGCCGGGAGTGGATCACCCCGGAGACCGTGCGCCGCCTCGCCCATCACGTGGTCGACGGCTACCGCACCGACCCCACACTCACCGACCTGATCGACACGACCGAGCTGTGGTTCGTTCCCGTCGCCAACCCCGACGGCTACGACTTCTCATTCACGCCCGGCAACCGGCTGTGGCGCAAGAACCTGCGCGACAACGACGGCGACGGCCTGATCACCGCCGTCGACGGCGTGGACCCCAACCGCAACTACCCGACCAAGTGGGGCTACGACGACGAGGGCTCGTCGCCCGATGCCGGCAGCGAGGCCTACCGGGGAACCGGCCCCGCCTCCGAGCCCGAGACCCGGGCCGTCGACGGATTGATGGCGCGAGTCGGCTTCGAGTTCCTCGTCAATTACCACTCCGCCGCCGAGGGGGTGCTGTACGGCACGGGTTGGCAGGTGGCCACACCCACACCCGACGACGCGCTGTACGAGGCCCTGGTGGGCGACCAGGCCTCACCTGCCGTGCCCGGCTATCTCCCGGGCCTGACGGCCGACCTGTACAGCGGCAACGGCATCCTCGACGAGCACGCCCACATCGCCTATGGCACGCTCGGTGTGCTCGTCGAGATGAGCCAGTGCCAGACTGCCGCCTCGTCCGACCCCGCTGACGAGTGGGATCCCGCCGACTGCACGAGCGCGTTCCACTTCCCGGACGACGAGGCGCTGGTGGAAGCCGAGTTCCGCAAGAACCTGCCGTTCGCCCTCTCCGTCGCCCAGTCCGCCGCCGACCCGGCCGACCCGGTGACCGTGACGGGACGGCAGGCGCCCGAGTTCGTGGTCGACTCCTTCGACGTGTCCTTTGGCGACCCGCAGACGGTCGCCGTTACTGCCCGGCGCGACCAGCACGCGCAGCGTCTCGAGTACCGGGTCAACGGCGGCCGGACCCGGCGTGCCCGCATCCGCGAGTGGCGGGGCGGTGAGCGCTACGGCGACGAGCGTGACCGTTACTACGCCGAGTTCCGTGGCGAGGTGACGGGCACTCGGCCGGGCGACTCGGTGGAGGTGTGGTTCACCGCCCGCCGCAGGGGGCGCGAGGTGGCAAGCGAGCACTTCACGTACACCGTGGCCTCCGACACCGGGGCCGACGCGCTGATCCTCGCCAGTGAGGACTACACCGGCGTCAACCCCACGTACCCCGCGGGGATGGCGGGGCCGAAGTACGTCGACGAGTACGCCGCCGCCCTCGACGCCAACGACATCACCCATGCCACCTGGGACGTGGACGCCCAGGGTGTCCCGCACCCGCTCGGCGTGCTCAGCCACTTCGACGCTGTGGTGTGGGAGACCGGCGACGACCGGCTGGTGCAAGACCCTGAGGACGCGCTCACCGACACGTTCCTGTTCGGCCCAGTTCCCGACATCGCCGTCGCCGAGCGCCAGCAGTACCTGACGCTGGCGCTGCGCGACTACCTCAACGAGGGCGGCAAGCTCGTCCAAGCGGGCGAGAGCACGCAGTACCACGGCCTGCTCGGCCGGTCGCTCGGCGGCATCTTCTACGGGCTCGCCGGGGCACCGGAACAGGACTGCGCCATCACCCGCGACTTCCTGACCGACTGCCTACTGCTGTCCGACGACTTCGCCCAGTACTACCTCGGTGCGAGCCAGCGCGCCACGTTCGTGCGTCCCACCGCCATCGACGGCCGCGGCCCGCTCGACGGGGTGACAGCCGAGTTCGGCGGGCCCGCCGTCGACGCCAATCCGCTCAATGAGGCCGGGGCGTTCTCCCTCACCAGCGACGTGCTCCCAGCCGAAGATTTCCCGCAGTTCGCCGGGAGAGCGACGAGCACGTACCGCGGCGCGGCCACTGCCAACCCGTTCGGCCCGGTCGAAGGGACCCGCTACGCGGGCGCCCTCCAGGTGCCGGTGTCGTACCAGCGGATCGGCCGCACGGTCGACCTCACCGGCGTCCCGGTCACGGGGACGCCCACCCTGCGGATGAAGCTGTCGTACAGCACCCTGCTGACGTTCCACCACGTGATCGTCGAAGCGGCGCCGTCGGGCACCGATCAGTGGACGACGCTGCGCGACCTGAACGGCCGCACGTCGTCGAGCCCACCATCGGGGTGCGCGGAAGGGTCGAACCCCCTCCTGCCGCTCCACCCGTTCTTGAGCCACTACCTGTCGCCGGGCAGGCCCTGCGGGGCGACCGGCACCACGGGGTCGTGGAACGCATTCACCGGTGAGTCGGGAGGGTGGGTCGACGCCGCCTTCGACCTGTCGGCGTACGCCGGCCAATCGATGGACGTCAAGGTCAGCTACGTCACCGACCAGGTCGACGCCGGGGTCGCCGGAGGGATCGGCGTCTTCGTCGACGACACCCAGCTGATCGTCGGTGGCACGGTCGTCGAGGCCGACGGGTTCGAGGCCGACGGCGGTGCCTGGGTCGTCGAAGGCCCTCCCGCCGGCAGCCCACCGGGCACCCAAGGCAACTTCGCCATCACGCAGGAACTGATCCCGGTCGCCGCCTCCGTCGCCACGCAGGACACGGCCCTGCTCGGCTTCGGCATCGAGTCGCTCGCCACCGCCGCCGAACGGGCGGATGTACTGGGCCGCGTCATCAAGCCTCTGCTCCGGCGATGATGAACGTCCGGAGTGATGCGGCGTGGGCCCAGTGACGAACAGCGAAGACGGTTCGGTTGGTATCGCCTGACGGTTCGAGCCCCGGCCTCGCTCGTGGCTGTCAGGACGAGATCAGGTGGATCTCGTGGCCAGCGCGTCGAGCTTCTCGAGCGTCGTGATGAGCGCCATCTTGGGCACGATCGGCCAGTGCGCGATGCGCTCGCGCCACGCGTCAGAGATGCCGCTCCAATCGCAGTACGACGTCACATCGGTAACGTGTTCGTCGACCGGTTCGAGTGCGTAGCCGTAGACGTGGCCGACCGGACCGCGCTCGGCTGAGCCGACGTTCCACTCCAGCACGCGGTCCTGCTCGAACTTCGTGACGGTGTTGAGCACCTGGTACTCACCCATCGGCAGGTCGCCGAGTGCATCGCGATCCATGTCCATGGTGAACGCGTCGCCGACGGCTGTGAGACGAGCGGCCTCGGGCGCCGCGACGAGCATGTGAGATCCGTCGATCGCTACCTGCCCGGAGGGGTCGGTCACGATGGCGAAGATGGCTGCCGCGGCGGCAGAGATGCGGCGGGTGGCAGAGATGCGTTCTTCTTCGTCGGACACGATCCCGCACCCTAGGGGGTTGGCGGCCGTGCCGATCAGTCCGCGCCACCCAGCTCGCTGCGGAGCGTCAGTCGTCGCTCGTTCGCAGCGCCCGTTGCATCCAGACCGAGCTGAAGTAGCGGCCGCGCTTGGTCGCGTACTCATCGAAGACGCCGACGTCGACGAATCCGCATCGGCGATGGAGCTCGACGGACGCATCGTTCGGCAACGCGATGCCGGCGACGAGACGGTGCACCTGCTCGAGCGCGAGGTCGTCGATCAGCGTCTCGTAGAGCATCCTGCCGAGCCCGCGACCTGTCCAGGGCGGCGCAAGGTAGATGCTGAGCTCGACCGTCTCGGCGAACGCGCCGTGTGGGCGAAATGGGCTGCTGCACGCGTACCCCTGCACCTCGCCATCGTCGGCCACCACGAGCCGGTACGGCCCGTTCGAACCGAACGTATCGAACCAACTCTGACGGTCCTCGACGGAAACCGGCGTCTCGTCAAAGGTGGCGAAACTGTGCATTACGTAGTGGTTGTAGATGGCGACGATCGCCGCGAGGTCGTCGGCAGTCGCACGCCGGATCTCCATCGCCTCGGATCGTACGGTGACCACCGCGAACGGCGGCGTCGATGTGCGCGGCAGCCTCCATCTCGACTCACGAAGCGTCACGGTCAGGTCGTTCAAGGGAACGTCACACGGACGGAGTGATCTCGGCCTCACATCGTGACGTCGAGTTTCACGCTCAAGGGTTGCGGTCCGATTCGCGGTACCGCTTGAACCTCAGGAGAATGTGATGAACCGTTTCCGTACCGTGATGGCCGTGTCCGCCGCTGTCGCCTCGACTGCGTTCGCCGGCGTGAGCTTCGCCAGCCCGGCTGGTGCCGCCGCTGACCCGTTTGTCGGGATGCAGGTCCTCGACCTGATGTGTGAATCCAACGAGGGCATGCCCGTGAACAGTCCGTATGCGATCGCCCGCTGTCAGGCGGCTCGAGGCAAGAAGGGCTTCGAGATCGAGCAGCTCATCTGCGTGGGCTTGCTCGAAGGCAACTTCATCAGCGCGCCGAGCTTCGATCGCCCGAACCGGACTTCGTGGGCCTGCATCGCCGGTCAGCCGGCTGAGTGACGTTCGGCGGGCGGGCTCGTACCGCTGAGCCCGCCCGACGACCGGCCACTCGTCCCGGTCACCGATCACCACGAGCAGCCTGATCTCACCCGTCGTAGTGTCGAAGGTCGTGCCTGTTGTCGGTGACCGCTGCGACATCGTCGTGCTCGGCGCGGGGCCGGCAGGGCTGGCCGCGGCGTGGTACGCGGTGCGCCGCGGGTTCTCGGTCGTCGTCGTCGATCGGGCCGAACGCGTCGGTGGTCTGGCGGGTTCGATCACCATCGACCGACAGTCGGTCGATCTCGGGAGCCATCGTTTGCACCCGTCGATCAGCGCCGATCTCCTCGAGGACCTGCGCGAGGTGCTTCATCTCGAGCTGCAGTGGCGGCCGCGCAACGGCCGGATCCGCTTGGCCGGACGATGGTTGGCCTTTCCGCTCCAGCCTTTCGATCTGCTCCGGAATGCTCGCCCGTCGTTCGCGGTGAGGGTGCTCGGTGACATCGCCGCCGCGCCGGTTCGCCGCCGGCTGGGGTCGCGTTCTCCCGCCCGCACCGCTTCGTTCTCGGGTCAGGTTCGCCGCAACCTCGGTCCGACCATCGCCGGCGCGTTCTACGAACCGTACGCGCGGAAGTTGTGGGGTGTGGATGGTGATCGTCTGTCGCCGGAGCTGTTCCGGCGGCGCGTCAGTGTCGGTTCGGCGTCCGCCATCGTGCGCAAATTGATCCGCCCGCACAGCGCTGGTGGGTTCTGGTACCCGCTGGGCGGTTTCGGGACGATCTGCACGACGCTCGCCGATGACTTCGTGCACCGCGGCGGGGTGCTGCTGACCGCAACCCAGATCGACTCGATCGATCTCGACGGGGAGGTCACACAGGTCCGTCTGCGGGACGGCGGATCAATCGTCACCAGGACAGTGGTCTCGACGATCCCGAGCGCCAACCTCGTCGACCTGGTCGGTGCGCCTGCCCCCATCGTC
>DATMDV010000111.1:0-5410 GCA_035557475.1 Ilumatobacteraceae bacterium
CGTCATCGCCAGCCAGAAGCAGGCCGAGATCCGCCTCAACGGCAAGATGGCCGAGCTCGAGAAGCTCAACTCGACCGCCCGCCAGGCGCTGATCATGGCGGCCGACGCCCAGAAGGCCGGCAACGCCGACAAGGCGACCCAGTACACGAGTGCAGCCGAGTCGATCGCCAACCAGCTGATCCAGGTCGAAAAGGACGTCGAGAGCCTGAAGACGCTGGTGCTCGACTCGACCCAGGCCGCCGATCAGGCCAAGGCCGCGGTTGGGCAGAACAGCCGTCTCCTGCAGGAGAAGATCGCCGAGAAGTCGAAGCTGCTCAGCCAGCTCGAGCAGGCGAAGATGCAAGAGGAGATGAACAAGGCGATGTCGCAGCTCAGCGAGACGGTCGGCGACGACGTGCCGACGCTCAACGAGGTGCGCGAGAAGATCGAGGTCCGGTACGCCAAGGCCTCGGCGGCATCCGAGCTCAACGAGGCGTCGGTCGAGTCGCGGGTGCTCGAAGTCGAGCAGGCGACCGCCAATGTCGAGGCCCAGAGTCGCCTCTCCGAGCTGCGCGCCGAGCTCGGCCTCGACAGCGGAACGTCCGCAACTCCACAGGTCGAAGGCGGCGTCCCGCCGGTCTGACCGCGCACGGCTGATCGGGCTGGCGGCGACGTCAGGCCGGCAACAGCACGAGGTCGTCGCGGTGGATCACCTCGTGGACCATGCCGTCGGGCAGGTCGCGGGTGTGCTTGCCCGCCGCGCGCCGGAGGTCGGCGGCGTCTACGAACACCATGCCGCGCGCGAACACCGCCCCATCGGTTCCACGCACATCGACGATGTCGCCCTCCCCGAACCGGCCGACGACATCGGTGACGCCGGCCGGCAGGAGACTCGTCGTCCGTTCGGTGAGCGCTCGCCGCGCACCGTCGTCGACGACCACCGCGCCGGCGACCCGGGAAGCGAACGCGATCCACAGCTTGCGTGCGGGTAGCCGACGGGTGTGGGCCTCGAAGACGGTGCCGACGACGTCACCGCCCACGGCCTCGACCAGTGCCCGCTCGCCGGCGGCGTTGGTGATCACGGTCCGCACGCCGGACCACGACGCGATCCGCGCCGCGGCGAGCTTGCCCGCCATCCCGCCGCTCCCCCGGCCGCTGCCGCCGACGCCCGCCCGGATCGCGAGCAGTGGGTCGTCGGCGCGGACATGGTGGACGAGCTCGGCGTCGGCATAGATGCGGGGGTCCGACGTGTACAGACCGTCGAGGTCGGTCAGGAGCACGAGCACGTCGGCGCCGACGTTGTGCGCCGTCAGTGCCGCCAGCCGGTCGTTGTCGCCGTACCGGTCGTCGTCGTTGGCGATCGCGTCGTTCTCGTTGATCACCGGCACGCAGCCGAGCTCGAGCAGCCGCACGAGGGTCTGGCGGGTGTGCAGGTACTGCTTGCGATCGACGAAGTCGTGCGGGTCGAGCAGGGCCTGGGCGGCGACGACGCCGTGGCGCCCGAGCTCGATGTTCCACACCTCCATCAGGCGACTCTGACCGGCCGCCGCCAGAGCCTGCAGCGTTGGCATGTCGGTCGGGCGGGTCATCAGCCCGAGCGCCGCGACACCGGCCGCGACCGCACCCGACGAGACCACCAGCACCTCGTGTCCCGCCTCTCGCACGACGACGACCTCGTCGCTGAGCTTCGCGATCGCGCCGCGTTCGATCGCTCCATGTTGATCTGTCAGTGATGAGGTGCCGATCTTGGCGACGATCCGCATCAGAGGTCCGGTTGATACTCGAAGCTGAACTCGCCGATCCACACGACATCGCCCTCGCGGGCGCCGGCCCGGGCGAGCATCTTCGGCACGCCGAGCCGCTCGAGACGCTGGTCGATGAACGAGAGCGCCTCCGGGGTGGTGACGTCGTTCAGCGCGACCACCCGCTCGACGTCGCGCCCGAGCAGGCGGAACTCGCCATCGCCGACCCGTTCCACGAGTGCGCCGGTCGGCGCCGGCCGCAGGACGACCATGCCCTCCGTCGCCGGTTCGGCCTCGCGCGCCTCGTGCACGAGCGCCGCGAGACGGCCGACGAGGTCGGGCACGCCTTGCCCGGTGACCGCCGAGATCACGGGTCCGTCCCAGCCCGAGGCTCGCAGCTCGTCGGGCTGCACCGCATCGGCCTTGGTGCCGACCACGACGCGGGGCCGCTCGAGCAGCTCGGGCTCGTGGGCGCCGAGCTCGCGCAGCAGCACCCGTTCCTGCTCGGCCGGCGACACGCCGTCGATCTGGATCAGGTCGAGCATCAGGCACAGCACGCGGGCCCGCTCGACATGACGCAGGAACTGATGCCCGAGCCCCCTGCCCTCGCTGGCCCCCTCGATCAAGCCGGGGATGTCGGCGACGACGAACTCGGTGTTCTCGTCGACTCGCACCACGCCGAGGTTCGGTACGAGCGTCGTGAACGGATAGTCGGCGATCTTCGGTCGGGCCGCCGAGATGACGCTGATCAGCGTGCTTTTTCCGACGTTGGGGAACCCGACGAGCGCGACGTCGGCCATCAGTTGCAGCTCGAGCTTCAGCCAGCGATCCTCGCCGTGCTCGCCCTGCTCGGCGAAGCTCGGCGCCCGGCGCTTGTTCGACAGGAACTTGGCGTTGCCCCGCCCGCCCCGGCCACCGGCCGCCGCCAGCCAGCGATCGCCGTGGTGGAGCAGCTCGGCCAACACCTCGCCGCTGTACAGATCGGACACCACGGTGCCCTCCGGCACGGTGATCTCGATCGAGGCGCCACGCTTGCCGTGGAGGTCCTTGCCCTTGCCGTGGACCCCATCGTTGGCCCGCCGGTGCGGATGGTCACGGAACGCCAGCAACGACGCCACGTTGTGGTCGGCGACGAGCCAGACGTCGCCGCCCTTGCCGCCGTCGCCGCCGTTGGGGCCGCCCATCACGACCGGGCCCTCGCGCCGGAACGCCACGCAGCCCGCGCCGCCGTCGCCGCCACGCACGTTGAGCTGGCACTCGTCGACGAAATGGGACATCCCGTCCACGCTACCGGCCGCCCCCAACCTCGTTCTGTCTGCTTCAAACGGCCCGTGGGTGCGTCTGAAGCAGACAGGTCGGGAACGCGCACCCACTGCGTAGGGTGGACGCCGTGAGTGACGTGGCGACCCCCTTGACGACGCAAGAGCGTGCGGAACGCTGGGCGTCGACGATGGGCGGGCATGCAGCCGGCGACGTGCGTCTCGCCCACGAGGGGTCGTGGGCCGGCCCCGGTTCGGCCTCGACGCTCGACCGTCAGGCACGTGAACAGCACGACGACGAGCACCTCGCCCCACTCGCCACCCGCCCGTCAGGTGGTGGCGATCGGGTCGTCGACGAGGAGCCCGATCCCTATCGCACCTGCTTCGAGCGCGACCGCGACCGGATCCTGCACTCCAACTCGTTCCGCCGCCTCGCCGGCAAGACGCAGGTCTTCGTGTTCCCCGACGACCACCAGCGCACCCGCCTGACCCACGCGCTCGAGGTCGCCCAGGTCGCCCGCTCGGTCAGCCAGACCCTCGGCCTCAACGTGGCGCTCACCGAGGCGATCGCCCTCGGTCACGACTGCGGCCACGGACCAGGCGGCCACGCCAGCGAGGACGCCCTCACGCCGTACGTGGCCGAGGGGTACGACCACGCGGTGTGGGGAGCCGACGTCACGCTGGTGCCGCTCAACTTGTGCTCCGAGACGCTCGACGGCATCCGCAACCACTCGTGGAGCCGCCCGGCGCCGGCCACGCCGGAGGGTGAGGTCGTCTCGTGGGCCGACCGCATCGCCTACGTGTGCCACGACTTCGAGGACGCCGTCGCGGCCGGAATCGTGTCACTCGACATGCTGCCGTCCCTCGTGATCGACCGCTGCGGGGCCGACCGGTCGTCGCAACTCGGCACGTTCGTGCGGGCGATGATCGAAGCGACGGCCGAGTCGGGACGTATCGGCATGACCGCGCCGGGTGCCGAGGCGCTCGCCGAGTTCCGCCGCTTCAACTACGAGCACGTCTACCTGCGTCCGGCCAGCCGCGCCCAGGGCGAGCAGGTGATCGTGCTGCTGCGAGCGCTCACGGAGCATTACGCCGATCGGCCCAACCTGCTGCCCGATGCCAACGCCCTCGACGCGGGCAGCCCCGAGGCGTTGCGAGCCGCCGTCAGCTACGTCGCCGGGATGACCGACCGCTTCGCCTGCCGCCAGGCCCTGGCGCTGCTCGGCTGGGACCGCAATCGCCTCCCAGCGGGCATCGACGTCTGACCGACGCGACAACCTCCGTGTGAGCCAACTGGCTCAGGCCCCGAGTCGGCGACCAGACGTTCAACGATCAGACGTGGAGTGAGCCGACTCAATCAGACACAGGATTTACGTCGACGACCTTGCGGCCTTTGCGCTCGCCGAACTTCACGGAGCCGTCGACCAGCGAGAACAGCGTGTCGTCGCCACCGATGCCGACGTTCTTGCCGGGGTGCAGCTTGGTGCCGCGCTGGCGCACGATGATCGTGCCGGCGGTGATCTTCGTTCCGTCGAACACCTTCACGCCGAGGCGCTGGGAGTTCGAGTCACGGCCGTTGCGGGTCGAACCGCCACCTTTGGTCTTCGACATCGCGGACTCCTCAACTCGTCGTGATCGAGGTGATCTCGACCACCGTGTAGTGCTGGCGGTGACCGTAGCGCCGGCGCTGGTTGGTCTTCTTCTTGTACGTGAAGCCGTTGATCTTGGGCCCCTTGGCGGTGCCGACGATCTTGCCCTTGACCGACGCCTTGCCGAGCTGGTCGGCGGTGGCGAGGACGGTGTCGCCGTCGACCACCAGGACCGGGGCGAGGGCGATCTCGCTCCCCTCGTCGCCGTCGAGGAGCTCGACACGCACGAGCTGGCCCTCGGCCACCTTCTCCTGCTTGCCACCGGATGCGATCACTGCGTACATAGCTCGTGGAAGGCTACCGCCGGGTCGCGAGCCCGCCAACTGCGCTCCTGCCGGCCAGGACCGAGCCGAACGACCCGGAGCGGGCCAGCGTCGCCAAGGTGGCGACCACGAACATCGCCACGACGACGACCAGGTGGTCGGTGCCGGTGCCGAGCCCGAGCCACGGCTCCTGGATCGCCCGCACCACATGCGTCAGCGGGAGCACGGTCCCGATGTCGTTCATCACCGGCGACATCACCTCCGGCGGCGGTCCGCCGCCGGCCAGCAGGAACATCGGCAGGAACAGCAGCAGCCCGACGCCCTGCGCCGCGCGGGCGTTGGGCAGAAGCGTCCCGAGCAGCACGCCGATGCTGATGAAAGCGGCTGAGCCGGCGACGATCCCGACGACCGTCCGCGCCGGGTCTTCGACCCCGGGCATCCCGTACGCCAGCGCGGACGTGGCGAGCAGGATTGCGCCGCCGATCGCCACGAAGACTGCGCCGATCACGAACTGGCTG
>DATMDV010000112.1:0-17370 GCA_035557475.1 Ilumatobacteraceae bacterium
GCTGCGCGTCTCGATCGGGGGACGGACGACCGAGCAGCGCCACGTCCTCGCCGCGTGGAATCTCCTCAGTGAACTCGCACGCTCAACAACTGCACGATGATCGACGCCGTCGCCCCCCAGACCGTCTCGTCGTCGAGCTCGAAGAAGTGCAACAACCGATCGGTGGGCGGTGTGCCCCAGCGCTCTGACCGGTAGGTGTCGGGCCTGGTGAACTCGGTGAGCGGGACCCACAACACCCGGTCGACCTCCGGGCTGGCCGGCTGCAGTTCGACCGGCGACGCGAGACTGGCGACGACCGGCACGATGTAGCTGCGGCTCACGATCGTGTTGAGGTGCTCGAGCTCCCCCTCGACGCTGACCAGCGCCGGATCGAGCCCGACCTCCTCGTGCGCCTCGCGCAGCGCGGCCTCGGCCGCTGTCTCGCCCGGATCGAGCCGCCCGCCGGGGAAGCTGATCTCACCGCGATGGGTGCGCATGTCCATCGATCGCCGGGTGAGCAACACCTCGATACCGCGCTCGCTCGGCGCGAGCGCGACGAGCACCGCCGAGTGGCGGGCACCCGGGAATGCCGGCGCGAACGGATGGCTGTGGAGGTTGACGCGACCGAGCAACGCGTCGAGCGCGGGTGAGGCACCGCTCCCGAACGGCGCATCCGGACCTGGCTCCCACGTCGCGGGGCGCGGCACGAACTGCTGCCCGCCTGGGCGGCGACCTTCAGCTGGCAGGGGTCCAGCCCGCATCGACGAGTTGCTGGAGCACCTGCGGGAGGCCAGCGGTCTTCAGGTTGGCGAGCACCTTACCGGGTGGGAGCTCGCCCTTCTCCCATTCCTCCCAGGCGGTCAGGAGCTTGGCGAGGTCGGGCGGCGGTTGCTCGAAGGCCATATCGCCAGCCTACGGGGATCGCAGGCACCGAGCGGTGGACAATCATCCGGGATTTCTGTATCGTTCGGGAAATGTCGGATGAAGCGTCGACGACGGTGACGATCGGGCTCGACTACGAGCTCGAGCCAGACATCAACGCCGACACCCCCGAGCGCATGAAGGCGCTCGGCGACCGGCTGCGCATGACCGTGCTCGACCTCGTGCTCGAGCGGGCGATGACCGTGACCGAGTTGGCCGAACGCCTGAAACGGCCGCGTGGCACTGTCGCCTACCACGTCGACATCCTGGTCGCCGCCGGGCTGCTCCAGGTCGTGCGGACCCGCCGCGTGCGGGCGGTCGACGAGCGCTACTACGGACGCACGGCGCGGACCATCAAGTTCCACCAACAGACACCCGGCGAGCTGGCGTTCTTCAACGACGTGCTCGCCGAAGTCGACTTCGACCGGCTCGAGGCGAAGGAACCGGGCGCCTACTCCACGTTGCGCCATGCCCGCATCCCGTCCAGCCGGGCCGAGGAGTTCGCCACCCGGCTCGACGCCCTGGCGCTCGAGTTCATCACCCTCCCGCGGGACGGCGACTTGGAGTTCGGACTGTTCATCACGCTGTACCCGACGACCCGATTGGCGGGCGCGTGACTGCGGCCGTCGAGACCCCACGCTCGACACGCCTCGACGGGCGGTACTACAAGCTGTTCTCGGCCAGCTTCATCTCGAACCTCGGTGACGGGGTGGGGATGATCGCCTATCCGTGGTTGGCCTCGGCGGTCACCCGCAACCCGGTGCTCGTCGCCCTGGTCTTCGCGGCGCAACGGCTGCCGTGGCTGGTGTTCACACTCCCCGCCGGTGTGATCACCGATCGTGTCGATCGCCGCAAGGCGATGGTGGCGATGGACCTGTGCCGGTTCGCGCTCACCCTCGCCGTCGCCTTCGCAGTGCTCGGCCGGCAGGGCAGCCTGCCAGACCCGAGCGAGCTCGACGCGGTCACGGGCACCCAGACCGGGCTCTACCTGATCGTGCTCCTGGCGACGTTGCTGCTGGGAATGGCGGAGGTGCTGCGCGACAACTCGGGGCAGACGATGATGCCGGCCCTCGTCGACAAGAGCCAGCTCGAGAAGGCCAACGGTCGGCTGTGGAGCGCCGAAAGCGTCGCCAACCAGTTCGCCGGACCCCCGCTCGGTTCGCTCCTGCTCGCGGTCGCGTTCTCGCTGCCGTTCTTCCTCGACGCGGCCACGTTCTTCGTGGCCGCCGCGCTCGTGTTCATGATCCCGGGCACGTTCCGGGCCGACGGACACGAGACCCGCGAGACCAAGCCATGGCGCGTGGAGCTCGCCGAGGGGTTCCGGTGGCTGTGGGGACACAGCCTGCTGCGGCCGATGGCCATCATCCTGGGGATCATGAACGCGGCGACCATGATCTTCTTCTCGACGTTCGTGCTGTTCGCCCAAGAGGTGCTCGACGTCGGACCGCTGCTCTTCAGTGTGATCGGCTTCGGCGGCGCGTTCGGAGCCATCGTCGGCGGATTCGTCGCCGCCCAGGTCACCCAGCGCCTCGGCGCCGGGACCTGCCTGTCGCTCACGCTCATCGGGACAGCCGTCGTCACGGCGCTCATCGGGCTCTCCTCGCACTGGGCGCCGGTGCTCGTGCTGTTCGCCATCATGACGTTGCTCGGGATCATCTGGAACGTGATCACCGTCAGTCTCCGACAGTCGATCATCCCGTCCCACCTGCTCGGGCGCGTGAACAGCGTGTACCGGTTCTTCGCGTGGGGGATGATGCCGATCGGCGCCGCGGTCGGCGGCCTCACAGTCGTCGTCGTCGACGCGTTCGCGTCACGCGACTGGGCGCTGCGGGCCACGTGGCTCGTGTGCGCCGCGATTCACGTCTGGCTGTACGTGTGGGGACGGGCGTCGCTGACCACCGAACGGCTCGAAGCGGCACGCGCCGAAGGGGCGCTCAGCCCGACGGCTTCCGGCGACGCCACGCCGTGACGGCGTTGCCGGCAAGGCGGCCGGCCGTGCGACCGAGATCCTCCCCTCGGTCGCCGGTCGCCGCCGCCGCACGGCGCTGCTGGCGTGCCTGCTTCTCGGCGAAGTCGGAGTAGAACCACACGAAGCCATAGACGAACGCGATCCCGACCATGATCGCCCGCGTGCCGACGTCGACGTCGACCCACGGCTGGACGGCGGCCCCGACGACGACGGCGATCACGACCACGTCGACCACCCGATGGAGCCGGCGACCGACGAGGCGGAACGCCCCGAGCGGCCCGATCGCGGCGGCCGCGTTGAAGAGCACGACACCGCCGACGACGGCCGGGACGACCGGCTCGGGACTTTGCAGACCCGTGGCGACCAGGCTCAGCCCGATGATGTACTCGACGAGTTGGTGCATCCAGAACGGGCGCATGGCTCGACCAGACATCACGTCAAGCTACGTCATCGGCGACACGCTAGACCCGGGAACGACACGACCCCGGGTCCGTGAGGACCCGGGGTCGTCGGGGGAGATTCGTGCAACCGCTCCGCCCGTGCGGTTATTCCGATTTCTCGATCACATCATCCCGGGCATGCCACCCATGCCGCCCATGCCGCCACCGCCGCCGCCACCGGCGCTCGGTGGCTCGGGCTTGTCGGCCACGAGGCATTCGGTGGTGAGCACGAGGGCCACGATCGACGCCGCGTTCTGCAGCGCCGCCCGGGTGACCTTGGCGGGGTCGGTGATGCCGGCCTTCACGAGGTCGGTGATCTCACCGGTCGCGGCGTTGAGCCCGATCGTGCCGGACTCGGCCTCGATCCGGTTGACCATCACCGAGCCTTCGAGGCCGGCGTTCTCGGCGATCAGGCGGGCCGGTGCGAGCAGCGCCTCCCACACGATCCGAGCACCGGTCGCCTCGTCGCCCGAGAGTGACGAGGCCACCGCGGCCACCGCGTCGCGGGTGCGGATGAGAGCGACGCCACCACCGGCGACGACACCCTCTTCGATGGCCGCCCGGGTCGCCGAGACGGCGTCCTCGATGCGGTGCTTCTTCTCCTTGAGCTCGACCTCGGTGGCCGCGCCGACCTTGATGACGGCAACGCCGCCGGCCAGCTTGGCAAGACGCTCCTGGAGCTTCTCACGGTCCCAGTCGGAGTCGGTGTTGTCGATCTCGGCCTTGATCTGGTTGATGCGGCCCTTGACGTCGTCCTCGGTGCCTCCGCCATCGACGATGGTGGTGGTGTCCTTGGCGATGATGACCCGCTTGGCGGTGCCGAGCAGGTCGAGCGTGACGTTCTCGAGCTTGAGCCCGACGTCCTCGCTGATGACCTGGGCACCGGTCAGCACGGCCATGTCCTGCAGCATCGCCTTGCGGCGATCGCCGAAGCCGGGGGCCTTGACCGCGGCGGCGTTGAACGTGCCGCGGATCTTGTTGACGACGAGCGTGGCGAGGGCCTCACCTTCGATGTCCTCGGCGACGATGACGAGCGGCTTGGCCGTCTTCATCACTGCCTCGAGCGCTGGCAGCATCGTCTGGACCGTCGAGATCTTGCCACTGACCAGCAGGATGTAGGGCTCGTCGAGCACCGCTTCCTGACGCTCGGTGTCGGTGACGAAGTACGGCGACAGGTAGCCCTTGTCGAACTGCATGCCCTCGGTGAACTCGAGCTCGATGCCGAACGTGTTCGACTCGTCGACGGTCACCACGCCGTCCTTGCCGACCTTGTCGATCGCGTCGGCGATGACCTCACCGATCGAAGCATCAGCGGCCGAGATGGTGGCGACGTTGGCGATGTCGGTCTTGTCGTCGACGTCCTTGGCCTGCGACTGGATCGACTCGACGGCGGCGGCAACGGCTTGTTCGATGCCGCGCTTGATCCCCATCGGGTTCGCACCGGCGGCGACGTTGCGCATGCCGATCGTCACCATCGCCTGCGCCAGCACCGTGGCAGTGGTGGTGCCGTCACCGGCGACGTCGTTGGTCTTCGTCGCCACTTCCTTCACGAGCTGAGCGCCCATGTTCTCGAAGGGGTCGTCGAGCTCGACCTCCTTGGCGATCGAGACGCCGTCGTTGGTGATCGTCGGCGCTCCGTACTTCTTGTCGAGCACGACGTTGCGGCCCTTCGGGCCGAGCGTCACCTTGACCGTGTCGGCGAGCTTGTTGACGCCTGCTTCGAGCGAGCGACGGGCCTGGTCACCGAATTTGAGGATCTTCGTCATGTGGTGTCAGCCCTTCACTTGCCGACGATGGCAAGTACGTCGCGGCTGGAGAGGATCAACAGATCGTCTCCGTCGATCGTCACTTCGGTGCCGCCGTACTTCGAGTACAGGACGGTGTCGCCGACGCTGATCTCGAGCGAGAAGTGCTTGCCGGCGTCGTCGCTCCAACGGCCGGGGCCGACGGCGAGGACCGAACCCTGCTGTGGCTTCTCCTTGGCGGTGTCGGGGATCACGAGGCCCGACGCGGTGCGCTCCTCGGCCTCGTTGGGCTTCACGACGATTCGGTCATCCAGCGGCTTCAGGTTCATTGGTGCATGCCTCCATTGGCGTGTCACATTGGGTTCGGGCGAGCGTTAGCACTCGACCAGGGCGAGTGCCAATCGTAGGCGCGCCAGGGGTCCATTAGCAACCGGAGGGCGAGAGTGCTAACGGGCGACGATCCCGCCGGCGACGGCGACGCCGTACCGGCCGAGCAACTCGACCACCGTCGTCAGCGGGAGCCCCACGACGTTGCTGGCGCTGCCCTCGATCGCCGCCACGAACACCCCGCCGGCTCCCTGGATCGCGTAGGCGCCGGCCTTATCGATCGGTTCGCCCGTCGCCAGGTACCACTCGATCGCGGCGTCCGACATCATCGCCATCGTCACCGAGGTCGTCACGACCTCGCACGCCCTGTCGCCATCGCGGCGCACGGCGACACCCGTGTGCACCCGGTGGGTACGCGCCGACAGCGCACGCAACATGCGCCGGGCGTCGTCGGCGTCGGCCGGCTTGCCGAGGATCTCACCCGCGACCTCGACGATCGTGTCGGCGGCGAGGACGACGACATCCGGCCCTTCGATCGCGCCGGCGGCCTCGACGGCCTCGACCTTGTCGATCGCCAGGCGGCGCACGAGGTCGGTCGGCGCCTCGCCGCGGCGCACCGACTCGTCGACGTCGGGCGCGACGACGTCGAACGGCAGCCCGAGCAGGGCGAGCAGCTCACGGCGGCGCGGCGATCCGCTGGCGAGCACCAGCCGCATCCGTCAGCCCCCGGAGACCGCCATCACGGCGTCGTCGTCGGGCACGGTCAGGTCGTCGAGGTCGTCGAGGAAGCCGTCGGGCAGGGCGACCTTGACCGGACCATTGGCATGGCCGCGCTTGATCCGCTCGCCACCGTCGACGAGCTCGGCCGCCGGGTCGAGGCCGCCGAGCAGGCCGTCGAGCTCCATCAGCGTCGCCACTTGGGCGAGCGCGTGGCGAACCTCCGGTCCGACCGGATACCCGGCCAGGTACCACGACGTGTGCTTGCGGAAGTCGCACATCGCCAGGTCTTCTCCGCTGCGACCACCCGCGCGGTTGTCGAACTGCGTATAGAGGTCGACGAGCAGGCGGGCGTGGCGCGCCATCGCGTCGAGGACCACGGCGAGCTGCGGGGCCGGCGGGACGGGCCGCCCGGAGAGCGCCTCGATGAGGTGGCCGAACAACCACGGGCGGCCGAGGCAGCCGCGGCCCACCACGACGCCGTCGCAGCCGGTGGCGAGCATCATCGCGACCGCGTCGGACGCCTCCCAGATGTCGCCGTTACCGAGCACAGGGATCGACGGCACGGCCTGCTTGAGCTCACCGATCGCGTCCCAGTGGGCCTGACCGGCGTAGTGCTGCTCGACGGAACGGGCGTGCAAGGCGATCCACGCCACCCCGGCCTCGGCACAGATCTCGCCGGTGCGGGCGTAGTTCGGCATGTCGTCCCACAGGCCCATGCGGAACTTGGCGGTCACGGGCACGCCGTACGGGCGCGCCGCCCCGACCGCGGCCTGCATGATCGCCCGCAGCAGGGCGGGCTTGGCCGCCACCGCCGCGCCGCCACCCTTGCGGGTGACCTTCGCCGCCGGGCACCCGAGGTTGATGTCGATGTGGTCGACCCGATCGGCGTCGCACAGGTGGTGCACCGCCCGCCCCAGCATGTCCGGATCGCCGCCGTACATCTGCAGGCTGCGTGGCCGCTCGTCGGGACCGAACGTCATCATCCGCTGGGTCTTGTCGTTGCCGAACACGACGGCGGTCGCCATCACCATCTCGTTCACGTACAGCAGGTCGGGTCCGTACGACCGGCACATCGCCCGGAAGGCGGCGTTGGTGACCCCCGCCATCGGCGCCAGGACGACCGGCACGGCGGGCTCGAACGCCCCGATGCGGAGTGGAAGTCGATCGCTCACAACGCCCCGACGGTACCGGCCGCCGGTCGCGTCCGCAGACCGGTCAGTCGGGGATCAGCTCGAGGCGGAGGTTGGGGTAGGCGCCGGTGTCGAGCGGGCTCGGGCCGTCTGATCCCAGGCGATGCCACCCGACGGCGGCGATCATCGCCGCGTTGTCGGTGCACATCTCGCGGCTCGGAAGGAAGCCGCGACGTCCGTCGGCGGCACACGCGCCCAGCAGCTCCTCGCGCAGCAACGAGTTCGCCGCCACCCCACCACCGAGCACGAGACCGGTCGCCCCGACCTGTTCGGCCGCCCGACGGGCCTTGACGACGAGCACGTCGACGACCGCCGCCTGGAACGAGGCCGCGACGTCGGCCGATGTGACGTCGGGGTTCTGGCGGACGTGGTTCACGACCGCGGTCTTGAGGCCGCTGAAGCTGAAGTCGAGCCCGTCGTCGAGCATCGCCCGCGGGAAGCGGATCGCCTCCGGATCACCGCGCAGGGCCTCCTTGTCGATCGCCGGTCCGCCCGGGTAGCCGAGACCCAAGAACCGCGCCACCTTGTCGAATGCCTCACCGGCCGCGTCGTCGATCGTCTGGCCGAGGAGCCGGTAGCGCCCGTGCCCGCACATCTCGATGAGCATCGTGTGCCCGCCGGAGACGAGCAGCACGACGAGCGGGAACTCGAGCGTCGGATCCTCGAGGAACGCCGAGTAGCAGTGCGCCTCGAGATGGTTGACCCCGACGAACGGGACGTCCCACGCCAACGCCAACGACTTGGATGCCGACACCCCGACCAACAGCGCGCCGATCAGCCCCGGTCCGATGGTGCAGGCGACGGCGTCGATCCGTGACTCGTCGATCCCGGCTTCCACGACGGCCCGGGCGACGACGGGGTTCAAGGCCTCGAGGTGAGCGCGGCTGGCGATCTCGGGCACGACGCCGCCGAAATCGGCGTGCAATTCGATCTGGCTCGCCACGACGCTCGACAAGACGTCCGAGCCGCCCATCACCAGCGCCGCCGCGGTCTCGTCGCAACTGGTCTCGATGCCGAGGACGACCGTCGAGTCATCGTGGGTCAGGGCGCGGCTCACGCCTCACCACCCAGCTCTCGCAACCGTCGGGCGTAGTCGTCGGACCGGATGTCGTGGCACCACATCACGATCGCATCTTCGGTGTTCTCGTAGTACCGCTTGCGCATACCGGCCGGGCCGAACCCGAACCGGCGGTACAGCTCCTGGGCGCCGGTGCTCGACACCCGGACCTCCAGCGTCAACGCGATGCACCCGCGTTCGATGGCCTCGGCGACGAGCGACCCGAGCAGACGGGTCGCCACCCCCTGACGCCGGTGGTCGGCGGCCACCACGATGTTGGTGATATGACCCTGGTCGCCGGCCGGATCCGATGCGATCCACAAGCCGGCATAGCCGATCACCACCCGACGCCGGCGGGCGACGATGTAGTGCCGGCTCCCGCCATGAACCTGATCCAGCTCGCTCTCGAACACCGAGCGCGACCACGGCTTGGGGTACGCGTCGTGCTCGATGGGGAGCAGCTGGGTGAGGTGCTTGCGGCGCATCTCCTCGATGACGATGGGCTCGTCGTCGGCGCGCTGCAGCAGGCGGGCGAGCACGCTCATCGACGCGAACCCCTGGTCGCCCAGTTGATCTTGGCGTCGGGGAGGCGCAGGTAGATCGGCTCGATGTCGCGAGGGCTGACCCACTCCTCGCGCAGCGCCCGAGCGTGGGCGAGCTGCACCAGGGGCGCCGCCGACGGGTGGGCCGAGCTGCCGAACTCGCAGCGGTAGCCGTCGAGGATCTCGTTGTGGTAGCGGATGGCACCGTCACCGACGCACAGCACCTCCTGGCTGCGCGCCAGCAGATCGGCGACGAGCTCGTCGACGGGACCGACGGTCGGTGCCGCGACCTGCTGCACGCCGCCCGGCACCTGGCGGTACATCGCCCAGAACACCTCGCCCTTGCGAGCGTCGATCACGGGGACGACGACACGATCGGTGTGGCGATGAGGGAACGCCAGCAGGTCGAGTGAGCTGATGCCGATCATCGGGATCCGCAACGCCTGGGCCAGCGCCTTGCCCGACGCCAGCCCGACGCGCATGCCGGTGAACAGGCCCGGACCGACGTCGACCGCGATGCAGCCGAACTCGCACAGCTCGATGTCGGCCTGGCGGCACATGAACTGGATCGCTGGGGCGAGGATCTCGGCGTGTCGCCGCCCGCGGGCGACTTCGAACGTCGAGATCACGCCCTCGTGACCACCGATCGCGACGCTGACCTGCTCGGTGGCGGTCTCGATGCCGAGGATCAGCATTGCCACTCCTCGAGGCCGCTCGACAGGCGGGCCCAGCGCGTCGCCCACGACGAGCCCGACGGCGTGACCTCGATGATGCGTGCCTCCTCGTCGCCCTCGATCGGCTCGAGCCTGACGACGAGATGGTCGCCGAGACTCGCGGCCACCACGTCGCCCCACTCGACGACCACGATGCCGGAGAACTCGGCCAGCTCACCGAGCGCCAGGTCGGCGACCTCGGCCATGCGCTCCAACCGGTAGAGGTCGACGTGGTGGAACGTGATCTTGCCGCACTTGTAGCTGTGCACGAGGGTGAACGTCGGCGAAGTGATCGGCTCGGTCACACCGAGGGCGCGGCCGAAGCCCTGCGCGAGCGCGGTCTTGCCGGCCCCCATGTCCCCGGCCAGCACGATCACATCGCCTGGGCGCGCGAGACCCGCGAGCACGGCCGCGACCGCGTGGGTCGACGCCAGGGAATCAGCGCGGAGCAACATGTTCAGTCCCCGATGCTACGGCGCGGCGAACGCGCGATGCGCCTGCTCACACCACACACGATCTCGTACCCGATCGTGCCGAGCCGGTCGGCCCATTCTTCGGCGCCGACACGTTGTCCTCCTTGCTCACCGATCAACACGACTTCGTCGCCGACCGCGATCGGATCGTCGCCGACATCGACCATCAATTGATCCATCGTCACCACACCGACGATGGGTCGGCGTCGGCCGCCGATGAGCACCTCACCGCCGGTTTCGAACAGGCGGCGCGGCACGCCGTCGGCGTATCCGATGGGAACGGCGGCGACGGTCGTCGATCGCGTGAACGTGTGCCGCAACCCGTAGGAGATCCGCGAACCGGCCGCGACACGCTTCACGAACGCCACCCGGGCGCGCAGGCTCATCGCCGGGCGCAAGTCGCGGCACAGATGGTCGACGCCGTGCCCGGGCGAGATCCCGTAGATCGCGATCCCGGCTCGGACGAACGAGTAGCGAGCCGATGGATGGGCCAACGCGCCGGCCGAGTTGGCGGCGTGGATGGCCGGCGGAACCGGATTGGCCGGGTTGACCGGCAGCGCCGCCAACACCGCTTCGAACGTAGCCAGCTGATCGGACGTCGCCGGATCCGCGACATCGTCGGCGCTTGCCAGATGGGTCGCAACGCCGGCCAGCCGCAGCCGGGGCGCGTGCCGGATGACGGCCGCGGCGAGCGAAGGTGCTTCGCCGGCGGATACGCCGACCCGTTGCATGCCCGTGTCGACCTTGAGGTGGACGTCGAGTGCTTCGACGTCGAGCGCCGCCAACGCGTCGACATACGACCGGGTGTACACCATCGGGATCAGTCGATGCTCGGAGATCCGCGTCACCTCGGCGAGTGGTTGCTCACTGAGCAGCAGGATCGGGGCGTCGATGCCGGCCCCGCGCAACTCGACCCCTTCGTCGACGAGCGCGACGCACAGCCCCTCCGCCCCGGCGTCGAGCGCGGTTCGGGCGACATCGACCGCGCCGTGCCCGTACCCGTCGGCCTTCACGACCGCCCACACGGCCGACGGCGCAACCGCGCGACGCATCACCTCGACGTTGTGCCGGATCGCGTCGTGGTCGATCTCGGCCCACGCCCACCGGCTCATCGGCAACCGTCCATCGCGTCGGGACGTCAGTCCAACGCCGCGAGCGCGTCAGGAAGGTGCGCCAGCAGATCGCTGGCGACGAACCCCCGCGACGGCCCGAAGGACGCCGCGGATGCGTGCAACCAGGCCCCGGCCGCGCCGGCCGTGAGCGCGTCGAGTCCGCTGGCGGCCAGGGCGCCGATGATCCCGGCCAGCACGTCGCCTGTCCCGGCCGTCGCCAACCGCTCATCACCGTTGACCACGAGGCGGGCCTCACCCGCCGGTGACGCGACCACGGTCGTCGGCCCTTTCAGCAACACGGTGGCGCCGGTGTCGGTCGCCAGCTGCCGGGTGGCGGCGAGCCGGTCGTCGCTCGGTCGATGCCCCGTCAGCAACGCGTATTCACCGTCGTGCGGAGTGAGGATCGTCGGGACCTCGCGAGACAGCAGCATCGTCGGCGCACCGTGCTCGTTCCACGCCAGCGCGAACAATCCGTCGCCGTCGACCACGACGGGGACGATGGCGTCGATGACCAGCTTCGTCACCGACGGAACGGTGTGGTCCGCACGGCCGAGGCCCGGCCCGACGACGAGCGAGTGGAACCGGTACAAGTCGTTGAGCACGGCGTCGGCCCAGTCGAACCCCGGGATCCGCCGGGAGACCGCTTCGATCGGTGGATCTCCCTCGACCCCCGGGCTCGACACGTGCACCATGCCGGCGCCCGCCCGCTGCGCTCCTGCGGTGACGAGGTGGGCTGCGCCAGTCATGCCGGAACTGCCGGCGACGACACGCACCGCCTGCGCCCACTTGTGCGCATCACCGCCGCGGCGACCGATCCAACCCGACACGTCGGACGCCTCGACGACATGCGCCGTCGCCGACGACACGTCGAGCCCGATGTCGACCACTTGGATGTCGCCGGCGAGCTGGCGACCCTTGCCGAGGTACAGACCCGGCTTGGCCGCCGCGAACGTCACCGTGACGTCGGCACGCAGCGTGCCGGAGCTCGCCGATCCGGTGATGCCATCGACACCACTCGGGATGTCGACCGCCAACACCATCGCGTCACCGATGATCGGTGCCCGCCAGATGCCGTGGAAGCCAGTGCCGAAGGCGGCGTCGATCACGAGGTCGGCCGGCGGCAGCGCCGCCGGACAGGTCGCGACCTCGAACACCCGAACCTTCACACCGCGCTGCTCGAGTCGATCCGCGGCGACGCGGCCGTCGGCCCCGTTGTTCCCAGGGCCGACGATCACGTTCACGACCCGCCCGTACGTGCCGCCGAGCATCGTCCGTGCGACGCGGGCGACGGCGGCGCCCGCTCGATCGACGAGTTGCGCTTCGGACTCGGCGGCGGCCGCGTCGATCGCCCGCATCTCTGCCGGGGTGACGACCGGGATCACGCCTGCAGCGTAGGACGCCGCCTCACTCGGCGACCACGTACGCGACTGCGACCAGGTCGGAATGGCTGACGCTGAGGTGCCAGCGAGTCACACCGCGTTCGTCGGTCAGCTCGGCGGCGCGCCCGACGATCATCAACGAGGGCGCACCACTCGCTGCTCGTTCGACCGACACCTCGTGGAACCCGAACGCGCCGAGGCCGAGCCCCATCGCCTTCATCACCGCCTCGCGAGCCGCGAACCGGGCCGCCAACGAGGGCACCGGGTCGGCCTTCGACGCCACGTAGTCGAGCTCGGCGGCAGTGAACAGCCGCTCTCGCATCGACGGCGTCCGGCGGAGCGACTCGCGGAAGCGCTCGATCTCGACGACATCGATGCCGATCCCGATCAACGGTGCGTCCGCTCCTTCACGCTGACGTCCGCCAGTGGTCGGCGGTCTCGGAGATCGGCTTGATGAGCAGGTCGGCGACCGGCAGGTCGCCCAGGATCGACTGATCGAAGGAGCCCTCGGTCTCGGCCACCCAGTCGACGAGGCGCTCGTAGCGGTTGTCGTACCCCTGCAGCACCGAGCGCATCGTCGCCGGATCGAGACGGTCGTGGAACCGCACGTGCAGCAACGTGATGCCGACGCACGTGCTCGCTTTGACCTCGGGCACGAAGATCAAGGTCCGGCCGTCGCCCCGACCGCGGGCAACCAGCACGGTGCGCTCGTCGGCGACGCGGCGCTTGGTGCCGACCAGCTGCGGGTTGCGTTCGACACGGCTCGGCACGTCGCGCGAGATGCCACCGCGATCGACGATGGTGATGGTCGAGCCGGCGATGCCGTACCGCGTGAACCCGACGACCTCGGCGACGGCGGCGTCGAGCTCAGCCAGCACCTTGAGGGCCCGGTAGCTGAGAACGTCGCGCCCGGCGCCGGCTCCCAGCACGGCCTGCACGAGGGCGCGGTGCAAGATCCCTTCGTCGCTGCGCGAGATCCCGACGGTGACGGTCTTGGCCTGGTGCTTGATCGCGTCGATCGGCCGGGTGAGCTCTTCGATCGCGTGTGTCAGGGCGGTCACGACCTCCTCGATGAGCGCCGCCGGCGTGCCGACCTTGCCGGATTCGCGCTGGTACGCCTCGACCGGTGCATCCGACATCAGGTCGCGGAGCAGCCCCGACAACCGGACCGCGGTGCTGGCCTCGAGGTGGCCGTCGTAGTAGCCGCCGCGAAGCGCATCGAGGTATCGATCGACCATCGGCGGCAGACTGGCGGCGATCGTGACGAGCATCTCGTCGCTGTCGGAGCCGGTGGCGACGGCCCGCTCGATCGCCTCGCGCGCCTCGCGCAACGGCCGTGCCGAGGCGTCGATCGCGAGGGCCGCCTCGTACCCGAAGATGTGGCCGACCATCGCCGACAGGATGAACCCGAGGGCCGGGTCGACGTGCGGCACCGAGATCGTCGCCGCCGACGCGTACCGCGTGTCGCCCTCGTCGGCCACCACGATCGGCGTCGCCTTGTGGGCCCGGAAGAGCGCCGTTTCCTTGGCGACGTCGTCGGCGGTGCTCCCCCGCAGCCCCGCCGCACACACGATGATCAGCGGTTCGGACGACAGATCGATGTGCTTCTTGTCCTCGGTGGCATCGCAGGCGATCGACTTGTAGCAGAGCTCGCTGAGCTTGATCCGGATCTCCTCGGCGGCCACCCGGTTGGGCCCGTTCCCGACGACCGCCCAGTACCGCTTCGCCGGGGCGAACCGCCGCGCCGCGTCGGCGATCGATTCGCGCCTGGCGATCACCGTGTGCATCGCATCGGGGATCGACCGCAGCGCGCGAAGCAACGCATCGCGCCGCTTGATGCTGCCGAGTCCGGCCGCTTCCGAGATCGCACACGCCAGCAGCGCCCCGGCGGCGACCTGGGCGTAGAACGCCTTCGTCGAGGCGACGCTCATCTCGACGTCGCGACCGTCGGAGGTGTAGAGGATGCCGTCGGCCTTGTCGACCAAGTCGCTGCCGCGGCGGTTGACGATGCCGAGGACAGCGGCGCCGCGGCCACGGAGCAAGTCGACCGTGCGGTTGGTGTCGGTGGTGGTCCCGCTCTGACTCACCGCGATCGCGAGCGTGTCGCTCATGTCGAGCCGCATGCTGAAGCCGGACAACTCGGTCGCGGTGATCGCGTCGATGTCGAGGTTGCCGTCGCACAGCTCATCGAGGATCGCCGCCATGCTCTGGCCGGCGACCGCTGCTGTGCCCTGACCGATCACGCGGATGCGCGTGATGGTGCCGTCGGCCAGCCGAGCCGCGACCGGCTCGGGAAACGCACGAGATCCGACCTCGGCATGCAGGACGCCGTCGCGCTCGACGATCTTGCCGCGCAGCGTCTTGCGGAAGCTCTCGGGCGCCTCCCCGATCTCCTTCCAGAGGTAGTGCGGGGAATCGCCGCGGTCGATGTCGCGGGTGGTGACCTCGGCCGTGATGATCTCGTCCGGACCGATCGGCATTTCGCCGCCGTCGTAGCGGAGGCGGCGAACGGCGGAGAGCTCGCCGCCGTCGGCGCCGTCGAGCACGACGATCTCGCCGCCGTGCTCGCCATCGAGGCGGAGATAACGGCTGGTCTCCTCGACGAGACCGTACGGCTCGCTGGCGACGATGTAGCAGTCGTCGGCGAACCCGACGAACAGACCCTGGCCGCTGCCACGGAGCGCGAGCAGCAGCGTGTTCGGCGCGGTGGCACTTGCGGCGCCGATCGCGACGGAGCCGTCGAACGCGGCGACGGTGCGCCGGAACGACTCGACGAGCGAGTTGCCGGCAAGCGCGTGACGCGCGACCAGCGCCGGGATCACCTTGGCATCGGTGGTGATCTGGCCATGGATGCGCAACCCGTGCTCAACCCGCAGGTCGGCGTGGTTGTCGACATCGCCATTGAGCGCCGCCACGACGTACGGACCGGGATCTTCCCCGCCCCGCCGCTCGAGCTCCTCGCTGTTGAGCGGATGGGTGTTGGGCTCGGAGATGATGCCGACGCTCGCCCAGCGGGTGTGCCCGAGCACGGCGACTTGGACGTCGGGCCCGTCCAGTGCACGTCGCAGCACCGCATCGTTGGCGACCGCGGCGCGCAGCACACGGGTGTTGTCGCCGAGCTCTCCGATCTCGGCCGCGGCCTTGTACACGAACGACAGGCAGCCGTCGATCCATCGCACGGACTCGGATTGATACAGCGGATCAGCTCCTCGCTCGGCCACCAGCCAACCGACACTCGGGTCGGATTCATCGAGCCCGTGGTTCGACACGAACAGGTGCAGGCCGGCGGAGTCGCGGCCCCGGACCTCGAGCCGGTCGATCGCCGACAGTGCCCGCTGAACGGCGAGGTAGCCCGCCATCGCACCCACCGACGCATCGCGACCGGCCAGCTTCGAAACCTCTCTGGCGGTACGCAGCCGGTCGTGGCGGATCGCCCACGTCGAATCGCGCAGCGCGACGAGTCTGGCGCTCGCGGCCTCGATCTCGTCGGCGCTGACGATCCCAACCTCGATCTGGCCGTCGACGTCGTCGGCAAATGCCTCGAGCTCGTCGAGCCGGCTCTCGACCCGGGACACGAGCTCGTGATGGTCGGCGAGCGCGAGCAGGCCCGGCAGCCCGCGCAATCGGACGTCGACGGCGTCGACGGCCACCGCGACCGCGGACACGTCGGGCCGCGCCGCGAGGGCGGCGTCGAGTCCGGCGACGATCTCGTCGGCGGTCGGGACCGGCAGCGTGGGAGGGCGGCTCACGATGCCGACGATGCCGCACATGGGGATCCAGGCTACTGACGTCCTCGTTGAGGTACGCGTCGGCCGGGCCGGCGCTCGGGCCACGCTCATGGCGGACCGGTTGCACACATGGCCGGCCGCTGCCGCGCGGGGTCGCCGCCCGAGTTGTCACGTCCGTTGCGGCCCCTGCGGCTGGTTCTGTTGGTGGTGGTGCCGTGGAAGTGTTGGTTTCCGTCGGGTCGGTGGATGGTGATGATCCGGTGTTTGTCGAGTGTGAGTCGCCATCGTCCTTCGTGAACCAAATGGTGGTGCCGGCCGCAGAGCGGCAACAGATTGTCCAGATCGGTTCGGCCGTGGCGGAGCCAGGCGATGACGTGGTGGATGTCGCAACGGTCGAAGCTCACGTCGCAGCCCGGGTAGGCGCAGGTGCGGTACATCGCCCGCAGCGCCCGCCGCTGGGCCCGGTTGGCGACTCGGACCTCGCGGCCGCAGTTCAATGCTTCGCCGTTGCTGTTGAGCACGATCGGCACGATCGCCGCCTCGCACGCCAGACGGCGCACCGTCTCAGGTGGCAGCGGGATCCCATCGGCGGTCTCACACACCGAGTGTTCGTGCAAACCGTTGAGCATCGTGTCGTAGTCGACGTGGACACAGATCTCCGGCACGCGCCGCTCGCCGGATCGTTCGCCCGACACCGCCGAAACCACTGCATCGGCCAACAGGACATCGATCGGGCTGCCCGAGTTGCCGTCGTGCTGTTTCAACGTCGCCAACTGGGCGTCGATCGCTGCCCACAGTTTGGCGTCACGTTCGGGATCCAGGGCGAGGTGGGTGTGGTGCATGCCGGACGGTTTGTCGACCCAACGTCGTACCGACACCGACGCCTTCTGCTTGTCGAGCTCGCTCTCGCCTTCGTCGCCGGCGAGGCGTTTGCCCAACAACCGGCAGCGACGTTCGAACACCGCCACCGGCTCAACCCGCGCAAACCGCAACAGCGCGTCTTGTAGCTCGCCGAGCCGCTCCCGGCCCGCGTCGTCGAGCCCTTTGGCGGCGTTGGCGACGGCATCGACATGAC
>DATMDV010000113.1:0-72601 GCA_035557475.1 Ilumatobacteraceae bacterium
AGGAACCGCACCAGCACGGCGCCGTACAGCGGTCCCCACACCCAGCCGAACGTGTCGATCGCACCAAGCGTGCCAAGGGCGCGGGCACGGCCGCGCTCGGAGTACACGTCACCGATCACGGCGAGCGCGACCGGCACCATCGCGCCACCGCCGAGCGCCGTCAGAACCCGGCCGACGAGGAATGGCCCGAGCGACGACGTCAGCGGGATGACGATCGAGCCGGCGAGGAACAGCGCATAGGCGCCGAGAAACGTCCGACGCCGACCGATCACGTCGCTCAGCCGCCCGGCGATCGGCATCACCGCGATGTATGCGATCAGGTAGGCGTTGACGATCCACGCCGCGTCGTCGAGACCGTCGGGCAGCACCAGCCCGAGGTCGCCGATGATCGGCCGCAGCATCGTCGAGACAACCGTGAGGTCGTCGGCCGCGATGAACACGCCGAAGCCGACAACGGCCAACACGGCGCGGGGCGACGGCCCTCCGACGGTCGCTCGGTCCGTGGATGCTTCAGTCATCGACCTGCGGTGGGTCGATCTCGAACGTCTCGCCGTAGTCCCGCAGTTCGAGATCCCAGCTGCTCTCAGCCCCCTGGAAGGTGGTCGTGAACTCGGCCGCCGTCACGAGGCCGGTGACGGGATGGATCCAGAAGTCGATCGCCACGTCCTGGTCGCGGACGAGCCTGGCGCTGATGATCTCCATCTGCGCCGCCGGCGCGACGCCGCGGACGTGGTACCGATTGCCGTCGCGGTCGTCCTCGCCGACGAACTCGGCATCCTGCAGTCCGGCGAGGAGCGGCCGCCACCCCAGCTGAGGATCGAAGAATGACGACGGGTCGAGGTCGTAGCCGGCCGGGAGCGGTTCGAGCACACCGGTCACCGGGTTCGAGAGCCAGACCGTCTCGTCGATGGCGACCGCGCCGAGTTCCGTCTTGAGCGACCCGTCGACCTCGACGGTCAGCAACGCATCCGCCGACCGCGGCGCGGCGAATCGACCGTCGACCGATTCGAGCGCGAGCGACTCGAACGTGTCGATGTACACCGGCGCGCCCGAGCGGGTGAGCGTGAACCGCACGCTCGTGACGTCGCCCATCGCCTTGGCCGACGCGGTCAGAATCGCCGCCGACTCGGCCGGCAACGGATCGCCCTCTGGCTCGTCCGAACCACCGCAAGCGCCCAGCGCGAGTCCGGCGACAGCGGCGCCGACCAGCAATGCGCTTGCAGTTGCCTGGTGTCGGATCGCTGATCTCATTGCCTTCCTCTCATCGAGCCGACCCCTCATCGAGCCGGCATCAATCGAGCCAGCATGTCGTGACGCCGAACCGGCTCAACACTGATACCCCGTTCACTCGGTCAGTGATCGCGTCGAGCGACCTCAGGTCGAAGCGCGCACTGCCCGCGCGACCTCGCCCCACCGGTCGACCATCGGGGGATCGCGACGGATCGACTCGGCCGCGAGGTACGAGACGACGCGAGATGCGACACCCGCGTAGCGCTCGACGAGACGGTCGGCGATCTCGTCCCACGACGCGACCACGGCGAAATGCTCGAGCATGTCGTCGGTGATCAGCGCCGCCATCCCCGGGACATCGCCGGCCCGCAGCCGTTCGCCGAGCTGTGGCGTCGTCCCCTCGAAGCCGAGCTCGTCGAACTGGAAGGCATAGTTGGGTGTCGATCCGTAGAACGCGATCTGGGTCTTGGCCGCCTCGATCAGCGGTGCCCGTTCCTCGTGGGTGTCGCCTGGCACGGCGAACACCGGGATGATGAGGTCGATGTCGGTCGGGTCACGTCCCGCGGTGGCCGCACCGTCGGCCACCGCCGGGATGAGGCGCTGGCGGAGGTACTGCGTCGAGTGCAACGGATGGACGTGCACCCCGTCGGCGACCTCCCCCGCCATCCGCGTCATGTACGGACCGACGGCGGAGATGTCGACCTTGATGTCGCCGAACGAGTGGCGGGGTGGCGCCCACTGCGGGGGGAGCAGGTTGAGCCGGTAGTACGGGCCGTCGTGGTCGAGCTTCTCGTCGCCCCGAAAGGCGCGCAAGCAGGCCTTGACGGCGAGAACGTAGTCCCGCAAGCGGGGCCCGGGTGGCGCGAACTCGGCGCTGTACCGGCGTTGGACGTGCGCTTTCACCTGGCTGCCGAGACCGAGCCGGAAACGGCCCTCGGTGTTGTGGGCGAGCTCCCACGCGATCGCCGCCGACACCATCGGGCTGCGCGGGAACGCGACCGCGATGCCAGTGGTGAACGTGAGTGTCGGCGCGGCGGTCGCCGCGGCGGCGATCTGCATCCACGGCACCTGACTGGTCTCGGTGTAGAGCATGCCGGAGAATCCGACTCGCTCGAGTTCGGTCGCGAGACGCGCGCTCTCCGCCCACGTGCTCCCCCCGCTCATCAGGTCGAACTCCACGACGGCTCCCGTTGCTCGGCGACGATCCGGCCCGACCGTACCGTGCCCTCGGTCCCGACCCAGAACGGGTGCTCGTCAGGCGGTGACGGTGATCGTGCCCGTCATCGCCGGGTGCACCTCGCAGTGGAATGGGAACGTGCCCGCCTCGGTGACCGTGAACTCGAACGTTCCACCGGCGTCGATGAACCCGGAGTCGAACGCTCCGTCGTCGGACGTCCACGTGTGGCCGGCGCTGTCGTCGTTGCGCACGACGACTGTCGTGCCGACCGCGACGGTGATGTCCTCGCTGAACGTGAACTCGGAGATCACGATCTCGGCGGCGCCCGCAGGAGCGTCGCCGGCAGGAGCCTCGGTACCCGGCGCAGCGGCCTCGCTGTCGCCAGGGGCATAGTCGCCGCGCCCGCCACCGGTGGTGTCGGCCGGGGGACTTGTCGTCTCGGCGGCAGCTGGTTCGGTCACTGCCGCGCCGGACGACTCTTCGTCGTCGTCACCGCAGGCAGCGAGAAGGAGCGAGATGGCCGCGAGGGCGGCGAGGGATCCACGTTTCATGTTCACGTCTCAAGAGTACGTTTCGAACCGGCGTGCGGTTCGCGGGCGATTGCGGCGAACGCCACGGCGGCGGCGGCAGCCACGTTGAGCGAGTCGACGTCGGGCGCGATCGGAATCCTGACCTCGGTCGATGCGGCGTCCATCGCGGCGCGGCTCAGGCCGGGACCCTCTGCGCCCAGCACCAGCGCCAGGCGGTCGGGGACCGGCATCGTCCAGAGGTCGGTCGCGTCGGACCGCGGCGTCAGCGCCCACATCTCGAAGCCGGCCGATCGGATGGTCGCCAGCCCGGCGTTCCAGTCGGTGGCCCGGGCGACGGGGATGAACAGGATCTCGCCCATGCTCACCCGAACCGTGCGCCGGTAGTAGGGATCGATGCACGTCGGGTCGAGCACGAGCGCGTCGATCCCGAACGCCCGTGCCGATCGTGCGATCGCACCGAGGTTCTCCGGATCGTTGAGCCCTTCGAGGACGGCGATGCGCCGCACGCTCGGGAGCAGGACCTGCAGCGTCGGCAATGGCCTGCGGTCGGCGGAGGCGACGGCGCCCCGATGGATGTCGAAGCCGACCGTGGCCTTGAGCACGCTGGTCGCCGCGACGTACACGGGCACGGTGAGCCCGTCGAGGAGCGGTGCCAGGCGTTCGTACTTCTGCGACGAGACCAGCACCGAGCGGATGCGATGATCCGACTGCAACAGCCGCTCGATCGCCACCGGCCCCTCGGCGATGAAGAACTGGTCGCCCTCCCGCCGCTGGCGTGCCGCGACGTCGATGAGGTCGACGTAGTCCGCCAACCGCGGGTCGGCCGGATCCTCGATCGCAACGCGCACTCCGCCCAGTGTTGCCGCGGAGGAGCGGAGGCGGCTTGACGTGCGCCGCGGCTCGCGCGAACATCGAACACGTGTTCTTGCAGGGCTCGCTGTTCGGATGTCTGGCGCCCGAGTTCGATATCACGTTCGAGGCCCTCGAACGTGCGCACCTCGACGACGCGAGCTGGATCGACTTCGCCCCGGGCTGGCTCCGGGGTGCCGACGCGGTGTTCGACGAGCTCCACAACTCGTTGCCGTGGCGGCAGCGTCGCAACGTGCGCATGTTCGACTCGTTGGTCGACGAGCCGCGCCTCGTGGCGTGGTGGACCGAGGCCAAGGGCACCGCCGAGCCGCTCCCGCTGCTCGCCGAGATGCGACGAGCGCTGAGCGCGCGGTACGACGAGAACTTCGACTCGATCGGCTTCAACCTGTATCGCGACGGCGACGATTCGGTGGCCTGGCACGGCGACCGGCACCGCCACAACGTCGTCAACCCGGTGATCGCGATCGTCAGCGTCGGTGCCGCCCGACCATTGCGCATCCGGCCCCGCGGCGGGGGACCGTCACGCGGGTGGGATCTCGGACTCGGCGACCTGTTCGTCATGGGCGGGGCGTGCCAGCACGACTGGGAGCATTCCGTGCCGAAGGTCCGTCACGTCAGCGGCCCGCGCCTGTCGATCACGTTCCGGTACGGCACCGGCGACGTCTTGATGACGTGACCGTCATGGCGTCACCGCGAATGGCAGGGCGTACGTGCCCTGCGCGGTCGCGGTCGGCTTTTCGACGCGGTCGTCGCACCACACGTGGACGGTGCCCACCACGTTGCGGCGGCCGGACGATTCGAGCGTTGCCCGCGCCCACAGCACCGAGCCCTGCGCCGGCCGCAGGTAGCGGATCGAAAGCTCCGACGTCAATGCCATCGGCTCGATCCGTCCGATCGCGGCGAAGACGAGATACCAGAGCGCGGCGTCGGCGAGCCCGAACTGGGCCGGCCCGGAGATGAACCCGCCCGGACGCAGCGCCGTCTGATCGACGTCGTACCTGGCGACCGCGTACCCCGCGCCGAGCTCGGCGCAACGGTTGGGGGTGCCCGCGAACTGCGTCGTGACCATCGCGTTGACGGCCTCGACCGTCACTTCCGTCGTCATCGGTTCGACGCTACGACATTGACGCGACGACACGGTTGGGCACGAGGCAGGCGCGTCGTCCTGCTAGGCCATGCGGAATGCTCGAGCGAATCGTCGTGGTCGGAGGCTCGCTGGCCGGGCTGCGCGCCGTCGAGTCGTTGCGCGCCGGCGGCTACGACCGTGAGCTGATCGTCGTCGGCTCCGAGACGCATCGACCGTACGACCGGCCACCGCTGTCGAAGAAGCTGCTGGCCGGCGAGTGGGAGCCCGACCGGATCGAGCTGCGCAAGCCCGATGATCTCGACACGCTCGGCGTGACGTGGCGACTCGGAGCGCCGGCCACTGGTCTCGACGTCGGGGCGCGCCGGCTGACGGTGGCCGATGGGACCGAGATCGCCTTCGATGCGATCGTCATCGCAACCGGCGCGGCGCCGCGGCGGCTGCCCGGCCAGACCGACTGGCCCCACGTCGTGGAGTTGCGGACGATCGACGACGCGCTCGATCTGCGCGCCCGCCTCCGCGACGGCGACGCCCGCGTCGTGGTGATCGGCGCCGGCTTCATCGGGCTCGAAGTCGCGGCAACGGCTCGCCGGCTGGGCAACACGGTGACTGTCCTCGAAGGCGCGCCGGCGCCGTTGATCCGTGGCCTCGGTCCCGCGATGGGAGCCGGATGCGCGCAGGTGCACGGCGACTACGGCACGGCGATCCGCTGCGGCATCAGCGTGGCGGCGATCGTCGCCGGAGGCGTTGTGCTGGGCGACGGCGAGTTGGTGCCGGCGGACGTGATCGTCGTCGGCATCGGGGTCGCACCGGTGACCGACTGGCTCGTTGGCAGCGGGCTCGAGATCCGTGACGGGATCGTGTGTGACGCGATGCTGAACGCCGGAGCGCCGGGCGTGTTCGCGGCGGGCGACGTGGCGCGCTGGCCGAACCAACTCTTCGACGAGGAGATGCGGGTCGAGCACTGGACGAACGCCGCCGAGCAGGGCGCCGTGGCGGCGAGCAACCTGCTGGCCGAGGCCCGCGGTGAGCCTGGTGAACCGTACGCGCCGGTGCCGTTCTTCTGGAGCGATCAGTACGACCGCCGGATCCAGTTCCTCGGCCGGGCGGCACCCGACGACGACGTGCTGGTCGTCAGCGGCTCGATCGAGGAGCGGTCGTTCATCGCGTTGTACGGCCGCGCCCGGCGGCTGCGCGGCGTGCTCGGCATGAACCTCCCACGACTCGTCATGAAGTTCCGGCCCCTCCTCGCCCGACGCGCGGCGTTGGACGAGGGAGTTGCGCTCGCCGCCGAGCTCAGCTGAGCTCGATGTCGGAGCCCGAGATCTGCACGCTGCCGCCGATGATCCGGCCGCCGTCGACCTTCGAGCTGCTGACCTGCACGACGCCGTTCGGGGCGGCGATCACGCCGGACCATTCGATCTTGCTTCCCGACAGGCCGATGCCCGAGTTCCAACACGAACCACCCGCCGAGAACAGGGCCGGCATGTCGGCGCGCGCCGGGCTGATCTTGGCCGACCCGCTGACCTGGATGCGGCCCGTCGCCACGATCGTCACACCGGTCAGCGCCGGTGCGTTGCCGGAGATCGTGACGTCGCCGGCGACGTAGTGGATGCCGGGTGCTGCGCCGCCGCCGCTGACCGTCCACGAGCCGAGGTGTGCCGTGTAGCCGGGCAGTGACGACCACCGCCCACCGGGCAGGAAGTCGGCGAGCAGCCATGGCACGACGGCGACAACTGGCAGCGGCGAGTGGGTCACCGAGTCGGCGACCACGCCGTGACCGACGTGACCCGAGCCGCCGTACGAGATCGCACCGTGCACGGCGATCTGGCTGCCGCTGATGTTGATGTTGCCGTTGCTCCGAACGTTCCCGCTGATGTCGATCTGAGATCCCGACAGCTGGACCCCGCTGCCACACACGGCCGGCGCCGTGGCGAGGATCGTGTACCCATCGGCGGCGACCGGCAGCGTGGTGACCGGGGGTTGCGTCGTCGTTGTCGGAGGTGTGGTCGTCGTCGACGAGGTCGAGGACGATGTCGGAGGTGTGGTCGTCGTGGTCGGAGCAGTCGTGGTCGTGGTCGTTGTCGCCGCCGCAGTCGTCGGAGCAGCAGTGGTCGGCGGAAGCGTTGTCGTCGTCGTGGTGGTGGTGGTCGAGGTGGTCGACGTCGTCGTCGGTGGCGGCGCAACCTCACAGGCGTTGGCGGCCCGTGGTGTACCGAGCTCGCCACGCGTGCCGTACGTGGTGACCGACGTGCACCAGTTCGCCGGGTCGGCGTTGTACATCGCCGGATCACGCAACGACGCGCTCGCCCCGGGCGCCGCTGGCAGCGGACGGGACGACGTCCACGTCACCCGATCGACCGGCACCAGATCGGCGTCGAGCAGTGAGATCTCGTCGGCATCGTTGCTGAGCGGGAACGCCGAGTCGAAGCTGTAGTTGACCGGCGCGCCGCCGTTGACCTTCGTCGAACGGTCGCGGCCGAGGACGATCACGCCGCCCGGCTGGATCAGCAGCGCCCCGCCGGCCGCGATCGTGTGCGCATCGAAGTCGTCGTCGCGCAGCACCCAGCCGTTGACGTCGATCGGCGCGTCCGTCGCGTTGTACAGCTCGATCCACTCGCCCGCGGTGTCGCTGACGGTGTTGGGATCGATGTGAACCTCGTTCACGACGACGGCGACATGCGGCAGCTCGGTGCAATCGTTGGCGGTGCCCGGCGTGCCGCGGTCGCCCGCGCCGAACTGCGGCCCGGACTCACACCAGCCCTGGTCGAGGAGCGCCATCGACGCACCGTTGGGTCGGATCCACGTGGCTCCGTCGTCCCAGCTGACCTCGTCGACCGGGAGGCCGTGCGAATCGCGCAGGGCGATCGAGTCGGCGCCGTTGCCGAGCACGAACGAGCCGCCGTACGAGTAGTCGACCGCCGCGCCACCGTTGCGGGACGTGTCGGTCGAGCGACCGATCACCGCGTAGCCACCGGCGGGCACGACGAGGCTGCCGCGCACGATGTGGAGATCGGACGCGCCGTCGTCGATCGCCCAGCCGTCGAGATCGACGTCGGCCGCGGTCGGGTTGTGGATCTCGATCCACTCACCGGCGCTGTCACCGACGGCCGCCGGGTTGCGCATGATCTCGGAGATCCGGAGCTCGGGCGGCGGCGCCGGTTGTTCGCACGAGTTGGCGACACCCGGTGTGCCGAAGTCGCCGTCGCCGAAGCGATCGACCGACTCGCACCAGTTGGCGCCGAGTGCGTTGTCGCCGGAGGCGAAGCCGAGCGCGATCGACCGGCCGTGGGGGATCGGGAAGCCGCGCGCCTCGCTCCAATCGACACGATCGACCACCGCCCCGGTCGTCGACTTGAGCACGACCCGTCCGCTCGCGTTGTAGAGCGGAACGCCGGTGCCGTACACGTAGTCAGCCGTGACACCGCCGTTGGCGGACGGGTCGCCGTTGGCCGCGAGCACGGCCGACTCGCCGGGCGCCACAACGAGGCTCGAGATCGTGTTGGTCAGGTAGTCGCCACCCGTGATGGTCCACCCGCTGAGGTCGACGGGCTGCTCGCCGAGGTTGGCGACCTCGAACCACTCCGAGTTGCGCTCGCTCGCCGGCAGTTCGGGATCGAACATGATCTCGGTGATCGCGATGGGTTGCTGACCTGGCCGCACGCACCACGTCGGCAGTCCGGGCGTGCCCTTGTCACCGATCGCCCACGACGTGGTCGACGTGCACCACTGCTTCCCGAGGGAGTTGTCGGCGTTGGGGTCGGTCAGTGCCATCGACGCGCCGATCGGGTCGGGGAACGTCCGGCCGTCGTCCCAGCGGACGCGATCGACCTGCACGCCATCGCGGTCGGCGATGACCAGCTCGTCGCTGTCGTTGAACATGCGCATCTCGGTGCCGTACACGAAGTCGAGCGCGACGCCGCCGTTGCCGTCGGCCGACGGTCCGAACAGCGCGTATCCACCGGCCGCCACGACGACGCCGGCGTCGACGACGAAGCGGTCGTGGTCGTCGTCCTTGATGGTGTACCCGGTCATGTCGACGGGCTCGGCACCAGGGTTGTGCACCTCGAACCACTCGCCGGTGTAGTCCGACGTGGCGCCCGGGTTCTGCATGATCTCGGTGATCACGAGCGGGTGAGCGGTCGGCGTGCAGCGGTTCGGCGCGCCGGGGCTGCCGAGATCGCCACGATGCATCACCGTCGTCGACGCGCACCAGCTCGCCCCGTCGCCGTTGTCGAGGGCCGGGTCGGCGAGGGCCATCGAGCGTCCGTCGTAGACCGTGAAGCCGGCGTTGCGGTAGTCGACGACGTCGTGCTGCACGCCGTCGCCGTCACGCAAGACGACGAGGTCGTCGCTGTTCCACAGGATGATCTCGTTGCCGAACACCCAATCGGCCGTGACGCCGCCGTTGAGGAAGGCGTCGCCGTTCTTGGCGAGGAGCGCGTACTCGCCCGGCTCGATGACGATCGACGGCATCGTGACGCTCTCGTAGATCTCGTCGCCGATCGTCCACCCACCGAGGTCGGCGGGTGCGTCGCCCCGGTTGTAGAGCTCGATCCACTCGCCGCGGGAGTCGTACGTGCGCCGTGGGTTGGGCATCAACTCGTTGATGATCACGTCCGGTCCGCGACCGGCGCCGACATCTGTCGACCCGTCGAACGCGGCGAGCGCGGCACCCGCGAACATGCCTGAGACAACGACCAACCCGTACACCGCGCGAACTCGCATGACGGTGTTATCGGCCGCGTACTCCCCGACCAGGACTCAAGCTCTTCTCAACCTCTCACAGCCACTCACCCAACCCGATCTCGTGAAGTCCCGGGGTCCCTACGATGCCGGAACTTCACGAGATCGCGGGGTGCGTAGGCTCGCGCCATGTCGCATCTGTCGAACGTGTGGTTCAAGGTCACTGACTTGCAGGTGGCGTCAGGGCGGGGGTGCCGGGTCACGACCGTCGACGGCGTGGAGTACCTCGATTTCGCCGCCGGGATCGCCGTCAACTCCACCGGGCACTGTCACCCGAAGGTGACGGCCGCGATCGCCGAGCAAGCCGAGCGCTTCATCCACGCTCAGGCCAACGTGTTCACGCACGACCTCCTCGAACCGCTCGCCGCCAAGCTGGCCGAACTGGCTCCGGGCGCGATCGACACGTTCTTCTTCGCCAACTCCGGAGCCGAGATCACCGAAGCCGCGGTGAAGCTCGCCAAGCAGGTCACCAAGCGTCCGAACACGATCGTGTTCAGCGGGTCGTTCCACGGACGCACCCATCTGGCGATGGCGATGACCACATCGAAGACGGTGTACCGCGCCGGTCACGCGCCGCTGCCGAGCGGTGTGTACGTGGCTCCGTTCCCCGACCCGTTGGCGGCCGATCAGGACGCCGCGATCGACGAGGCGCTCACCGGCCTCGATCACCTGCTGCTCACCCAGACCGCGCCCAACGAGACGGCGGCGATGATCCTCGAACCGGTGCTCGGCGAGGGTGGCTACATCCCCGCCCCGCAGCGGTTCCTCGAAGGACTCGTCGAGCGGTGCCGCGCCCACGGCATCTTGTTCATCGCCGACGAGGTGCAGAGTGGCTTCGGGCGGACCGGGAAGATGTTCGCCGTCGATCACTTCGGCATCGAGCCCGACATCATCTGCATGGCGAAGGGCATCGCGTCGGGTTTCCCGTTCTCGGCGCTCGGCACCCGCCGCGAGCTCGACGACCAGTGGCCGAAGGGAAGCCACGGCGGCACGTACGGGGGCAACCCGATCGGGTGCGCGGCTGCTCTCGCGACCATCGAGGTGATGAGCGAGCCCGGCTTCCTCGACAACGTCCGGGCGCGTGGCGAGCAGCTGTCCGACGCGCTGTGCGAGCTGCAGTCGCAGCATCCCGATCTGCTCCAGATCCGGGGACCGGGGCTGATGGTGGCGAGCACTTTCGCCGACCCGGCCCGTGTGCCGGCCATCATCGGCCACTGCTTGCGCGAGGGCCGCGTGATCCTGATGAACGCCGGGACGTACGGGCGCGACATTCGCTGGATGCCGCCGCTCGTGGTCAACTCCGACGAGATCGACGAGGCCGTGCAGGCGTTCGCGTCGGCGCTCAAGGCCACCGCCTGAGCGATGCCGCGCCTCGACTCGTCACGAGTCAGCGCGTGGCGCGGACTGCAAACGGTGGCGGCCGAGCTGACCCGCCGCATCGACGTCGACCTGATGGAGGAGTGGGACATCCCGCTCGGCTGGTTCGACGTGCTCGCCGCGCTGCAGCGTCTGGGTGGGCGGGCGCGCCCGCTCGACGTCTCCGCCGAGATGCGTCTGCCGCCGTCAAGTCTCAGCCGGCGCCTCGACCGGTTGGAGGAAGAAGGCTGGGTCAAGCGCCACCGCGGCATCGATCCCGTCGATCAGCGCGCGGTCGAGGTCGAGCTCACCCGCCGCGGTCGCAACCTGTGGCGGGAGATGAACGTCACCTACCGCAGGGCGGTGCAGCGCCACTTCGCGATCCTCATGGCCGACGCCGACATCTCGGCCGTCCATCGCGTGATCGATCGGCTCACCGAACCCGACGACGTCGCACTCGCGCCGGAGTGGTAGCCGCTCAGTCGAGATCGGCGTACATCGCCTCGATCTCGGCCGCGTAGCGGATGTTGACGCCGCGGCGCTTGAGCTTCGAGGTCGGCGTCAGCACGTCGCTGTCGGGAAGCCACTCCTCGCCGAGCAGCACGAACCGCTTGATCTGCTCGACCTGAGCGAATTGCAGGTTCATCTCGTCGACCCCTGCCTGCACCTCGGCGATCACATCGGGATCGGCCGCCAGCTCTCCGGCGGTCGCTCCCGGCTTCCCGTGCGACGCCGCCCACACCGCGCACGACTCCGGATCGAGCACGAGCAGCGCCGACACGAACTTGCGGTTGTCGCCGATCGCCGCCGCCTGGCCGATGAGCGGGATCATCTTGAGCGACGCCTCGAGGTTGGCGGGACTGATGTTCTTGCCGCCCGACGTGATGATCAACTCCTTCTTGCGGTCGACGATGCGCAGGTAGCCCTCGTCGTCGAACTCGCCGATGTCGCCGGTGTGCAGCCAACCGTCGACGAGTGCGTCGGCTGTCTTCTCCGGTTGCTCGTAGTACCCCTGGAACACGTTCCCGCCGCGGCAGATGACCTCACCGTCGTCGGCGGTCGTCACCTCGCACCCGGGGATGGCCTGGCCGACGGAGCCCGGCTTGTTGCGTTCCGGCGACCACGTCATCGGTCCGCTCGACTCGCTCATGCCGTAGATCTCCGACAACGGCACACCGATCGCCTCGAACCACTCGAGGATCGTCGCCGGGATCGGCGCCGCACCGGTGATCGCCGTGACCACCTCGTCGAGACCGACCAGTGCTCGCACCTGGCTGAACGCCACGGCGTCGAGGAAGGCCCACGTGTCGAGTTGCTCCTGCGTCGCGGTGCCGGCGCGGACGGCGCGCTTGATCTCGACCGCCGCGGCGACGCCGTCGTCGAACTGCTGCTTGCGTTCCGGATCGGCCGCCAGCGCAGCGTTCACACCGCTGTAGATCTTCTCGTAGACACGCGGCACGCCGAAGACGATCTGCGGATGCACCTCTTTCAGGTACGTCGTGAGCTGACCCGCCTCCGGACAGCAGTACACGCTGAACCCGACGATGAGCGGCTGGTAGTGACTCGTCATCCGTTCGGCGATGTGCGCCATCGGCAGGTACGACACCACCCGCATCCCGGCGTATTCGTCGAAGTGGAGGCACTCGCGGAGCTGCTCGACCGTGTAGACGACGTTGTACTGGCTGATCATCACGCCCTTCGGCGGGCCCGTGGTGCCGCTCGTGTAGATCAGCGTGGCGAGGTCGGCCGGGTCGGTCGCCTCGGCGAGGGCGGGGAGGTCGGCAGTGCCCTGCTCCTCGAGCTCGGAGGCCAGTGCGACGCCGGCGGGAAGATCGCCGGCGGGTGGGTCGATGACGTAGATCTGTCGCAACTGCGGAAGCTCGTCGCGAACCTCGAGGAGCCGGGACAGGAAACGTTCGTCCTCGACGATCGCCACCTCGGCACCGGCGTGGCTGGCGAGATACTGGATCTCCTCGGGCGACGACGAGTTGTAGATGCTGACGGGAGTCGCCCGCACGAACTGGGCGGCGAGGTCGAACGTGTGGAACTCAGGACGGTTGCGCATCATCAGGAGCACGCGGTCGCCGGCCGCCACACCATTGTGCTGGAGTCCCGCCGCGACCCGTGAAACCGTCGCTTCGACGTCGCCCACGGTCTGCACGTGCCAGCCGCCACCGTCAGCCATCGAGTGCAACAGCGGCAACGACGGGTCGGCCGCCGCCAGCTCGAGAAATCGTCGTGGCACGGTGCTGCCGACGACGAGCGCGTCGATCTCGGCGATTGATGAACGGGCGGTCATCCGGTCATTGTTCCACCTGATCGGGAACGACGTTCCATCTTGGTTCCATGGGCCCGTCGGAACCGGCGCTCCGACTTGGGTTCGAGCCGGGCCGCAATGCAGACTCGACGCCACCACACGCGGCTGCGTGCGGCCCGAGCCCTCGAGGGAGTCGACATGACGAACGCAGTGATCGTGGATGCGATCAGGACACCTCTCGGCCGACGGAACGGGAAGTTGAAGGAGTGGCACCCCGTCGACCTCGCCGCCGAGACGCTGAACGCGCTCGTCGAGCGCACGGGTCTCGACCCAGCGCTGGTCGACGACGTCGTGATGGGGTGCGTCATGCAAGTCGGCGAGCAGGCTGCGAACGTTGCCCGCAATGCGGTGCTCGCCGCCGGTTGGCCCGAGCATGTGCCGGGCACCACGGTCGACCGGCAGTGCGGGTCGAGTCAGCAGGCGGCGCACTTCGCGGCCCAGGGCGTGATCGCCGGGGCCTACGACGTCGTCGTGGCGGCCGGTGTCGAGGTGATGACACGGGTGCCGATGGGGTCGTCGTTCGCCGACGGGAAGTTCGGGTTCCCGTTCGGCCCGGCGATCGGGAGGCGGTATGCCGAGCAGGGTGGGTTGGTGCCCCAGGGCATCTCTGCCGAGCTGATCGCCGACAAGTGGGACATCAGCCGCGAGGACATGGATGCGTTCGGCGCACAGAGCCAGCAGCGCGCCGCGCGGGCGACGGTCGAGGGGCGCTTCGAGCGCGAGATCCTCGGGGTGCGCGGCGCCGACGGCAGCACCGTCACCGTCGACGAAGGGTTGAGGGACACGACGGTCGAGTCGCTCGCCAAGCTCAAGCCGTCGTTCCGGTCCGAGGAGGAGGGCGGCCGGGTGACGGCCGGCAACTCGTCGCAGATCACCGACGGCGCGTCCGCGCTCCTCATCATGAGTGAGGAGCGGGCGGCGGCGCTCGGCATGACGCCGCGTGCTCGCTTCGTCGAGTTCGCGCTGGCGGGCGCCGACCCTCGGCTGATGCTGACCGCGCCGATCCCTGCCACACACAAGGTGCTCGAACGGGCGGGCATGACGATCGACGAGATCGACCTGGTCGAGATCAACGAAGCGTTCGCGTCGGTCGTGCTGGCGTGGGAGAAGGAGTTCCACCCCGACATGGACCGCGTCAACGTCAACGGCGGGGCCATCGCGCTCGGGCATCCGCTCGGCTGCTCGGGTGCGCGGTTGATGACGACGTTGCTCAACGAGCTCGAGCGCTCGGGCGGCCGCTACGGCCTGCAGACGATGTGCGAGGGCGGCGGAATGGCCAACGCGACCATTCTCGAGCGCCTCTAGACGTCAGGCCGCTCCTCGAATTGGGGCGGCCACGCATTGTGGATATCCGTCGCTAAGTTGGGGATGTGGAGCTGTCGACAGTCCTGTGGACGCTCGGCGGGGTGTTGATGGCGGTGGTGTTGTGGACAGTCGGGATCCGCATGTTGCGGGCCCTGAGCCAACCCCTTCCGCCCCCTCCGCCAGCCGGTGAGATGCGCCGCGTGAACGTGAGGTATCGGTGTGGTGTCTGCGGGGTGGAGCTGAGGTTGACGATGGCACCGGATGAGGATCCGCCGCCACCGCGGCACTGCCTCGAGGACATGGACGTCGTCGCCCCGCTCTACGAGTGACCGGCGACCGAACACCCGAACGCGCGCTCGATTCCCTCCACAGCATGTGGATAACTCTGTGTGAGAATGACAGAGATGTGATTCACGTCATGTGGACAGAGGGCGCGTGGTCCACAGCCAGCGGTGGTCGCTAACGCCACTTGGTGGCGGTGTAGAGCCCGCCGAGGATGCAGCCCAGCCCGACGATCGTCAGCCAGTTGTTCCCCGAGAACGCCAAGTTGCGAGCCATGATGATGACGCCGCCGAGGATCAGCAGGGCCAGCATCAGCACCGGTACCCATGGCTTGCCCATCCGCATCTCGCGGGGGACCGGAGGCGTGTATCGCGCCGACGAATGAACACCCGACTTGCTCTCGTCGGGGTTCACCAGCGGCCGCTCGCCCGGCCGTGTGTTCTTGGGGGTCGTCCGACCGCCGCCGGTCTTGCGTTTCGGGGGTGCCACGGCGCCAGAGTCTAGGTGTTCGCAACCCGGTCGACATCGGCGCCGTCGGACGGGCGACGGTCGCCAGGCTGTCGCGATCCGCGCCCAACCCGTTCGACTTCGGCCGCACTGGGCGGGCAGGCTGTCGGCGTGCCGAGGATCCTGGTGATCGACAGCTACGACAGCTTCGTCTACAACCTCGTGCAGTATCTCGGCGAGCTCGGCGCCGAGCCGGTGGTCCATCGCAACGACGCGATCGGCGTCGCCGAGGCCGTGGCGCTCGAGCCCGATGGAGTGTTGCTCTCACCCGGGCCCGGCCGCCCGGAGGACGCCGGCATCCTGTGCGACGTGATCCCCGCCATGGCGGCGGCCGGCGTGCCGGTGCTGGGCGTGTGCCTCGGACTCCAGGCGATCGGTCACGCGTACGGTGCCGCCATCGTCAGGGCCCCGGTGTTGATGCACGGCAAGACCTCGCACATCGAGCACCGCGGTGAGGGGGTCTTCGCCGGGCTGCCGTCGCCGTTGACGGCGACCCGCTACCACTCGCTGGTCATCGACCCGGACACGGTGCCCGACTGCCTCGAGGTCACGGCCCGCACCTCGGACGGGACCGTGATGGGGCTGCGCCACCGCGACCACCCGGTCGAGGGGGTGCAGTTCCACCCCGAGAGCATCCTCACCGCGTGCGGCCACGATCTGCTGCGTAACTTCCTCGCCCGCGCCGCCTGATCTCATGAAGTTTCGGCGTCCTCAGGGCGCCGAAACTTCACGAGATGGGGTCAGGGCGGGGGAAGGGTTGTCTCGGGAGGGAGCGTGGTCTCCGGAGGCAGCGTGGTCGTCGTGGTCGTGGTGGTGGTCGTGGTGGCCGGTGCCGTCGCCCGTCCGACGACGAGGGCGACGGTGGAGTTGCGCTCGACCGGGGTCCCGGCGGCGATGTCCTGGCTGATCACGAGCCCGTCGTTGGGATCGCCGGGCTGCAACTCGGTGTACGTGACCGACGCCTGGATGTCGTTCGACGCCAGGCTGTTGCGGGCCTGGGCCTCGGTGAGCCCGCGCACCGGCGGCACGGTCACCTGCCCGGGGCCCGAGCTCACGATCAACGTGACGGTGCTGCCGCGCGGGAGGAGGGTGCCCGGCTCCGGACGGGTCGCGATCACGGTGCCGGCCGGGATCTCGGCGTCCTGCTGCGACTCGGTGACGACCTCGAACCCGTACTGCTCGCTGGCGAGCAACTGCGTCGCGACGTCGACGGAATCGCCGATGACGCTGGCCGGGATGGCGATCTGCTGGGGGCCACCGGAGACGTAGATCGTGATCCGGGTGTCCTGCCTGACCCGCTCGCCACCGGCCGGTTCGGTGCGGATCACGAGGCCGCTGTCGAGGTCGTTCTCCTCGCTCACCTCGTCGATCGCGAACCCCTCGGCGCCAAGGATGTCGCGGGCCTCCTGCAGCGTCCGCCCGGCGACGTTGGGGATCTGGACCAGATCGGGGGTCGGACGGTAGAACAGCTTGATGATCGTCCCCGGCGTGACGAGCGTGCCGGCGGGCGGATCGGTGCGGTGGACGAAGTCCTCGGCGACGACGGGGTTCTCCTCGGCGACGACCTCGTACGCCAGATCCTGAGCCCGCAGCGCGGCGGTGACCTCGGCGAGGCGCTGGTTGGTGTAGTCGGGGAGCGTGATCCCGACCGTCTCGGAGTCGTCCTTGTTGAGGGCCTGGAACAGCAGCACGCCACCGGCGACGAGCGCGATGAGGGCGACGAACGCGGCCAACGCGTACCAGCCGGTGCGGGAGTGACCATCCTCGTAGTAGTGGGCCGCCGGCGAGGCGCCGGGCGGGTAGCCGGCCATGCTCGACGGGGCGGTGGTCGGCGACATCGCGGTGGTGACCATCGGCATCCCCGACGGGCTGACGGTGCGGGTAGGCCCCGGCGACGTGGTGACCGTGGTGGGGGGTGCCGTGACCGGCGCCGCGGTGGTGCGCGCCTGCGAGCCGGCGACGGCCGAGACGAGCGCCTGCACCTGCTCGCCGTTGCGGAACCGGCGCAGGTCGTCACGCAGAGCGTGGGCGCTCGGGTAGCGCAGCTTGGGGTCCTTGGCGAGCAGCTTGGCGATGATCGCCTCGAACGGACGGGGGATGTCGGCGACGATCTGGTTGAGCGGCTGGGGCGGGTCGTGGACCTGCTTGTAGGCGATGCTCACCGGGTTCTCGCCGGTGAACGGCGGCCGCCCGGCGACCATCTCGTACATCACGATGCCGAGCGAGTACAGGTCGCTGCGCGGGTCGGGCTGGGCGCCCTGGGCCTGCTCGGGGGAGAAGTACGACGCCGTGCCCATCACCGCTCCGGCCTGGGTGAGGTTCGACTCGGTGGGGGCGTTCATGGCCCTCGCGATGCCGAAGTCGGCGACCTTCACCTGACCGTTCGAGCCGATCAGGATGTTGGCGGGCTTGATGTCGCGGTGGGCGAGGCCGGCCTCGTGGGCGAAGCCGAGGGCGGCCGCCACCTCACTCGCGATCTCGGCCGCCTGCTTGGCGGTCAACTGGCGGTTGGTGCGCAGGATCTCGGCCAGCGTCCGGCCTTGCACGTACTCCATGGTGATGAAGTAGGTGCCGGAGTACTTGCCCCAGTCGTAGACGTTGACGATGTTCGGGTGGCTCAAGTTGGCGGCCGCTTGGGCCTCGCGCCGAAAGCGCTCGACGAAGTTCGGGTCGATGGCGAACTCGGGGAACAGCACCTTGACCGCCACCTGGCGGTCGAGCAGGAGATCGCGGGCGAGGAACACGTCGGCCATACCGCCGCGCCCGATGCGCTTGTGGATCTCGTAGCGGTCGTTGATGACCGTCGCTTCGCCGCTGTTGTTCACTGGTTCTGCCTCCCCCACCCCATCCCGGTGGAGGATGTCGAGCGAGGAACGTCTTCCGAGGTTATCGACCTCGATCCAAGGTTGATGGTCATCGCACCGGCGCTCATCCGCCGCCTCCACCGGTGTTCGGCGGCCCGGTTGCCGGTACGTCGGGCGGATCGACCGACGGCACGGCGGTCGAATCGGGAGTCGAACCCGGGGTCGAGTCGGTGGTCGGCGGCAACAGGGCGGCCGCGTCGGCCGCGAACACCGCATCGAGCATCGCCTTGGCGATCGGCCCCGCCACCCGCCCGCCGGTGCCGGCCGAGATCTCCTCGTTGGTGCCCTTCAGCATCACGACGACCGCGTACTTCGGCGCATCGGCCGGTGCGAACGCCGTGATCCAAAGGTGCGACGCCTCAGGCTCGCCGGCGGCGTTCAGCTGGGCGGTTCCGGTCTTGGCGGCGACGGGGATGCCGCCTTCGAGCCCGATGCAGCAGCTCGCCGTGCCGCGCAGGGCGACGCCGATCATCAGGTCGGTCATGATGGCCGCGGTGCCCGGCGTGATCGGCGTCTTCCACGCCTCCGGCTGAGTGCGGTTGAGCACCCGACCCTGGTGGTCGAGCTCGGCATCGACCACGTAGGGCTTCATCATCACGCCACCGTTGGCCACCGTGGCGGATGCCATCGCCATGTGGATCGGCACCAGCTGATCCTCGTTCTGACCGAACCCCCGAATCGCGAGCAGCGGCAGGTTCTCAGGGAGGTTCGACGTGTCGCCGATCGTGCTGGCGACCGGGCGGGGGAGGTCGATCGGGATCGGTTCGCCGAATCCCCACCGCGTTGTTCCGGCGATGAACCGCTCCGGCCCGAGATCGACCGCGATGCGCGCGAACGGCGTGTTGCAACTCCTCGCGAACACGGTGGCGAGGTCGCCGCCGCACGTCGATCCGTCGTAGTTCTCGACCGGGTCGGTCGTCTGCGGTGGCACGTACTGGCTCTCGTCGGCGAAGAACGTCTCGAGGTTGACCACTCCGTCGTCGAGGGCGACGCTCGTGGTGAACACCTTGAACACCGAGCCCGGCATGTACCGCTGCTGGTAGGCGTTGGCGAGCAGGGGATCGCGGGGATCGGCCTGGAGCTCGGTCAGCGCGGCGAAGGCGGCGTCATAGTCGGGATCAGCGATCAGGTTGGGGTCGAAGCTCGGGTAGCTCCACATCGCCCTCACCGCGCCGGTGGCCGTCTCGAGCACGACGATCGAGCCCTCCCGCGGACCGAGCAGGAACTTGGCGGTCTGCTGGAGATCGTGACGCAGGGTCAGCTGGATCGAGCCCGACGTGTCGGAATCGCCGCCGAACAGGGCCGGGATGGCACGCAGCTGTTGCTCCGCGGTCGAGCCGGTGAGGATCTCGGTCCGCGTACGTTCGACCTGTGTCGAGCCGAGCGCGAACGTGTGGTATCCGGTCACGTTCGCGAACAGATCGCCGGTCGGGTACTGGCGCACGAACTTGACGTCGCTGTCGGCCTCGGCCGGGACCGATCGGGCGACGATCACGTCGTCGGCAGTGACGATCGGACCGCGCGGCTTGTCGAAGTCGCGGAGCAACTGGCGGGTGTTGTCGGGTTGCGACTCGAGCTGTTCCTCCCGGTTGACCTGCCAGTAGTTCAGCGCCGCGAACAGCGCGATGTAGCAGGCGATGAGCGCGACCGCGAGCTGGCGGATCTTGCGGTTCACGATCCGCTCATCTCGCGGGGCATCTCGGTGGGGCCGTAGCGCCGTTCGTGGCGACGCAGCCGCCACGCCGCCCAGCGCTCCCGTGGTGTCGGATCGTCGGGGAGCTCACCGAGGCGGCGGGCGCCGGCGTCGCTCAGGCGCAGCAACAGCGCCAGCAGGATGTAGTTCGACAACAGCGACGAGCCGCCGTAGCTGACGAACGGCAACGTGATGCCCGTGAGGGGCACGACCTTGATGACGCCGCCCATGATGATGAACGCCTGGACGCCGACGATCGTGGTGAGCCCGACGGCGAGCAGCTTCTCGAACGTGCGGTCGGTGCGCAACGCGATGCGCAGGCCGGCGCCGATGATCAGCAGGTACGACATCAGGATCGCGGTGGCACCGATCAGGCCGAGCTCTTCGCCGATGGCGGCGAAGATGAAGTCGTTCTGCGCCTCGGGGACCTTGTCGGGGCTGCCTCGCCCGAGTCCCGTGCCGACCACCCCGCCATCCGCGATGCCGTACAGCGCCTGGACGATCTGGTACCCCTTGTCGAGCGAGCGCGACCACGGGTCGATCCAGATGTCGACGCGGGTCTGCACGTGCCCGAACGTGCGCCACGCGACGAATGCCGCACCGCCGAACATCAACGCGCCGAGCACGAGGTACGACGCCCGCTCGGTGGCGACCCACATCATCACGACGAACAGCGTGAAGAACAGCAACGACGAGCCGAGGTCCTTCTGGCCGACCATCACCACGACCGAGAACGCCCAGGCGACGAGCACCGGCAGGATGTGGCGCGGCTCGGGGAGCCCGATCGGCCCGATCCTCCAGGTGCCGGCGGCGATCAGCTCGCGACGCTCGGCGAGGTACCCGGCGAAGAAGATCGCGAACGCCAGCTTGGCGAACTCGCCGGGCTGGAAGTTGATCGGCCCCAGGTTCACCCAGATCTCGGCGCCGCCCACCGAGTAGCCGAGTCCGGGCACCATCGGCATGAGGAGCAGCACCGCGCCGCCGGCGAACAGCGTCCACTTGTAGCGGGCGAGGTCGGTCGCCCGCTGGACGAACAGCAACGTGGCGATGAACGCCCCGACCGCGATCAGGCTCCAGGTGGTCTGCAAGCTGGCGAGGCGCTGGTCGAGGCGGGTGATCATCACGTAACCGACGCCGTGCAGGAGGGCGACGAGCGGCAGCAACGTGCCATCGGCGCCCCGGGCCAGCACCCTGACCGCGATGTGGGCGGCGCCGACGAGGCCGAGGATGATCGCGAGGAACGGGACGACCCGGGCTGGGATGACGGCATTAGCCCCGAGCGACGCGATCACGTACGCCGCGCACGTGATCATCCCCGCCATGACCACCAGCGTCAGCTCGGTGTTGCGCCGGCTCTTGACGAGCCGTGAGGTGCCGGCGAGCGAGGTCGCGGCCATCAAGGTCCCGACGTCGCCGAACCCGCAACGGTTGTCGTGGTGGTGGTGGTCGTCGTCGTGGTGGTTGTCGTGGTGGTGGTAGTGCTTGTCGTCGTCGTGGTCGACTCCAGGCGGTCCTGCACGAAGTTGGCGGCGTTGCGTTGCGATTCGAAGCGCTGACGGTCTTCGACGAGGTCGATCGAATCGTCGTCGAGCTCGTCGCGCGAGAACGGCGTGACCGCTTCGACGGTCGGATCGAACCACAGCACACCGTCGGGACGCCCCTTGTAGATGACGACCTGGTCGGACTCGTCGAAGGCGACGAAGTAGCCGTCGCGCGCCCACGCGGCGAGGATCGTGAACCCGGCGACGAGCACCGCTGCGACGCCGACGACGGCGAGGAAGCGCAGGAAGCGGCTGCGTTTGCGAGGCGCGACCGCAGGGACGTCCTCGTCGACGGGTGCCGGCGCCGCCGGCGGGATCATCACCGGCTCGAACTCACCGGTGTCGACATCGACATCGACACTCGCCTGCGGCGGTGCCCAGGCCGGGATGATGTCGAGCTCTTCGGTCGGGTCAGGTGGAGGGAGCCCGTCGAGCACGTCGACGACGACAACGGTGATGTTGTCGTGTCCGCCCCGTTCGTTGGCGACGCGAATGAGCTCGTCGGCGGCGCGCTGCGGATCGGCGGTCTCGATCAGCACGTTGGCGATGTCCTCGTCGACGACCTCGTCGACGAGGCCGTCGCTGCACAGCACGTACCGGTCGCCGGTGACGATCGGAAGCGTCCACGAGTCGACGCGCACGGCCGACTCGATCCCGAGCGCGCGGGTGACGATGTTGCGGCGCGGGTGGCTGCGCGCCTCGTCGCGGCTGATGTGGCCCTCGGCGACGAGCTCCTGCACGTAACTGTGGTCGATCGTGAGCTGGCGCAGCTTGCCGTGGCGGATCAGGTAGGTGCGTGAATCACCGACGTTGGCGAGCGCGAACACCTCGCCGTCGTGCGGGTCGGCGACGACCGCCAGCGACGTGACTGTGGTGCCCATGCCCTGCTGGTCGGAGTTGGCGATCGCGGCTCGGAAGATGTCGCCGTTCGCGTCGCCGATGGCGGCGACGAGGTCGGACATCGTGGCGCCGTCGGCCACGCGCGCCTGCATCCGCTCGATCGCCAGGCGGCTCGCGATCTCGCCGGCCTGGTGACCGCCCATCCCGTCGGCGACGACGAACAGCCCCGGCGTCGCGAGGTACTGGTCCTCGTTCTGGGCCCGCAGCTGTCCCGGGTGGGTGGCCGACCCCCAGCGCAGATCAGCCATCGCCGCCACCATTCGACGCGTCGTGACATTGCTCGGCGCGAATCACTGCGCCTCCAAGACGGTGTAACCGATCTGAACGCGATCGCCGGGGTGCAGCAACTTGATGCCGGCGACCTTGTTGCCGTTGAGGTACGAGCCGTTGGTCGATCCGAGATCCTCGAGCACCGGTTGTCCCTCGTGTTCGAAGACGCGGGCGTGGAGGCTCGACACGAACGTGTCGTCGGGGATCGTGATCGTGCACTTGGTGTCGCGACCGATCGTGATCTCGCGGTTGAGAGCGTATGCCTGACCGCGCGCCGCCTTGGGCTCGAGCACGACGAGCCGGGCGGCCCGCCCGGCGCGACCCGCGGGTGGTCGGATCGCGCGCCGCTTGCGGGGCGCCGGCCGCACCGCCGGCACGGTCGGCGCGCTGGGGTCTGGCATCGGTGATTGGATCGGGCCGCCGACCCTGGCGTTGCCTGGCGCGCGGACCTCGCTCCACACCGCCCACAGCACGCGGGCGAAGAAGAGGTACAGCAGTGCCAGGAGCACCAGCTTCAAGATGTCGAGGACTTGTTCCGTCATGGCGGTGTCGGATGAGGGTCAGGACGCCTCGAACCGGACGTGTGTCGATCCGATGCTCACGATGTCGCCGTCCTGCAAACGGTGCTCGCCCGAGATCCGGGCCCCGTTGACCATCGTGCCGTTGGTGGATCCGAGGTCGATCACCGAGAAGCCATTCCCGGTGCGCCGGACCTCGGCGTGGCGGCGGCTGACGTTGTGGTCGGGCAGGGTGAGCTGGCTGTCGGAGAGGCGGCCGATGGTGAGTGGCTTGTCGCGCAGCTCGATCCGCTCGCCAGACGGCAGCACGAGCGCACCGAGCGGCGAGCCGCCTGGCGACTGGCGGAGCTGCGACGCGATGCCGAAGCGGCCCGGCTTCAACGAGTTCTCGACCCGGAGCAGCACGCTCACCGGGCCCATGAAGTGGTACCCCTCCTCGCGGGCGTATTCGCGGGCTGCCTCGACGAGCTCGGTGCGCAGCGCGTCCTCGATGTCGGCGAACCCGGAGTGGTCCTCGGGCGAGAGGTGGATCGTGAATTCGTTGGGCACCATCCGGCGGCCTTTGACGTCGACGGAGCGTTGGTCGTCCATCTCGCGGATCAAGCGGCGGCCGAGCTCGATCGGCCGGATGGTGTTGCTGGCGCGGCGCGAGAACACGCCCTCGACCATACGCTCTAGCCGCCGTTCGAGAGATTGCATGCCCATGCTGGTGGTCGAGGCTACTGGTGTACCGGGTTGGGCGGCCGCGCGCGAACAGCTAGCGTTCAGGCCTCCACTCGGGCGAGTGGCGGAATGGCAGACGCGCTGGCTTCAGGTGCCAGTGAGGGCAACCTCGTGGGGGTTCAAGTCCCCCCTCGCCCACCGCTCAGTGGGACAACGGTGAGCCGCCTTGCAGGACGGTGACGCCCGGACGACCGCAGGGGCATCGGAAATAGACGACGAGACCTTGCGACGTGCGGTGGCTCGACAGCCACGACGAGCGATCCGCGATCACCGTTTCTCGTCTGTCCATGCACCGGCATGCGGCCGCGGCGGGCAGCGAAAGCGATGAGCTTCGCCAAACCTGTCGACCAGGAACCTGATTCGGAACAGCTCTTCGCGTCATCTCGCGACTACCGACGCTCGTTGAGGTGATGCTTCGCGATGAACTTGGCGACGTTGCGTCCGAGATCGAGTCCGGCGTCCGTCGCGTAACGGAAATGCCATCCGAGCTTCACCCGGGAGTCGGCGCACTCGGCGGCGGCGTCTCGGAAGCTCGCGAACGAGCGTGACGGCATGTCAGGCGGGGCGGTTGTCGTGTCCATCGTGAAGGCGGTGTGGCGTCCGAACGCTCGGCGCAGGATCTCGAAGGAGCTGCTGCAGACGGCGCTGTGTGTCGAGACGTACTCCGGGAACGGCGGGGTGATCCGCAACGGCTCCCACGTCGCATCGGGCTCGGTGTTCGGATTGCCGTCGTCGGCCGCGGCGCGGATCGCCGTGTACGGACGCCAGTGATTGGCCGAGAACTTCGAGTCCCACGTGGCGACGTACGTGTCGAACATGCTCATGTTCAGCAGCGCGAACAGCCGCGCCGCGTCCGCGAGTCGCATGTGGTGCTCGGTCACGAGGTTCCTCGCCAACCGGTTCATCGATCCTTCGGTGAACTCCATCCACCACACCGCATAGCCAGTCTGGTCAGGTGTGCGGGAGTCACTGTCAGCATGTCCCTGCTCCATGACCTCGGTGAAGGCCGTCGCGTATGCCCGGCTGTCCAGCGCTGGGGGTGGAGGCGGGCGGAACTGATCGCCAGTACCGAGCCCGAACGGTGTGGCGAAACGGAACCCAGGCTGTAGCACGAAACCGTTCCAGGGAGGCGTGGTCTGGTAGGCACCGGGACCCGACTCGAACGCATACGTGCCCTCGATGTCGAAGCCGTCGCCGTCTCGCAGCGCGAGGATCGCCGCCGCGCTCTCGGCGCCGACCTCGAGGCCACGCCTCATTCCAGGCCCGTGCGGGACCCGATCGAGCCAGGTCGCGATCTCCTCGTCCAGTTTGTCCTGGGCGCCGGGGTACTGCGACAGGAGCACGTCGTACGCGGCTCGTGCCGCGGCGGCGACCGGGTCGGCCGACTGCGCCCGGCCCTTGTAGGCATACTGGCGATACGTCCGCGTCACGGCGTTCAGCGCGTCGTGGATGGCGATGTGCATCATGGAGAACGCGCGCACGCCCTTGAACGTTTGGAACTCATCTTCGGCAAATGCGAGTTCGTAGGCGAGCTGGTTCCACGAAACGACGAGTGCACCATCGTTCGACGTGTCTGGGATGTCATGGACTGCAACGCGTGGGCCGTGGTCCGGCGAATCGTTTCCGGCCGCGGGCTGGGCGGCGAGCAGCGCGATCGAGACCACCACAGTCGGCACCACCAAGTTGCGCGCCCGCATGAGCCGCGATCGCCACTGAAATCTCATGCGTCGATGATCGGACGAGCACGAGTCGTAAGCATGAGGCAGGCGACCTATTTGTCGTCCCGAGCTGTCGCGTCCAGGGAGAGTCAGGGGTTCGGCGGTGCGGTGGTGGGCTGCGTCGCCGCGTACGCGACGACTTCTGCCCGGTTTCGTAAGCCCAACTTGGCCAGAATGTGGCTGACGTGGTTGGCGGCCGTCTTGCGGCTGATGTAGAGGCGGCCGGCGATCTCGGGGTTGGTGAGGCCGAGCGCGACGAGGTTGAACACGTCGTGTTCGCGTTCGGTGAGGATCCCGACGTTTTTCGCTCCGGTTCGCGCCGGCGCGCCGAGTTCACGCAGCAGTGACGCGGCCGCGTTGGCGTCTGTTGCGGCGCCAAGTTGCTCGAACGTCGTGAGCGCTTGTTCTGCCTCGGCAATCGCGAGTTGCCGTCGCGGATGAGAGAGCAGTCGAGCGAGCTCGAGACGCACACGGGCTCTTTCGAGGGGCAGGTCGAGTGCCGCGAGCCGGCGCAAGGCGCGCTCGAGCTCTTCGACCGCCTCCTCGATGCGTGATTCGGCAGCGGCGATCCGGGCGGCTGTCAGCGCGTCGAGGGCCTGTGCGGGCCCACGGTCTTGGGCCTCGGCGAGGATGTGGAGCCGGTTCGCCGCATCGTGGGCCGCGGGGAGGTCGCCGTCGGCGATGTGGGCTTCGACGAGCATCGAGAGCGCGACAGCTGTCTCGATGTGGTGCTCACCGAGCATCTTGGCCCGGCGGGCGAGGATGCCGGCCGCGACGGCAGGCTCGCCGCGCGCCATACACAGGGCTGCGGCGGCGAGCGCCACGTCGCGGGTGCCGTCCATGCGGGCGAGCAGCGCTTCTGCCTCCTCGAGCCGGCCTTGGCGGACGCGGAGATCCGCAAGCTGGGCGAGGGCGTCCATCCGCGGCCCGGGGCCGGCGTCTGCGGACATCTGCAGTGCGGCTTGCAGCTGATCCTCGGCAGCCGTCCAGTGCCCGGCAGTGACGAGAACACCGCCGTAGTGCGTCCGACAGCGGGCGTAAAGGAACGGGCAGCCGTACGTGCGCATGAACTCATCGGCCACTCGGCACCATTGGTTGGCGCGGTCGAGATCGCCGGCGAGGTGGCAGGCGAAGAGCATGCTGCACGAGGTGAACACCACGGTGTCGAGCCGCCGGTATTCGCCGCCAAGGGTTCCGGCCAGCGCCTCGTCGAGCATCGCCAGCCCATCGTCGATTTGCCCCTCGATGACCAGGGCGCGCCCCAGGTCGCTCAGCGCCACGAGCTCGAGATCGATGTCGTGAGACCGCTGCGCGAACTCGAGGGCCTGGCTGGTCAGCGCGCGGGATCGGGCAGCGTCCGGCGACATGTATCCCTGCATGAGCCAGAGCCACCCCTGGAGGGGATTCGGGTCGGTATCACGGAGCACGCGTTCGGCACGGGCCAGCCATCCGCGCGCTGCTGCATCGTTCCCGAGATTGATGAGGTAGGCGATGCACAGGTCGATTGCCGCTCGCCCGGCCCGCACGAGGTCGCCGCTCTCGCGGAACCGCACCCAGGCGCGTTCGCGGTAGCGGACGCTGGCGGAGGCGTCGCACAGCCACCAGCAAGCATCGGCGAGCCCCTCCAAGGCCTCGGACGTTTCGCGCTCGACGAGCGCGTCCTGGAACGCCGAACGCGCGTCCGCCCACTTCCCCTGCTCGAGCGCTGTGCGCCCGGCGGCGAGGTGATCGCGGATCAACTGATCATTCCCGCGCCAGCTCGGTGAGGTGGTCGATGCTCCGGAAGATGTCGTCGATCGGGACGGCGTGGTAGCGACGCTCGGTCGGGACGTCGAGGCCCGGGAGCACGATCAAGCGGTCGACGCCGAGCGCGCGGTAGCCGTCGACAAGCTCGCGGTCGAGCCGGTTGCTGGGCGAGATGACGGTGAAGTCGAACGGTCCGAGCGACGCCGGTCGCTCGAGCTCGTTCAGGTCACGGTCGAGCGCGTCGCGTGCCGCTCGGGTGGCGTCGAGATCGAAGTCGGCGGGGAGCCAGCCCCGCGCGCTCGTGATCGCCCGGCGCCGGGCCAACGCGCTGTTGCCGCCGATCATGATCGGTGGGCCGCCGGGTTGCACGGGGCGGGGATTGGCGTCGACGCCGGCGAACTCGACGTGCCGGCCGTGGAACTCGGGAGTCTCCATCGTCCAGAGCGCGCGCATCGCTTCGAGATATTCGTCGGTGCGGGTGGCGCGCTCGTCGAGCGGAACGCCCAACGCCGCGAACTCGGCGGGGAGATAACCGACGCCGACGCCGACCATCAACCGCCCGCCCGCGATCAGATCCACGCTCGCCAGTTGCTTGGCGAGCATCACAGGCTGGTGCAGCGGCAGCTCCAGAATGCCGGTCGCGACGGTGATCGACGTCGTGTGCGCCGCCGCCAGCGCGAGTGCGACGATCGCGTCGAGGAACGGGATCTCAGGTGCGATCGGGTAGTCGGGCGGCTGCGGGCTGGGGAGCACGATGTGCTCGCCCGCCCACAGCGAATCGAGTCCGCCGGCCTCGGCGTACTGCGCGACTCGCACCAGCGAGTCGGGATCCGCGCATGTCCCGTAGTTGATCGCGTAGAGCCCGAACTTCATCCACGCAACGTAGTTTCGCTGCTGCGGCGCGGTGGCAGCCGCGTCTCGATGCCGCGATCCGGCAGACGCGCGGCAGGACCGGATCGGGCAGACTCGTACACGGTCACCACACCACGGAGGAGCGGATCGTGAAGCGTCAACAGGGTGCGTCTGTCGACGAGCCGGCCCGCTCGACCCCCGTGTACGGCAGCTGCGATGTGCTGGTCATCGGAGGCGGGCCGGCCGGCACGGCCGCCGCCGTTGCCGCCGGCCGCCTCGGGGCCGACACGGTGCTGGTGGAGCGATACAACCACCTCGGCGGCCTGTCGACCGGAGGACTGGTGTCGTGGATCGATCGGATGACCGACTGGGATGGGAACCTCCTCGTGGCCGGCGTCGGCGCCGAGCTCATCGACCGGTGCGGTCCAGACGCAACTCTCGGACCGAGTCCAGAGATCTGGGGCTCGAAGAACGCCGTCGAAGCTGCCTATTGGCGCGTCCGAACAGCTGCTTTGCGCGACACGGTGCAGTGGTCGCCAACCGTGGATCCCGAGGTACTGAAACTCGTCACCAACGACATCGTCCGCGAGTCGAACGTGCACACGCTCATGCATTGTTGGGTGGTGGCCGCGATCACGCGCGAGAACACCGTCGAGGGCGTGATCTTCGAGAGCAAGCAAGGACGGTTCGCGCTCACGGCGCCGGTCGTCATCGACTGCACCGGTGACGGGGACGTGTTCGCGCTGGCGGGCGCTCGGTTCGACGACGACTTCGACGGCGAAAGCGCACACGCCCGCCTCACCACCAGCTTTCGCTTCGGCAACGTCGACATGCGTCGCTATCTGGATTTCCGGATGCTGCGTCAGACCGAGTTCACCGAGACCATGCAGCGCGCGTCACGCGAGGGCATCTCGCTGCTCGCGCACCCGACGCCGTACGACTCGGTCGCCCTCTTCCTCACGCCGAAGATGTCGGGCTACTCGGCGCTCGACGTCGCCGATCTCACCGAGGTGGAGTTCATCTCGCGCGACGTCGCTCGTAAGGGCTTGACGTTCTTTCGCGAGAACGTGCCCGGATTCGAGCGCGCGTGGATTCTCGACACCGCCTCACAGGTGGGCACCCGGCACGCCAGGCGCCTCGTCGGTGCAGAGCGGATCACGATCGACCACTGGCGCGACGACGGGGGCTACTCCGACAGCATCGGCCTGTGTCCCGGGCTGACGCCGACGTTTCCGACGCTCCAGATTCCGTATCGCAGCCTGCTCCCCGCGAGCACGAACGGTCTGCTGGCCGCAGGTCGCAACCTGTCGGCCGACACCAAGTCACACGCCGCGTTGCGCGAGATCCCGGAGTGTTGGGTGATGGGTGAAGCGGCCGGAGTGGCGGCCACGCTCGCCGTGGACAGCGGCGTCGCTGTGCGCGACGTCGACGTTCGCGCGCTGCAGGCACAGCTCGTGAAACAAGGAGGCATCGTCGACCGGCCGACGCCGAGAAGCGAACGCGACGGGAGTCTCGGTCCCGACGTCGGACTCGAAGAGTCGATCCACTGGCAAGCCGTCAACGAGGCACGCGCGTTCGACTAAAGCGCGGCGATGCCGGACAGCTCGGACTCGCGGCCGACGCCGTCCATGTCGATCCGTCGAACTTTCAGAAATTCCTCAAGAAGGCGAGACGACGTGCCGATGAACCGTTGGGCGTGCCTGGAGCACAAGTGTCACAGCCATCGAATTCCGCCGCCGCGCCGCTTGGTCGCACGCGCCGTCCCATCTTCCTCGTAATCGCTGCAATCGTCGCAGTCATTGCTTCAGCGGTCGCGTTCCCCCGCGATGGCGTGGATGCCGCACCGCTCAACTCCGCCGGGTGGACGACGAACGCCACGGCCAGTCCGACCAGTGTTCGACGGGGTGCCACGGCAACCGTGTCGATCACGGTGAAGTCGTCCACGACGCGTCGAGGACTCGTCGACGTCGAGATCTACGGCCCGAGCGGCCAGGTCTTCCAGCAGTTCTGGGACAACCAGGCGTTCACCAAGAACGTGTCCCGCACGTTCACCGCCCAGTGGAACGTCCCGACGAGCCAAGCACTCGGGACGCGCACGATCAAGGTCGGCATGTTCAGCCCCGGTTGGGGCTCGTTCCAGCATTGGAACGACTCCGCTGGCGCGCTCACCGTGACGGCCGCGGCCACGACGACGACCACCGCGCCGACCACCACATCGACGGTGCCGGCGACCACCACGACGAGGCCGTCGACCACGACCACCACGACCGCAACGACCACCACGACGACAACTCCGTCGACCACGACCACCACGACGACAATTCCGTCGACGACGACGACCGCGGCGCCGACGACCACGACGACGACCACGACGACAATCCCGCCGACGACCACCACGACGATCCCGCCGACCACCACGACCGGTCCGCCGCGGCCACCCGCTCAGCCACCGACGCGTCTCAACTGGGTCGGCTCGAACTTCTTCGCCACCGGGGTCAACGTGCCGTGGATGACGTGGCCGTTCGCGCCCGGCCACGGCGATTTCGGAGGCGGCAACTCCGACGGTGTGGTGGCCCGCCGGGCCGAGATCGCCGTCGGCTTCGCCAAGCTGCAGGCGTCAGGGACCCACGTCGTTCGGTGGTGGGCGTTCCAGGGCGATGCGTGGCAGATCAACCGTGACGCGAACGGGTGGCCCACGTCGCTGAACCCGGCCATCTACGCCGACTTCGACGCCGCCATGAGTCTCGCCAACCAGTACGACCTGTACTACAACTTCGTCCTCTTCGGCGGCCCCAACCAGTTCCCGTCGACATGGCGCACCAACGCCGCGCAGCGGGCCCAGCTCGCAACCGTGCTGGCACCCCTGTTCGCCCGGTACAAGGACAATCCCCGCCTGATGTCGTGGGAGATCTTCAACGAACCCGAGTGGGAGATCTGGAACAGCGGTGGCGTCGTCACCGAAGCCCACGTGAAGGCGATGGCCGTCGAGATCATCAAGTCGATCCGCCTCAACGCCCCCAGGACTCTGGTGACAGTCGGCCAGGCCCTCGTGGGCGGGTTCAACTCGAACCAGCGGGCGATCGCGATGTGGACCGATGTCGACCTCGACTTCTACTCACCGCACTGGTACAGCCCGCACACGTCACCGTTCTCGATCTGTGCGATGTGCACTACGGCGCCTGACCTCCAGGCCCTGTACAACACGTCCAAGCCGATCGTGATCGGTGAGTTCGACCAAGGGCTCGAGTCCACCAGCGCCAACACCGCTCGACTGAACCAGTGGTACAGCAAGAACTACGCCGGCGCATGGGGCTGGTCGCTGTTCCACGAGAACACGAACGACCGGATTCCGACCGACTTCGTGGCGTTGACGAACTTCAACTCCCAACACTCCGACATCGGTCCGAGAACTCCATAGAGGGCATTGTCACTGTCGCTCGACGCCCGGCCCCCGTTGCGGGGGTCGGGCGTTTCGCGCGCCGGCCGGTTGGCACGTCGTTCGCGGCTCTTCAGGATCTCTTCAGTGGTGTGGCGCACATTGGGCGATGAAGGGACGCACAAGCGGCCCACCGGGGAAGGGACACCGAGATGCTCGCACTGCACAACCGCCCAGCGACGTCCGAGACGACGCCATCGGCACACAGCGTCCGAGGCCGCAAGCGCTCATTCGTTGCGCCGCTCACCGGCCTCCTGCTCTCGATCGGGATCGTCACCGCGACCTTCTCGACGGCGAGCGCCGAGATCGGCGTCATCGGTGGAAACGCCCCAACGACGTTCACCTATAGCTACACGCCCGAGTCCAAGCAGATCGACGTGTCGTGCAACGGCTACGACGGGTTGATCCAGATCAGGCCATACACGGTGGTGCAGTCTGGCTTTCTGAACGGCCAGTACGTGAGCTACCGCTACCAGGTCAAGAACCGGGCGACCGGATGGTGGACGCAGTCCACATGGTCGGGTGTGACGCTGGCGACGGGCAGCGGTCTCAACTACACGTATCCGCTGAACCCGCTCCCGGTGAGCTACTACCGGCCGGGGATCCACGCTGACTGGGAGGTACTCGTCCAGGTCAGCTACTGGAACGGATCGCAGTGGCTGTACTCGGGTTGGAACCTGCCCACTCATGGGATGAGCCTCGGCGGGAGCTCCAGCAGCGTCCATTGCTACACCTGATCAGCTCTCCGGTCGGAGAATCCAGACAGGGCGGGGTCCACCGGACCCCGCCCTCGTCGCGTACCTGACGATCGGTCGAAACCAAGGCAGCTGGGCGCTCTCGGAATTCACGCCGGTACTCTCTGTGAATGGTGGCGGCGGCGGGCGAGCAGTCCGGCCCGGAGCCGACGAGACTCGCCGAGCCTCGGCCGTCCGTGCGCTCAGCGGCCGGGGCCGACTTCCGCAACGCCACGTGGCCGCAGCGGTTGGCCTTGGTCGGGGTGGTGTCGTGGATCGCCTACGAATGGGGTCCCGGCAACGAGACCGTCACGCCGTGGTTGCTGGCACGGGTGATCGCCCGCAACGATTCGGCGTGGGTCATCCCGCTGGCGGCACTCGTCGGGTTCGGCTTCACCGCTGCCCAGCAACTGGCTTCGGGCTTCACGGCATTGGCCGGCTTCTCGATGTTCGAGCGCACGTCCAGCGCGGCGTGGACCCGGTTGCGGGGTCAGTCCGGCACCGTGCCCGGTGAGTGGTCGCGTCTCGGCTGGGGAGCTCGATCGGCCATCGTGTTCCCGCTCGGCACGACGTCGGTCGCGTTGATCCAGATCATGACCACCGGCGAGGTCGGCGTGCGTCGCCATCGCCGTGTCGTCGCGATGAGCGCGATGTTGTGCGCCACGCTGGTCGGGGTGCTCGGAGCCGCGGCCGCCGCCCTCGCCCTCGTCGGGCGCAACGTGCCGGCCCTCGAAGGCACCACGAACTGGATCCTCCGGGTCCTTGGCAACCCACTCTTCTGGCTGGGACTGATCGTCGTTTCGGTCGGTTGGCGAAGGTTTCTCACGCTCGGTGGCCGAACCGCCGCCACCAACGAGGGATCGGCAATGTGACCGGTACGCTGCGAGTGGCGGTGTGAATGCCCGGGTCAACGGCCAGATCGGCGGTGGATCCCTGGCCGAGTTGCCGTAATTGAGCGGCGCGGGAAGGGCGGTGACCTGGTGACGGAGAACGCGAGAGCCTCGCGCGACGCGTCCGACCGTTCCACCTGGATCTCGGGCCTCTTCTTCGCCACCGTCATCGCTGCCCACGCGTTCGGCGTGCTGGGTGGCGTCACCTACCCACTCGTGATCATCGGCGGCATCGCGTCCGCCTGCATCGGCCTCCGCAAGCACCGGCCGACGGTTCGTTGGCCGTGGTGGGCGATGGTCGCGACGGGCCTGCTCTGGGGGGCCGCCGGAGTCGCCCGCGAGGCGACCGAGGCAACGGGTGATCTGACCCACGAGCGCTCGCTGCTCCCCGATCTCTTCGCGCTCCCCGGCTACGTGTTGTTCGGGTTGGCGCTGTACGGCCTGCTGCGCGCCCGCCGGGTGGTCGACGAGTCCGGGGCGCGGCTCGACGGCATCATGCTCGGCACGGGCGCGCTGTTGTTCGTGTACGAGCTGTTGATCCTGCCCACGCTCAGCATCGACGACGCGTGGGTGATGGCTCGGATCGCGATCGCCATCTACCCAGCCATCTCGATGTGTCTCGTCGTGCTGGCCGCGCGGCTCGCGTTCTCGTCGGGCCAGCGCTCGCCGGCGTTTTCGCTGGTGCTCGGTGGCACCGCGTGCCTCCTCGCCGGCGATGTCGTGTTCGCGCTCGGCGACGCGGGTCGGATCGTCGTCAACGAGCGTCTGCTCGAGATTCCGTTCCTGCTCGTGCCGGCGGCGATCGGATCGGCCGTGCTGCACCCGTCGATCAGGTTCATCGCCCGGCCGGCCCGCCGGCCGATGAACACGATGAGTCGCGGTCGGCTGATGGCGGTCGCAGCCGCCCTGCTCGCTCCCATCGTCGTGATCGCCCTCCACGACATGTCGTCGGCCCGCTCGGTGACAACGGTGCTGTGCCTCGTGCTGGCCGTGGCCGCGATCATGCGGCTGGCGGGCGCGATGAAGGAGCAGGCCGCCCTCGGCTTCCGACTCACGCACCAGGCCAACCACGACGATCTCACCGGCCTGCCCAACCGCGTGCTGGTCGTCAAGCACATCGACGCGATGCTCAGCGAGTCCCGCCGAACCGGACGGCCCGTGGCGCTGATGTTCCTCGATCTCGACCAGTTCAAGCTCGTCAACGACTCGATGGGCCACGCCGTCGGCGACCAGCTGCTCGTCCTCGCCGCCGAGCGGATCGGCGACTGCGTCCGCAGCAACGACATCGTCGGGCGCATCTCGGGCGACGAGTTCCTCGTCGTCGCCGCGGGACTCGATGCTGACGGTGCTGCTGGACTCGCCGACCGGGTCAGGCGAGTCCTCGGCGCGGCATTCTTGCTCGACGCCGGCGAGGTGTTCATCTCAGTGTCGATCGGCATCGCCGTGGCGTTCGGTGCCGACGTCGATGAGGCGTCGACGCTCATCCAGGAAGCGGATACCGCGATGTACCGCTCCAAGGACGCCGGGCGCAACGCGGTGACCGTGTACGACACGTCGATGCTCGAGCGCGTCGCGCGCCGAGTCGAGCTCGAGCGGCGTCTCCGTCAGGCGCTCGCGGCGGGCGAGGTCGTCGCCTACTTCCAGCCCCTCGTCCGGTTGCCGACCGGCAACGTCGTCGGGTTCGAGGCGCTCGCGCGATGGGAGGACGACCGCACGATGATCGCGTCCTCGGAGTTCATCCCCGTCGCCGAGGAATCCGGTCTGATCGTTCCCCTCGGCGCGTTCATGCTCGACGAGGCATGCCGCAGCCTGGCCCATTGGCGCCGGACCATCCCCGGCGGCGAAGGGCTCTACATCTCGGTCAACCTCTCACCGCGGCAGGTTCGCGAGAGCGACATCGTCGACATCGTGGCCGAGGCGCTCCTGCGGCACGGTCTGCCGGGCAGTGCGCTGTGGCTCGAGATCACCGAGAGCGTGATGATGGAGGACTCGGTCTCGACCGCCGGCGTGATGGTCGGCCTGCGCTCGCTCGGCGTCCGCCTGTCGGTCGACGACTTCGGCACCGGGTTCTCGTCGCTGTCGACGCTCAAACGGTTCCCGGTGTCCGGCGTCAAGATCGACCGCTCGTTCGTGTCGGGGCTCGGCGAGCACCAATCCGACTCGTCGCTGGTCGCGGCGATCGTGGCGATGGCATCGGCGCTCGGACTGGTCGCGATCGCAGAGGGCGTCGAGACGCACGACCAGGCGGCTCGGCTGCTGGCGCTCGGCTGCACCGAGGTGCAGGGCTATCTGTTCGCCACGGCAGTTCCGTTCGACGAGGTGCCGCCAACGCTCGCCCGCCTCGGCGTCGCTGGGCACGCGGACCTCGTGGCCCGCGTGCCCTGAGTCCGCACGGGCTACACCTTCGGGCTCGTGACCGCTTCGTCGGGCAGCGCGGTGGGGATCGTCGGGTACCCCGGGATCGCTTCCGGCAGATCGGCGACGTACCACGTCTGGCGGTCGAGGACCTGGACCGCCGAGTGTGGGAAGTGGTCGGCGATGCGCTGCGCCAGCTCCGCCGCGCCGAACATCTCGCGGTTGAAGTCACAGATGTCGAAGACGAGCACACCACCCACCTGCGCGGGTACCTGCCAGAGCTCGGTCGACAACCGCGCGAACAACGTGCGGCCTCGCATCCCCGGCGCCACCATCACGAGGATCCCGACGTAGATCGCGTCCCGCGCGGCGTGGGCCGGGTACTTCGACCGCAGGAACGCCGGTGAGATCTGCGGCACGTCCTCCAAGCTGTTGGTCACCATCGCCAAACCGACCGGCGTGTTGACCTGCCAGCCGACGATCTTGGTGATGCGCGGGTTCGCCAGCTCGGCGAGCACCTCGTCGCGTGAGTAGTAGTGCTGCAGGACCGCGAGCTCGGCCAGCGGCTCGAAGTTGGTTCGGTACGCCTCCCACAACGCCTCCGCTTTGATGCCGGTGATCGACGACTCGTGGGTGACGGTGATGGGCGCAGCCGAAGGATGCGATTCGAGTATTGACATTCGGTTCTCCTAGGAGCTCATGAGAGCTCGGGAACCATTCACGGCAAAGTCGCCGAACAAGGCGGCGCATCGCGCCCTGACACACCGCTGACAACCGGTGGGAACGGTGCCCGTTCGCCCTCGGTTTCGTGGTGATGCACTCTGTCGTCAACCTATCGGCGTGCCCGGGGCGTCGCCGGGGTGACGACGTCGGATTCGAGGCGTGACGGCCAGATCGCCCGCCAGGGGAGCGGGCGTCAGCGCCGGTGGGCGCGCGGGCCGCGCCCCGCCAGGGCCTGGAGCACGAGGAGCAGCAGCACCGCTCCGACGGCGGCGACCAGCACGGTGCGCAGCGAGAAGTCGTCGAGCTCGCGACGGTCGACCGCCTGCATGAGCGCGCCGCCGATCAACGCACCGAGGATTCCGACCACGACGGTGTACATGCAGCCGCTTCGCTCGTCGTGCACGATCCATCGCGCCAGGATCCCAGCGATGAGCCCGGTGGCGATCCAGGCGATGATGCTGCCCATCGGCGCGACGGTAGCGCCGGGCACCACTCGGAGGATCGGTCGGGGTCACCGGCCTACAGTCCGTCGCCGATGACATGGTGGGAAGCGTTGCTGCTGGTCGGTGGGGGCCTGCTCGCCGGCACGATCAACGCCGTCGCCGGGGCGGGGTCGATCCTGACCGTGCCGTTGCTCGTGCTCGCGGGCGTGCCCGGCAACGACGCCAATGGCTCCAACCGGGTCGGGATCCTGACGTCGAACGCGGCCGCCGTGGTGTCGTTCCGACGGCTCGGCGTGCGCGGCCTGCGCGATGCACTCCCGATCCTGGTGCCGGTCGTGGTCGGCGCGATCGTCGGCTCGTTCACGATCGGTGCGATCACCGACGAGGGGTTCGAGCGGTTCTTCGGGTTTCTCGTCTTCCCCCTCGTGATCCTGTCGTTGCGCAGGCCGAAGGTGCGTGTCGATGCCAGGCCGTGGAGTCGGACCGCCACGATCGCGGTGTTCACCGCGATCGGTCTCTACGGGGGTGCGGTGCAGGCCGGGATCGGGCTCGTGCTGCTCGCCGCGCTCACCCGCGCCGGGTACGAGCTCGTCCTCGCCAACAACATCAAGGCCGTCGTCAACCTGAGCATCACGGTCGTCGCGCTGCCGTTCTTCATCGCCCGTGGTGAGGTCGACTGGGTCCCGGCGCTGGTCCTCGCCGCCGGCTTCACCGCCGGTGGATGGGTCGGCGCCCACGCCGCGGTCAAAGGCGGTGAGCGATTCCTCCGGTGGGCGATGGCTGGCGCGGCGGTACTCCTCGCTGGACGCCTGCTCGGGCTGTACGGCTGAACATGCGCGTCGGACGAGGCAGCAGCAACGTCCGGCTCGGCCTCACGGTCGTTCGCGCACGGTCTGGTCGTACGCGGCGATCATCGCGACGATCGCGAGCCCGACGAGCGCGGTCATGCCGACGACTGTCACCGCGTGGAGGTCGCCGTTGGTGTCGCCGGGATTGGCGAACGCGGGTCCGACCGGGGAATCGCCCAGTTCGAGCAAGGCCGTCACCGCCAGCCACACGACGGGCAGCATCCCGCCGATCGCGACGCCGAGCCCCCACCGGCGCACCTGCAGGAACCCGATCACACCGGCGAGGGCGAGGAGGGCCACCTGCGCGAGCCGTCCGGCAAGGTAGGCGGTGGGCTGATCGAACGTGCCACCGGCCGAGCTCCAGTTGTTGCGGAACGTCGCCGCCCCCTCCGGCACGAGCGGGCCGCCGGCGGCGAACAGCGCGCTGACCGCACCCAACGCCGCGATCCAGGGGTTCAGACCCGAGCGGTTGTCGTTGCCGGCGTACGCCAGCGAGACCACGAACACCGCCCCGCCGATGACGATGGACGCGAGCAGCAGCCAGTACCCCAGATCGCGGGTGATCGTGATCGTGAACGACTCGGTGGTCGGCGCGTCGACAGCGATCGTGGCGGCCTGGAGCGGCTGTTCGACGAGCCCGATGACGAGCGCCGCCCAGCCGGCGATGGCCAGCCCGGCGCCGCCCGCCAGCCCCGCGCCCCAGCGGACGCCGAGCCCGGCCGCGACCGCTCCGACCAGCAACGCGCCGACGCCGATCAGCCCCGCGACTCGGAGGTTGGAGCCGAGATCACCGACGAGCCAGTCGCCGGTCTGGAACGTCGGTGTGACGGCATCGGTCGTGATGGTGACCACGTTGGCGAACACACCGACGAGGGCGACGATCGCGGCAACGATGCTCGTGCCCGTGACGACGCCGAGACGGAACCGGAAGCGCCGCAGACCCTCAGGGTCGAGGAGCGGCATCTCGGCGGTCGTGGCGGCGGTCGGTGCCGGCCGGGCGTACGCCGACGTGACCTGCTCGGCGGTGACCGGAACTCGCTGGCGCGACACCGGCGGCGGCGTCGCGGCGGGCGCCGGGCGCTCCGTCGGATGGGTGATGTCGTCCGGGACGTCGGACGCGAAGTCGTACACGCGCTTGGATGCGTCGCGTTGGCGGGTGACGGTCGGTACGACTCCCGTCACCGCCTGGGTGACCGGCAGCTGGCCAGTGATCGAGGGGCCAGTGATCGAGGGGCTAGTGATCGAGGGGGTCGAGGGGCTGATGAGCGGGTCGGGTGCCGACGCCGATGGCCGGATGAGCTCCTGTGTCGGGTCGGTCACGCCGGTGAGGGAGACCCCACAGTCGCCGCAGAAGCGCTGCTTCGGCTGCACCTCGACGCCGCACCGGTGGCAGAACATGGTCAGAATGGTAAGCGGCTGCGAGCACCAGTTGTCCGTCGGCTTCGTGCGAACGTGACGATCTCAGCAGACTCGCCTTCATGACCGGTCGTTTCGCGCCGTCGCCGACGGGTGAACTGCACGTCGGCAACCTGCGAACTGCGCTCGTGGCCTGGCTGGCCGCGCGCTCGACTGGTGGCGCGTTCATCGTGCGCATGGAGGACCTCGACCGTGTGACGTCGTCGGTCGAGCACGAGCGCGGCCAGCTCGCCGATCTGGCCGCGCTCGGGCTCGACTGGGACGGCGATGTCGTGCGCCAGAGCGAACGGTTCGAGCGCTATCGCGAGGCGATCGACGTACTCGCCGGCCGCGGTCTCGTCTATCCGTGCTACTGCACGCGGCGCGAGATCCAGCGCGAGATCGCCGCCGCGGCGAGCGCGCCGCACGGCACGTTGCCACCGGACGGATACCCGGGGACGTGCCGCGATCTCACGAGCACGGAACGGGCGACGCGCGAAGCGATCGGGCGACCCGCCGCGCTGCGGCTGCGCACCGAGCACGAGCAGATCGAGATCGTCGACCGGATCGCCGGCATCCACCGGGGAACGGTCGACGACGTCGTGCTGCAACGGGGCGACGGTGTGCCGGCCTACAACCTGGCGGTGGTCGTCGACGATGCCGCGCAGGGGGTGACGCAGGTGGTTCGCGGCGACGACCTGTTGTCGTCGACGCCGCGCCAGGTGTTGCTGCAACGACTCCTCGGCCTGGCGACGCCCGAGTACCTCCACGTGCCGCTGGTCGTCGGGCCCGACGGCGAGCGTCTCGCCAAACGTCACGGTGCCGTCACGCTGTCGCAGCTCGCCGAGCGGGGCGTCTCGGTCTCCGAGGTCGTCGCCTGGCTGGCGGCCTCGATCGGCCTCGCGGCGCCGGACGGCGGGCTCGGCGTGCGGGAGTTGATCGACGGGTTCGACCCATCCGTCGTGCCGCGGCATGCGGTCACGGTGGTCGACTTGTCGGCGAGATGACCGCCGGCGGGCGCGTCGTGGGTGCCCGGAAGATCGACCTGGCTCGGAGCTAGGCTGGGAGCCCGTGCGAGTCCGCGTCGTGATGCCCCTCTTGATCGGCGCGACGCTCGTCATCCTCGCAACCTGCGCCACGACGTCGGTCACCGGGCCGGCGCTCGACGACGCTGGCGACAAACCCCTGCCGACGGTGCCGCTGGCGCCCGTCACCGACGCCGCGACCGTCGTGCCGACCGACGCTCCGACGAGCACCGAGGCCGCCACGACCGTCGTCGAAACCACCACGACCGTCGTCGAAACCACAACGACGGTGGCCGAGACCACCACGACGCCGGTGGTCGAGACCACGACGACGACGACGCTGCCACCCGGCGTCGTCCCCGTTCCGCCGGCTGCCGAGCCGATCGTGCCGGTCGGCACGGGGAGCGGTGCCGACACCGCCAAGGCGCAATGGCGGCTGCTCGAGCTCGGGTTCTGGGTGCAGAACGCCGACGGCGAATACGGGCTCACCACGCGCCAGGCGGTGATGGCGTTCCAGAAGTACTACGGGCTGGCGTCCGACGGTGTGCTCGGCGAGGAGACGGCTGGGTGGATGACGGTGATCACCGAACGGCCACGGGCGCGCGCCGATGCCGGCACGCTCGTCGAGATCGACAAGGCCAAGCAGCTGCTGTTCTTCGTCATCGACGGTCGCACGGAATGGGTCCTCAACACCTCGACCGGCAACGGTGAGCCGTACGAGGAGGAAGACAAGAACACCCCGGGCGAGGTGATCAAGGGCGTGTCGATCACGCCGAACGGGCTGCACAAGGTCTACCGCGAGCGCAATGAAGGATGGTGGCCGGGCGATCTCGGCGAGATCTACCGGCCCAAGTACTTCCGTGGCGGCGCCGCCGTGCACGGATCGAACAGCATCCCCAACTACCCGGCCTCACACGGTTGCGTGCGCATCAGCGTGCCGGCGATGGACTGGGTGTGGGAGATCAACCTGATGCCGAAGAGCACTCCCGTCTGGGTCCACGAAGGTGGATGACAACCCGATCTCGTGAAGTTTCGGCGCCCTGAGAACGCCGAAACTTCACGAGAACGGGGTTTGCCGCGCTGGTTTGTGCTGATCGGGCAGACTGCCATCCGTGTTGCCCGAGATCGGCGAACTGAGACCCTGGGCCGACCCTGAGGTCGTGAGCATCGGGCGCCTCCCGATGCGACCGCCGACGATCGCGTACCGCGACATCCCGGCCGCTCGTACCGGCGATCGCGGCGCGTCGCCGTGGTGGCGTGCGCTCGACGGTCAGTGGAAGTTCCGCCTTGCCGAGCACCCAGACCGGGTGCCGGCCGCGTGGGTCGGCCGTGCCGCTGGCGACGATCGCCGCTCGACGGCGCTGACGGTACCCGGGAACTGGACCGTGCAAGGCGTCGACGACCACCCGCACTACACCAACGTCCAGATGCCGTTCGACGGGCCACCGCCGCGGCTGCCCGACCGCAACCCGACTGGCGTGTACCGGCGGACGTTCACGGTGCCGCGCGACTGGCGCCAGCGCCAGGTGGTGTTGCACGTCGGCGCCGCCGACAGCGTCCACGCCGTCTACGTCAACGGGCAGTTCGCCGGTTACGGAACCGACAGCCGGCTGGCGAGCGAGTACGACATCACCTCGCAGCTCGTGACCGGTCGCAACGAACTGGCGATCGCCGTGGTGCGATACAGCGCGCACAGCTACGTCGAGGACCAGGACCAGTGGTGGATGGCGGGACTCCACCGCGAGGTCGCCCTGATCAGTCGTGGAGCTACGAATCTGGCGTCGCTGGTGTGCGACGCCGGGTTCCGTGTCGCCGACGGCGTGGGCACCCTCGACGTGTCGGCCACGGTCGGTGGTACGGACCCGCCGTCCGAGGGCTGGGCGATCCGCACGACCGTCGAGACGCTCGGTGGCCGCCGGCTGGCACCTCCGGTCACCACCACGGTGCCGCATCGCTTCGCCGAGCCGTACGTGTTCCGCGGCCATGTCGCCACGAGCCGGTTCGAGCTCGCCGGCGTCGATCCGTGGTCAGCCGAACGGCCGTCGCGCTCCCGCGTCGTCGCCGAGCTGCTCGATCCATCCGGCGCGGTGGTCGAGGTGCATGCCCAGCTGATCGGCTTCCGCAGCGTCGAGATCAGCGCCGGCGAGCTGCTGGTCAACGGTCGACGGATCTGGTTCCACGGCGTGAACCGCCACGACCATCACCCCGTCCGCGGCAAGGCCGTCACGGTCGACGACATGCGCGACGACCTGCTCGCGATGCGCCGTCACAACATCACGTCGGTGCGCTGCTCGCACTACCCCAACGACCCTCGGTTCCTCGACCTGTGTGACGAGCTCGGCATGTACGTGATCGACGAGTCGAACATCGAGAGCCACGCCTACAACACGAGCCTCTGCGACGATCCGCGCTACCGGTCGACCTGGTTGGCGCGTGGATCACGCATGGTCGAGCGCGACCGGAACCACCCGAGCGTGATCATGTGGTCGCTCGGGAACGAGTCCGGCTACGGCGTCAACCACGACGCCCTCGCCGGTTGGATCCGCGCCGCCGACCCGTGGCGGCCGTTGCACTACGAGGACGCGGTCCGCCAGCGTGGCTGGACGACGGGCGGCATGAACGTCACGGACGTCGTCTGCCCGATGTACGCGCCGATCGCCGACGTCGCGGCCTACGACGGCCGGCGCCCGTTCGTGCTGTGCGAGTACAGCCACGCGATGGGCAACTCGAACGGTTCGCTGGCCGACTACTGGGACGCGATCATGGCGAACCCGCGGCTGCAGGGTGGCTTCATCTGGGAATGGAAGGACCACGGCATCCTCACCGAGCTCCCGAACGGCAAGCGCGGATTCGCATACGGCGGGCAGTTCGGCGAGGAGCCGCACGACGGGAACTTCGTCGCCGACGGCTTGATGGCGTCGGACCTCGTGCCGCACCCTGCAATGCAGGAGGTCGCGTGGGTCTACCGGCCGGTCGCCGTTGAGAAGGCGGGACGGCGCGCCCTTCGGGTCGAGAACCGCCAGGCCTTCAACAGTCTCGATTGGCTCACCGCGACGTGGGAGTTGCTCGTCGACGGCGACGTCGTCGGGTCGGGTCCGCTCGAGATGCCCGACATCGTGCCCCTCGGCTCGGCGACCGTGGCGCTCCCGTGCGAGGTCCCAGACGGCGCCGACGCACATCTGTCGATCCGCTTCGCCCAGCGGGCGGCGACGCCGTGGGCACGCGCGGGCCACCTCGTCGCGTGGGACCAGGTCGAGCTGCGGCGACCTTCCGGTCGGCGCGCGCCGGCGCTGGCGTCGGCGCGTCCAGTCGGCCGGGCGCTCGCGTCGCCGGTCGAGCTGTGCATCTTCCGGGCGCCGATCGACAACGACGGCTACAAGATCCTGCGTGAGCTCGGCCGGCGGCTCGGCGTCGGCGGCACGGCACTCGAGAAGTGGCTGGTGGCCGGGCTCGATCACCGCCCGGCCGACGATGTCGTCGACCACATCCACCGCGTCGAAGTCGACGATGACGGATCCGAGATCCACGCTCACACGGTGATCGTTCCGCCCGAGCTCGACGACCTCGCCCGGGTCGGAGTGACGTTCCGGCTGCCGGGCCGGTTCCGGTCGGTCCGCTGGTACGGCAGGGGGCCGCTCGAGAACTATCCCGACCGCAACCGCGGGGCGCTGCTCGGCGTGTGGTCGGGACCGGTCGACGATCCGCCGTACCTGGTGCCGCAGGAGTTCGGGCTCCGCACCGAGTGCCGGTGGTTCGAATGTGTCGACGAAAAGTCCGGTCGCGTGGTGCGGATCGAGGCCCTGTCGCCGGGCTCGCTCCACTGCTCCGCGACGCACTTCACGACCGCTGATCTTCTCGCCGCGGCCCACGAGACCGACCTGGTGCCTCGCCGCGAGGTCGTCGTGCACGCCGACGTCGTACATCGCGGGCTCGGCACCGCGAGCTGCGGACCCGACATCCTCGACCGCTACCGCGTCGCACCCGGCACGTACCGGTTCACGTACCGCTTGGTGGCTGGTGATGTCGAGGTGACGGGTGGGTCTGGTCGAGGAACACCTCGCCGCGGGGCGACAACCGGTAGCCGACGAGCAGGCTCTCGGTGAGCCCCAGCGCCTTGAGCTTGCGGACGTCGGTCTTGAAGGCCTTCGTCTCCCGACCGAGGGATGCCGCGAGATCTGGCGCGCGGACGGCGGGGTGAGTACGGATGAGCTCGAGCACGATCCGTGTCCACGGCTCGGCACGGGCCTGGTCGAGGCGATCCAGCCGGGCACCGATCGCAGCCAGCTGATCGGCGTCGAGGTCGGCGTCCTCACGCAGTGCGATGCGGGGGTCGTCGCCGGCGCGATGGAGCCGGACGCGGTACACCGCACCCTCACTGCGCCGAGCCAGGTCCTTGCGCAGTGCTTCGACCGATCCGTACCCCGCCCGGCGGGCTTCGTCGACCGTGATCGCCGACTCGTCGACGACGTCGACGGCATCGACGGCCAACACGCCCGCCGCGGTGGTGAGCGTGCCACCCGGCTTCAACGTCGGACGATTCCATCGGCGAAAGGCGAGATCGACCTCGCCGCCGACGATCCGGTCGAGCACGTCGCGTCTGATCAGCACGTCAGCACTCGGTTCGGGGAACCGTGGACTCGCGGCGTCGCACGCGCAAGGCGCGGTCGTCGGCAGTCAGGCAGCGTCCGGTCTCGAGGTCGAAGCGCCATCCGTGCAGCGTGCACACGAGCTCGCAGCCCTCGATCTCGCCGAACACCGCGAGGTCGGCGTTGCGGTGTGGGCAGCGGCGTTGCACGATCCAGTCGCCGAGCTCGATGTCGGGTTCGACCTCGGTCGGCGGGTCGAGCCTCCACAACGCCTCGGCCTCGGCCCGCCGCATGCGCTCGACCGACAACGACTTGAAGAAGTTGTAGAGGTACTCGTTGAACTCGCCATCGCGCCACGCCCTGAAGCGGCACGAGAGGAACAGCGAGTTGCTCCAGTCGACGGCCCGGCGCGCCACGACGGTCTCGACGAGATCGCGGGCGATCTCGAACCGGAACGAGTAGCGCTCGCCGTCGTAGGCGCGCACCTCGCCGGCCGGGAAGTCGATCACCATCTCGAGGTCGCCGACGCGGAACAGACAGTTGGCGCCGACCGCGCTCCGCAGGGTCGGCGCGATCGCCAACAGTGGCTCCCACCACTCCTTCAACGTCGCCAGCAGGTCGGTGTCGGGTCGGTCCCAGCTGGCGTGGAGCGCGTCCAGCCAGCCCTGCCAGTCGGCGCGGTAGCGGTCGAGGTAGGCAGCCTTGTCGTCGAAGATCGCATCGACGTCGCGGTCCGGGATCGGATGGATGACGTCGATCGCATCGGGCGAGATCTCGATCGCCGTGCCGGGGATCGCCAGGAGGCCACGATGGCCGGCCTTCGCGAGTCGTTCGATGAACGTCTGTTGGTCGGGGAAGATCGACAGCTCGTCGCCCCTGATCATGTTGAGGTGGAACAGCTCGTCGTCGAGGAAGACCGGCGGGCCGGCGCTCGGGACCACTGCCCGGGCGCCGATCGCCTCGACGTACCGCATCGCCCTGGCGAACTGACTTTCGACCTTGGCTTCGCACAACACCCGCTTCTCGGCGTCCGGCATGGCGTACACCATCGGGTACCAGATCGCGCCGGAGTACTGCAGCCAGTGCAGGTCAACCGGTCCGTGAGCGTTCAGGGCACCGAGGTCGGACGTGCGGCAGTCGTTCTGGTTCACGAGGCGGGTGCGACCATCGGACACGACCATCGCCGAGTCGCCGCCCGGGCCGTCGGTGATCGACGTCTCGACGTGGATCGCGATCGTCAGCCCCGGCGCCAACTCGAGCTCCTCGCCATCGGTGGTGCGGATGAACTCGGTGAACCCGAGCTGGCGCAACGTGCGCTCCTGTTCACGCGTCGGGTAGCCCGGCAAGAGGATCGGGATGTCGCGTCGCAGGTGCTCGCGCAGCCATGCCTCGTCGTGGTGATCGGCGTGGAGGTGCGTGACGTAGAGATAGTCGGCGTGCTCGATGCGGCCACGGAGCTCGTCGTCGAGCTGGTCGTTGCGCGGGAACACGAACCACGCGCCGAAGAACGCCGGCACGAACCAGGGATCGCACAGGATCGACCCGGCGGCGGTTTCGATGAGGATGCCGGCGTGGCCGATCGAGGTCGCGCGCATGCGCCGGCGCGTCAGGCGACCGGCGGATCGGTGTATTGCTGACCGGCCCGCGAGACGTGCTCGGTCCACTGGTTGCCGTCCCAGTACCGCAGCTCGTAGCGACCCGACGGGTCGGCGTACCAACCCGCTGGTGCCGCGGACGCGGTGGCTGGCGTCGCCTGCTCGGCAGTCGAGGCCGACGCTGCTTCGGTACCGGCGCCGGCCGCCGATTCGCCGGCCGCCGACTCGCTGGTGGCCCCGGCGTCGTAGCCGGTGGCGGCAGTGGCGGGCTCTCCGGTGTCGTACCCGGAGCTGGCGCCCACGTCGGTGGTCGGCGCGCTGGGTTCGGTCGTAGCGGCGGTGTCGTAGCCGGTGTTCGGCACGGGGGTGGTACCGGAACTGGTGCCGGTGTCATAACCGGTCGTGCCCGTGTCGTAGCTGGTCGTCCCGGCGTCGTACCCGGCCGTCGTCGATCCGAGTTGCGGTTCACCGACGTAGCCGGTGTCGGGAACCTCGGTTGTCTCGGGGGTGCTGTAGCCGCTCGATGTGTCCCCGCTCGATGTGTTGGGGTACGGGGTGGGCTCTGGCGACGTCTCGGCGACTCCGACACTCGGTGGCGCCGGGCTGGCCGGCTCCGGAGCAACCGCCCAACCGGCCGGCTCTTGGGCGGGCGCCGGCTCTTCGGCAACGGGCTCCGGTTCCCACACGGGTGCGGGCTCCTCGACCGCCTCGACCTCCTCGGCGACGTAGCTCGAGGTGGCCACCTCGGCGGAGGCATCGTCGCTCGACACGGTTTCGGTGGTGTCGTCGCCGACGGCGGTGGCGTCCCACGACGGTGCCGCCTCGGCGGCTCCGCCTTCACGACTCAGGTAGGCCGTGATGTTGGTGCCCGCCGGCACGATGGCCACGACGTCCCAACCGGCCGCTGATTTCTCGGTGAGCTTGTCGGCAAGCGACGCCGCGTCGTACGACGAAACGCTGATCGAGGTGAACTCGTGCATGGCTCGGAACCCTAGCGACTCCTGAGGTCATCGAGGGCACGGCGGTCAGCCGACTCATTCTGACTCAGCCTCGGGGGCTGGGGCGATGTCGACGAGCTGGTCGAGATCGGCCTCGCCGGGTTGACCGTCGAACACCACGGCACCGTCGCGCAGCGCCACGATGCGCTGGCTCTCGGCAACGGTCGCCAGCTCGTGGGTGGCGATCACGAGCGCGGCGCCGCCGCCGTGGGCGAGACGGAACAATTCGAGCAGCGACTCGCGGCCCGCCCGGTCGAGGCCGACGAACGGCTCGTCGACCACCATCACGTCGAATGGGCGGACGAAGGCCAGGCACACGGCCGCCTTCTGGCGCAGGCCGCGGCTGAACGTCGAGGGCAGTTCGTCGGCGCGCCCGGTCAGCCCGACGGCGTCGAGCAGCTCGTCGGCCCGCGGCTGCCATTCCGATCTGCCGTGGAGACGGGCGATGTACTCGAGGTGTTCGCGAAGCGAGAGGTCGTCGTAGAAGACCGGCTGGTCGGCGAGGTGGGCGAGCGCCGCCCTGGCGTCGATCGAGCCCGCCGGATGGCCGGCCACCACGGCCTCCCCGGCCGAGGGTTCGAGCATCCCGGTGAGCAGCCTGATCAAGGTCGTCTTGCCGCTGCCGTTGTGTCCGATCAATGACACCCGCTGGCCGGGGGCAACGACGAGGTCGAGTGGCCCCACGGCGAGGGTGCCGCCGTAGTCCTTCGTGAGCCCGGCGGTGGCAATCGCCGGCGGAGCTGCGGCGCTCATGGTTTCGCACCGGCGACGAAGCGCTGCCACGCGGTGCGCCACCGGTCGCGGCGCGTCACCCACCATCCGATGGCGGTGACGACGAGCGCGATCCCGACGATCGAGCGGACGACCGTTGCCGATCCCGGCTCCTCACGCGCGGCCCACGCCGGGAGCGCGGCCAGCGTGCTGACGGCCACGGGCACGAGGACTCGCATCGCGTTTCCGAACCCGGCCATCTCGGGCGGCACGAACGGCGACTCGGCGGCGACCGGGTTCGGCGCGTCTCGCACGGTGCTCACGACGGCACCGGCCATCCCGAGCAGCACGACGGGAAGCGCGAGCGCGAACGCCGCCGCCGCGGCATCGGGCTCGATCAGCGCGACGACCGCGGCACCGAGTGCCGCGAACGGTACGAGCAGACCGGCGGAGGCGACGAGCAGGTGGACGTGCAGCGACCCGCGCGCGATCGGAAGACCATCGGTGAGGCCTGGTTGGTCGATCTCCTGGGACAGCGGTTCGACGGCCTCCAGTCCGAGCAGGAACAGCAGGACACCCATGGCGACGAACGCCGGGGTGGTCCCGCGCACGACGGCAACCGCCGCCAGTCCACTCGCGCCGGCGAGACCTGCCATGCGGCCGAGCCGACCGGCGGGCGTGCGGGCGACGCCGCGCCAGCTCCGACGCCAGATCGCGCCCCGGGCCGAACCACCTGCCGGTCGAAGGCCGAGCCACGGGGTCCGCCGTGGCCGCTCGTTGCGAAGCTGGCGGCGCAGGAGCACCACCGTGCGGAGGTCCTGCATCGTCACGGCGAACCGCAGTTGCGAGACCAGATCGCCACGGCGCGCGAGTGGCTCGACGCGGAGTCTCCCCACGAGGCACCATGCGATGACGATGAGGGCGAGCGTCGCGCCGACGGCGACGAGATCGCCGGGCCGCTGGTCGTACCCCCACAGCGCCAACTGCCCGAACCGGTCGCCGGGACCGGTGACGTCGCCGAAGATGGCGAGCGACTGCCACACGACGAGCGCGGCGGCGACTGCGGTGGCGAGCGGGCGTGATACCCGCAGCGCATGGGTGATCGACGCCACGGCAACGAACACGAGGCCCACGAGCGCGCCGGCCGCGGCGCCGCTCGCGATCCACGCCGCGGGCGAGCCCGGAAGTCGCTGTGCAGCGAGCACGCCACCGATGCCGCCGACGATCGACGCCGTGAAAGCGGCCGATCGGAGCCGCTGAACAAAGGGGCGCGTCAAGACGCTGCGCCGCTCGATGGGAGCCAGCAACAGGTGGCGGACGTCGGCCGCCTCGATCGACAGCGGTCCGCCGTCGCTCCCGCTGCGCAACCCGAGCGCGGCGGCCAGCACGGCGATCAACCCGAGCACGGCCGGACCGTCGCCGAACACCGACGTGATCTGCGACGGGGTCGCCTCGGCGTCTCCGACCTGGTCGCTCAACACGATCACCGCACTCCCCCCGAAGATCGCCGCGATGTAGACGCGGTACGCGAGGTCGAACCACTCCACATCACCCAGCCGGCGCGCTCGTCGCGTGCGCCGGAGATCGGAGAGCGCGTCGTGCATGCGGGCCGAACGTTAGCGGTGACGTCCGGATGGCGACCCTGCGCCGATCGCGGTTCGTGGACCGGTCGTGCAGCCTGAGAACCGTGATCAGGCCCCATACTTGGTGGCTGTGGGCGTCGACACCGTCGAGATCTTCACCTCGATGCTGTCTCTCATCGCGCTCGGCGGCGCGGTGCTGCTGGTCGTCGCGCGTCTGTTGTCGGCACGCGTGTCGATCGCCCGCGACGCGGGCGCCACCGTCGCTGAGGCCGGGCCGTGGCTGTCGTTCCTCGTCGCCGCCGGCGCCACCGCCGGAAGCCTGTACTTCTCCGAGGTTGCCAACTTCGTGCCGTGCCGCCTGTGCTGGTTCCAGCGCACGGCGATGTACCCACTGTCCGTCATCCTGCTCGTCGCCGCGATCCGCCATGACCGCGGCGCACGCTTCTACGTCGTTCCGATCGCAGCCGCCGGTGCGATCGTCTCGTCGTACCACTACCTCCTCGAGTGGAAGCCGTCGCTCGAGGGCGGGGCGTGTACGGCCGTCGGGCCGGCATGCGCCGACGTCTGGTTTCGCGAGCTCGGCTTCGTGACGCTGGCGTTCATGGCGCTCGCCGGGTTCATCACGATCATCGTCTTCTCACTCGTGTCCTTCCCACCCGCGAATGACCGACCCCCTGTTCAGCGATCGGAGCTCCCGTGACCACCCGCAACAAGACGCCCCTCGTCGTCGGCATCGTCCTCGTCGTCGTCGCCATCGTCGCCATCGCCGCGGTCGTCGCGTCGCGGGGTGGCGACGACGACGATGGCACGAACGGAACGACGAGCTCGCTTCCCGAGGAGTTGATCGGCGAGATCCGCCCGGTCACCGTCGAAGGATCGGCACTCCCGCCGCTGGAGAACCCCAACAACGACGCCGCGGTCGGTCTCGCCGCACCGGTGCTCGTCGGCGAGAGCTTCGATGGGTCGGTGGTCACGACGGCGTCAGAGGGCGGGCCGGTGATGGTCGTCTTTCTGGCTCACTGGTGCCCGCACTGCAATGACGAGATCCCGCGACTGCTCGAGCTCGAAGACGCCGGGCGGTTCCCCGACGACTTGAAGATCGTGGGTGTCAGCACGGGCGTGAGTGCCAACCGCCCGAACTTCCCACCGTCGGAGTGGATCGTCGAGAAGGGCTGGCTGTGGCCCGTGATGGCCGACGGTGTCGACTTCACGAACGGTTTCTTCATGGGCGCCGAGGCGTTCGGCGTGAACGCCTTCCCGTTCATCACCGTCGTCGGCGCTGACGGCAACGTGCTCGGGAGGTGGGCAGGCGAGTCCGAGCCCGACGACTTCATCGCCAAGCTCGAGGCGGCGCTCGCCGCGTAGGGCCTCAGCACGTCAGGGTCGGTAGCCGATCCTGGCGGCCAGCGCCGGGGTGACGCCCCACACCGCGGCGAGACGTTCGACCGCGGCCGACGCTTCGGGGTCAGGGCGGTCGGTACGGATGGCGCGGATCATCAGGTTCTTGGCGGTGTGCTCGGTCGAGACGAACTCGATCACGTCGGTGCGGTAGCCGTGGGCGCGCAGCAGCTCGGCGCGCAATGAGTCAGTCAGCAGGTCACCGAGGCGTTCCCGCACGATCCCGTGCCGGAGCAGCGGCCCGTAGTCGGGGGGCGCGTTGGCCGTGTCGATCTGGGCTTGGAGGTCGTGCTGGCAGCAGGGCGCCGCCAACACGTAGCGCGCCCGCCAGCCGACGGCCTTCGAGAGTGCGTCGTCGGTGGCGGTGTCGCAGGCGTGAAGCGCGAGGACGAGGTCGGGCGGCTCGGCCGGCTGATGGTCGATGATCGAGCCGGCCTCGAACACCAATCCGTCCCAGCCGAGCTCTGCAACCGTGGTGTTGAGACGCTCGATCAGTTCCGCCTTCGTGTCGATGCCGGTCATCGTCACCGAGTGGCCGCGGACCTGGGTCAGGTAGTGATACGTCGCCAGCGTCAACACGCCGGCACCGCAACCGAGGTCGACGGCCCGAATCGTGTCAGGCAGGTCGGCGTCGAGCGTGTGCGACAGGATCTCGACGAAGCGCTCGACCTGGCGATGCTTGGCGCGTGCTGTCGGCTTGATGCGACCGTGCTGGTCGGTGATCCCGACCGCCCGCAGGAACGGCGCCGATTCGTCGAGCAACCGCGCCTTGGGTCGGTCATGGGCCGTGAGGATGGTGCTCGCGCTGGGGCGATGCCGCGTCAACCGGGGCGTTCCGCCGCGCGCGTGGCTCAGCTGCAGGTCGGCGTCGAGTGTGCGCACGAACGTCGAGGCGAAGCCGGTCTCGAACAGCTCATCCAACCGCGTCGCGAGCTCGCTCGGTTCGAGGTTGGCCACGACTGTCGTGCGTCCGTCGAAGACCGAAAGTTGCAGGCGGCGCCCCACCTTGAGGTCGACGGGGCGCAGCGTCACCCGCTCCGCCGACGGGTTCGCCCCTGGCAACGCGCCCGACCAGGTGGCGGAGACGAAGCGTTCCTCGTCGGTGATGGCCTCGATGAGCACCTCGATCGGCTCGGATCGGGCGGACTGGGGCTCCACGTTTCAACTGTATGGGGATCGAAACTGGAAGCGGATCCGACCTGTCGACGCCGCGCCTCAGCGCCAGGCCGCCGGACACTCCATGTGATCGGTGACCGCACAGTCGTCGCCGAACACGACGAAGCGGTCGAAACCGCGGAGGAACCAGCGATCGTGGGTGACGGCGATGACCGTCCCGTCGAAACGATCGAGCCCGGCTTCGAGCGCCTCCGCCGACACGAGGTCGAGGTTGTCGGTCGGCTCGTCGAGCAGCAGCAACGTCGCCCCGGAGAGCTCGAGGAGCAGGATCTGGAAGCGCGCCTGCTGGCCGCCCGACAGCGTCTGGAACGGTTGGTGGGCGCACCCTTGGATCTCGTAGCGGCGGAGCATGCCCATCGCCGGCCCGAGCACCACGTCGTGATCGTGGAGGATCTCGACGAGCGTGCGACCGATCCATTCCGGATGGTCGTGGGTCTGGTGGAACAGGCCGGGCACGACGCCGGCACCGAGGCGCCACTTGCCGTCGTGGTCGGTCGGATATCCGGCCAGCAGGCGAAGGAAGTGGCTCTTGCCGACGCCGTTGCCGCCGAGCACCGCGACGCGCTCGCCGTACCACAGTTCGAGGTCGAACGGATCGGTGAGGCCGGACAGCGCGAGGCCCTCGAGGATCACGGCTCGCTTGCCGGTGCGGGCACCACGCAGCCGCACGTCGATCTTCTGCGCCCGCGCCTGTGTCGGTCGCTCGTTCTTCTCGATGAACAGGCGCAGCCGGCTCTCGGCGGCCTTCAGCTTCGGCGCGAACGTGTCGCTGATCTTCGCCCGGCGAGCCATCTCGGCGACCAGCTCTTCGAGCCGCTTGCGTTCGTCGTCATAGACACCACGGTCGTGTTCGAGGCGCTCGTGCAGCGCCGCCCGGGCCGCGGCGTAGGTCGCGAAGCCGGCGCCGTGGGTCCACGTGCCCTCGGCCTCGACCGTCACGATCTTGGTCGACGACGCGGCGAGGAGCTCGCGGTCGTGACTCACGAAGAGGACCGTCTTGCGGCTCGATCGCAGCTCGCGCTCGAGCCACCGTTTGGCCGGGACATCCAGGAAGTTGTCGGGTTCGTCGAGCACGAGCACGTCGTCCTCGCCGCGGAGCAGTGCCTCCAGCGCCAGCCGCTTCTGCTCGCCGCCACTCAGTGTCGTGAGCGGCCGGTCGGCGACATGGCGGAAGTCGGCGTCGAGCGCCCGGCCGGCGCATTCGTCCCAGAGCACCTCGGCGTCGTAGCCGCCCGCGTCGCCCCACTCGGCGAGCGCCGTCGCGTAGCGCATCGGATCGGCAGTGGCGTGGGCGTGGGCGGTGTCGAGGCGCTCAGCGGCGCGGCGAATGCGTTCCGGGGAGATCGACACGAGCAGATCGCGCACGGTGTGGATGCCGTAGTCCGCGCCGGCGGTCCCGACGAGTTGGCGCATGACGCCGAGCCGTCCCTCGATCGACACCGTGCCCGATGTCGGGGAGGTGTCGCCGCACACGATGCGCACGAGCGTCGTCTTGCCGACCCCGTTGGCGCCGACGAGTGCCACCCGTTCGCCGTTGCCGACCGCGAAGCTGACGTCGCGGATGAGCTCGATGCCGCTCGGCAGCTTCCAGCCGACATGGCTGATCTGGATCGATCCCACGGTCGTCCGACGCTAAGCGGACGACGGGCCGTCGTCGGCGGCGGTTTCGGCGCGGCGGAGGACGTCGCGCAGGGGGATGCCCAACGCTGCCGCGGCAGCGACCGCGTCGTCGTGTTCCACCTTCACCCGCGAGCCGCTCACCTTGACGTGCACGAGGTGGCCACCGACGTCGACGTGGCGTTCCTCGCGATGCTGCGGCCAGCGCTCGACGGATGTCGCCCGCACGCCGAGGGTCCCCGTCTCGCCGATCATCACGCTGCTCACGGCGGCGAACGTCGCGTCGTCGCACAGCGCGTGCACAGTGTGCGCCGGGCGACCCTTCTTCATCACGATCGGGGTCGCCCACGCGTCGTACGCGCCGGCGGCGAGCAATCCGGCGATCGTGTGGGCGAGTACCTCACCGGTGACGTCGTCGACGTTGGCCTCGACGAGCCGGGCCGGCCGGCCGGTCCCCTGCATCGCCGCACCGGACCGCACGTCGTCGCCGATCACGGCCTGCACGACGTTCGGTCGGCCCGGCGGGTCGGCCGTGCCCGCTCCGAAGCCGGTGCCGGTCACGGTGAACGACGGGAAGGCGCCGAAGCGATCGGCGAGCACGGTCATGAGGGCGACTCCGGTCGGCGTGGCCGTCTCCATCGTGGTGTCGAGCCCCACGACCGGGGCGTTCGCACGGGCGAGGAGTTTGGTGACGGCCGGGACCGGGTTGGGCAGCTCGCCGTGTTGGGTCCGAACGGTGCCATGGCCGACGGCGATCGGGCTGCAGACGATCGAGTCGACGCCCAGCACCTCGAGCGCGACACAGACGCCGACGACGTCGATGATCGAGTCGAGCGCACCGACCTCGTGGAGCTCGACGTCGCCGGCCGCGACGCCGTGGATCTCGCCTTCGACCTCGGCGAGGACCCGGTACACCGCCAAGGCCCGGTCGCGGGCGCGGGCGGGAAGGTCCGCCGAACCGATCAACTCGAGCACGTCGCGAGCCGGACGGTGAGTGTGGTCAGCGTCGTCGTGACCGGTGTCGTCGTGCACGGCGACGTTCGCCCACGTCGCGCCGACCCCGCAACGTTGGACCCGCTCGAACGCCAGCGCATACCCGTCGACGTGCAACCCGGCGAGACCATCGGCGATCGCGTCCACGCCGGCGCCGGCATCGACGAGCGCCGCCAGCAACATGTCGCCGGCCACACCGGCGCAGCAGTTGAACCACACCGTGCGCCCGCTCATCGGCGCAGCATCCGCGCCACGGCGCACGCCGCACCGAAGCCGTTGTCGATGCCGACCACCGTCACGCCGCTCGCGCACGAGGCGTGCATCGCCAACAAAGCTGTCACGCCGTCGAGGGCGGCTCCGTAGCCGACGCTCGTCGGGACCGCGACCACGGGCGCCGACGTGAGCCCGCCGATCACACTGGCGAGCGCCCCTTCCATCCCGGCGACGACGATCACGGCGTCGGCACCGGTGACGCGATCGAGGTGGGCGAGCAGCCGGTGGAGTCCGGCAACTCCGATGTCGTGCAATCGGTCGGCGTCGAACGCATGGGCCCGCAGCGTGATCGCCGCCTCGTCGGCGACCGGTGTGTCGGCCGTGCCGGCGCTCGCGATCAGCACTCGTTGGGCACGTGTCTGCGACGGCTCGCGCCACAGCACGCAGCCGCCGGACTGGAGGCCCGGACCGTAGATCGCCGTCGCCGCCTTCACCTGCGCCTCGTCGGCCCGCGTCAGGAGCACCGGTCCGCTGCCGTGCTCGAACAGCTCGGCGACGATGCGGACACATTGCTCGGGCGTCTTGCCCGGCCCGTACACCGCCTCGGGCATCCCTTGGCGGAGTGTGCGGTGATGGTCGACGAGTGTGTCGCCGAGGTCGGCGAACGGGAGTCGCGAGAGCCGCGCCACCGCCTCGTCGGCCGTCACCTCGCCGGACCGGATGCCGTCGATCAGCGCCCGTAGCGCGGAATCGTCCACAGGACCCATGGTGCCAGACTCGGCCGAATTGAGTCGGCTCACCACAGGCCGACTCGTCGAACGTCTGGTCGCCGACTCGGACTGAATGAGCCGACTCGATGAGACCTTAACCTGAGGGGCCATGACGACCGACCCGATCGATCCGAGCGCGTCCACCGACCCGTCGCAGCGGGTGGGTTTCTTCGGTCCGTTCGGCACGTTCACCGAGCAGGCGGTGCGGACCCAGCCCGACCTCGCCGCTCGCGAGCTGGTCGCATATCGATCGGTACCTGACATCCTCGACGCGGTCACCGCCGGCCAGATCGGTGTCGGCTTCGTGCCGATCGAGAACTCGATCGAGGGCATGGTCAACTTCACGCTCGACGCGCTGGCGTTCGACCACGATCTGATCATCACCCGCGACGTCGTGCTCGACATCGAGCACTGCCTCATGGCCCGCGGAGGAACCACGCTGGCCGACGTGAAGGACGTGCTGTCGATCCCGGTCGCGACTGCGCAGTGCCACCGGTTCCTGCGCGAGCAGTTGCCGGGAGCGGTGGTGCGCGCCTCGGACTCCACAGCGTCCGCCGCGCAGACCGTGAGCGAGGACCCGGCTCCCGGCGTCGCCGCGATCGCCCCGCGTGCAGCGGCCGCGCTGTACGGCCTCGAGATCATTGCGGCCGACATCGCCGACCACGACGGCAACCAGACACGATTCGTCGCCGTCGCCCGCGACGGCATCCCGCCCCGAACCGGCCACGACCGCACGGCACTTGTGGTCTACCAGCGGGCCGACGAACCGGGCAGCCTGATCTCGATCCTCCAGGAGTTCGCCGCCCGCCGCATCAACCTGTCGAACCTGATCAGCCGTCCGACGAAGCATGGCGGGCTCGGCGACTATTGCTTCATCATCTTCGCCGAGGGTCACGTGACCGATGATCTGTTGGCCGACGCGATGCGCGCTCTGCACGCCAAGCAGGGCGACGTGAAGTTCTTCGGTTCCTATCCGGCCGCCGACGCTGCCGACCACGATGCCCGCCAGCACGCCGATGCGCGATGGCGCGAAGCCGACGACTGGATCACCGAGCTCCAACGCCGCGTCCGCCCGTTCTCATGAAGTTTCGGCGTTCCCGGGGCGCCGAAACTTCACGAGATGGGAAGGGGTCAGGCGATCAGACGCCGTAGACGCTGCGGATGTCGGCGGCGATGCCGGTGCCGTCGGGGTCCGGGCACGGGTCGTCGAGTGGCCCGCCACCGGTCCAGGGCGCCGCGCACGGCCGGCCTTCGAGGTGCGCGAACCAGCGTGAGAAGTAGTCGGCGAGACCGAACGCACCGCGGTTGGTGAGGTGAATCCCGTCCGGCCAGACCCAGTTGTCGCCGCGATGGTTGTAGGCGTTCCATTCGGCCACTTGCACGTCGCTGTAGCTGGGTTGGGCGGCCACACGGCGGAGGTCGGCGTTGTTCAGCTGATAGGCGCGGTTCGCGGTCGGTGACTGACCGCCCTCGCTGTACGTCAGCCACACGATCTGACGCGCACCTTTCGCTCGCGCGGCGCGCACGATCGTGTCGAACAGGTACCCGAAGTCGTCGAACCAGTCGTTGTAGCCGGTCATGATGATCACCGCGTCGACCCATCCCGGAGTGGTGGTGATCGCTTCGTAGGCGGTGTTCGGGACCCGGTTGGTGGTGTTGCTGAGGCACGACGGGTACACGAGACGACGACACGGCTCGGCGTCGAGGACCGGATCGAACCCGCGCATCGCGCCCGGCGCGCCGGGGATGAAGCGCACGGCGGCGAGCGTCGAGTCGCCGACGATCAGCACTCGCGACGGTGGCCGGTCGTTCGACGGCACGGGCAGCGGCGACGCCACGGGCGTGCCGATGAAGTAGCCGGTGATGTCGACGATCAGATCGGTGCCCCGGTCGGAGAAGTAGGCGGTGCCGCGCTCCGACGTCCGGGTGATCGCCAGGTTCGGCACCGAGTCGTCACGTGTCGTGGCGTTGACGCTCGACGTCGTCGGCAGTTCCGTGCCGGCGGGGTAGGCGGTGACGAAGCCCGCCTCGTCGGTGCGCGTGAGCGTGACGTTCGTGACGATGGCAGCGGCGTCGGACAACGGGAGGCCGAGCTCACGTGTGCCGCCCCGCCACACCCGCGGTTGATCGCGGCGGGTGTCGAGCATGCGGGTCGGCGCGGTCGGTACGAACCGACCGTCGTTCGACGACGGTGCCGACGGTCCGGTGAACCACCCCACGAGATCGACGATCACGTGGCCGCCGGAGGTGGTGGCGATCGTGAATCCGCCGGGTGTGACGGGCACGATGACCTGCGCGGCACGTGGATCGCCGCTGCCGTCAGGGTTCATGAACGAGGCGTCCGACCCGTCGGCGCCCGCCGGGAAGGCGCTGAAGAACCCGGCGACCGGTGCCCCGACGCTCGTGACGTTCACGGCGACCGCGGTCGCGTCGGCATCGACACCGGCTGGGAGCAAAATGTTGACCCGGCCGCTCGGCGCGAGTGGTACGCCGCCCCCCGCTCGCGTGTCGAGCAGTCGAGACGGGACGACGGGCATGAACCGGCCGGCAGTCGCTCCGCCGGCGACCTCGGTGAACGTGCCAGTCACGTCGACGATCAGATCGGTCGCCACGTTCGCGTACACGTCGATCGCGCCGTCCGCGCTGACCGGCACGATGCCCGAGTTGGCGGTGTCGCTCCCCGTCTCGACGTTGAGGATCGACGTCTCGGGTCGCAGCGTCCCCGCCGGATACACCGTGACGAAGCCGGTGCCCGACGTCCGCGTCGCGGTGATCGTGACCGCGGCGGCCGTGATGCCGGTCGCGATCCCGTCACGACCGGCGATCTGGACCCGGATCGTTGCCGCGTCGACGGGCGCGCACCCACACGTCGCGGCGCGGGTGTCGGCGAGACGGAGCGGACCGACCGGTGCGTAGCGCGACGGCGCCCCGACGACCGGCGGGGCGGTGCCGGCGACGGCGTGCGACGGCCCGAGCGCGGCAATCGGCACGAGCGCCACGCTGGTGATGGCGGTGAGGGCACCGATCAACGCGGTCGATGCGAAGGTCCGTACCCCGGACATGATCCGCCCAGGCTATGGGCCGACCGGGTCCGTGCGGCACGTGCCCTAACCTCGCCGGATGCCAACTGCTGCCGTTTCTGTCGTCACCGGTGCCAACTCGGGCATCGGCCGGGCGACCGCCATTCACCTCGCGAGTGCAGGGCACACCGTGTACGGCACCGTCCGCTCGGTCGCCAAGGCCGAGAAGCTGAACGCGATGGCCGGTGCGGCCGGGGTCGAGGTCAACCTCGTCGAGCTCGACGTCGGCAACGACGACTCGGTGCGGACCGGATTCGAACAGATCCTCGGCGACGCGGGTCGTGTCGACCACCTCGTCAACAACGCCGGGGTCGGTGGCAACGCCGTGGTCGAGGAATGCTCGGCCGAGTTCTTCCTCGACGTGATGAACGTCGACCTGTGCGGCGCCACCCGCTGCGCCCAGGCGGTGCTCCCCCAGATGCGCGAGCGTGGCTCGGGGACGATCGTCAACGTGACGTCGGTCGCCGGGCGGATCGGGGCGATCGCCCAGGCGCCGTACGTCGCGTCGAAGTGGGCGCTGGAGGGCATCAGCGAGCAGATGGCGCAGGAGCTGGCGCCGTTCGGGATCCGGGTCGCGATCATCGAGCCCGGCGTGACCAAGTCGGCGATCTTCGCCAAGAACGTCGACATGCCCGCCGGCACCGGCGCGTATGACGCCCACTACCGCCGGATGTTGCAGATGTACGCGGCCGGCTTGAACCACGCCACCGACCCGTTCGAGGTCGCCGAGACGATCCGCGAGGCGATCGAGACCGACGCGCCCCGGCTGCGCTACACGGTCAGCTGGGGTGGACCGGAGCTGGTCGGGGGTCGGGCGCGGATGACGGACGAGGAGTGGGTCGCGATCGGCCTGGCGCCCGACGACGCCGGCTACATCAAGGCCTTCGGCGACGCCTTCGGTCTCGACATCTCGACCTGACCGACTGCACTCACCAATGCACTTCGGTGCAGCCGGTGTGGCTGGCCGGCTCGATCTGGAACGTGCCGTGATCGATCCGGTACTGCTCGGCGAGCATCGTGCGGGCCTGGTCGAGCACGGAGTGCTGGTCGATCCCGTCGACGGTGACGAGGTGCACCGAGGCGGCCTCCATCTCCGACGTCAGCGTCCACACGTGGAGGTCGTGCACGCCGACCACGCCGGGGATCGCCCCGAGGTCGTTCTGCAGCCCGGCGAGGTCGAGGTGGGGAGGAGCCGACTGCAGCAGGATGCGGACGGCCTGGGCGCCGAGGCGATACGTGCGCGGCAGGATCCACACGCCGAGCGCGGCGCCGATGACCGGATCGATCCAACGCCACCCGAACAGCTCCAACGAGATCGCGGCGATCACCACGCCGACCGATCCGATCGTGTCGGCGAGCACCTCGAGGTACGCGCCCTGGACGTTGAGCGACTCCTGCGCACCTCGGCGCAGCAGTGCGAACGCGATCAGGTTCACGACGAGCCCGATCGTGGCGACGACGAGCATCGGGACGCCGAGCACGTCGGTCTCGTCGAACAGCCGCCTCCCCGCTTCGACCACCACGTAGATCGCGACCGCGAAGAGGAGGAGCGCGTTGACGAACGCGGCGAGGATCTCGAGTCGGTACAGCCCGAACGTGTGCTGGCTGGGGTTTGCACCGTCGCGACCCGCACCGTCGGTGCGTTCGTAGCGGCTGGCGAGCTGGATCGCCGCCAGAGCCATGCCGAGGCCGACGACATCGGTCAGCATGTGCCCGGCGTCCGACAGCAGCGCCAGTGAGTTGGTCACGAAGCCGGCGATGGCCTCGACGACGAAGAACGCGGCGATCAGGCCGAAGGCGATCGTCAACGGGCGGACGTGGCGGGCGCCGGCGCGTGCCAGTGCCGGACCGTGGGTGTGCCCGTGTGAGTGACCGTCGGCGTGACCCGGTTCACCGCTCATGCGAGTGGTCCGGTGCGCAGGCCTCGCACCGCGCGGTGAGTGCGAAGTGACCGATCGACAGGCGCATCCCGTAATGGCGGCGGAGCCGGTCGGCGAGCGGCCGCAATTCGTCGGCCGGAACGTCGACGACACGCCCGCAGTCCTCGCAGACCACGGCGACGGAACGGTGGCCGACCCAGCGATAGCCGGCGGGACCGTGGCCGAGGTGCACGTGGTCGATCAGCCCCACGCTCTCGAAGTGCGACAACACCCGGTACAGCGTTGCGCTGTCGACGTCGGGATGGCGTTCGGCGAGCTCGTCGACGGTCACCCGTCCGGCGGCACGGTAGAGATCCTCGAGCAGTGACCGGCGGGCCCTCGTGATCCGCCCGCCCGCGACACGAAGGCGGTCGAGCGCCTCGTCGAAGCCGATCTCCGACGAGCTTCGTTCCGACGACGTCTTGGTCATCACGAGCGAGGGTAGATCAGGAAAGTTTGGATGACACCCAATCCAAGCGTGGGTATTGTTGCGAACTAGTCGCAATAAGAGACGTTTGCTGACCACGACGCGAGCTCCCCGGGGGTCCCCGCCATGCACATTCCTGACGGATTCGTCGATGCCGGCACGTCGGCGGCGGCCGGCGTGGCCGCGATCGGTGCGATCGGCGTGTGCGTCAAGCGCGCGGGCGCGGCGATCGACGACAGGGAAGTGCCGCTCGCCGGACTGGCGGCGGCGTTCGTGTTCTCCGTCCAGATGCTCAACTTCCCCGTCGCCAGTGGCACCAGCGGGCATCTCCTCGGAGGCGCCCTCGCCGCGGTGCTGGTCGGTCCATGGCTCGGTCCGTTGTGCGTCGCCGTGGTGCTCGTCGTGCAAGCGCTGTTGTTCGCCGACGGCGGCTTGTCGGCGCTCGGGTTGAACATCGTCAACATGTCGGTGATCGGCGCCTGGGGCGGCTACCTGCTGTTCCTCGGGTTGCGGGCGGTGCTCCCACGTGCGAGGACGTCGATCGTCGCGGCTTCGGGCGTCGCGGCCGGTCTCTCGGTGCCGTTGGCGGCGCTGGGCTTCACGTTGCAATACGCGATTGGCGGCAACGACGCGACATCGGTGACGACGGTCGCGGCGGCGATGGTCGGCGTCCACCTCCTGATCGGCATCGGTGAAGGGATCATCACGGCCATGACCGTCAGCGCCGTCATGGCAGTGCGGCCGGACCTCGTGTACGGCGCCCGGGGGTACACGTTCGCCCCGATTGCGGGCCGGGTCCCTGCGATGACAGCGGCCAGGGGTTGATCGTCATGCGCCGCAACATCATCGGTCTGGTCATCGCCGGGTTGGTCGTGGCAGTGGCGTTGGCGACGTTCGTCAGCCCGTTCGCGAGTTCGTCGCCCGACGGCTTGGAGAAGGTTGCTGCCGACAAGGCGCTCGACACCGAGGTCGAGGATCACGCCTTGGCGGGCGGTCCGCTGGCCGAATACGGCGTCGAGGGTGTCGACAACGCGCGTGTCTCGACCGGTCTCGCCGGTCTGATCGGTGTCGGGGTGACGTTCGCGGTGGGCTTCGGGTTGTTCGCCGTGATCAAGCGTGTCCGGGTCGAGCCCGATCCGATGCGCGAATCGAGCTCGGTCGCAGCCGGGCCCTGACTCATGGGCGGAGGGCATGGGCTCGGATCGAGCCTCTACGTCGCGCGGTCGAGCGTCGTGCACCGCTTGTCGCCGCAGTGCAAGTTGCTCGCCACGTTCCTGTTCGTGCTCGTCGTCGTGTCGACACCACGCGAGTCGTTCTGGGCGTTCGGTGTCGAAGCCGCCCTGGTCGGCGGAACAACGATCGTGTCCCGTGTTCCGATCACCACGATCCTGCGGCGGCTGACGTTCGAGCTCCCGTTCGTGGCGTTCGCCGTGCTGCTGCCGATCGTCGGCCGCGGCGAACGGGTCGACGTGGCCGGACTCTCGCTGTCGGAGAGTGGTTTGTGGGCGGCGTGGAACATCCTCGTGAAGGGCACCCTCGGTGTGGCGGCGACCGGTCTGTTGACGGCCACCACGCCGATCCCGTCGATCCTCCACGGCCTCGAGCGGCTGCGGCTGCCGAAGGTCTTCGTCGCGATCTGCGCGTTCATGGTGCGCTACGCCGATGTGGTCACCGGTGAGCTGCACCGCATGCGCGTCGCACGCGAGTCGCGTGGGCACGACCCGCGGTGGATCTGGCAGGCGCGGGCCGTCGCGTCCACGGCCGGAGCGTTGTTCGTCCGTTCGTACGAACGGGGCGAACGTGTCTACCTGGCGATGGTGTCGCGCGGGTACGACGGCTCGATGCCGGTGCTGGCAAACCATCGCGCGAGCCGCGCCGAGTGGGCCATGGCGCTCTCGCTCCCGGCCGCCGCGGCCGCCGTGTCGATCACCGCCTGGCTCGTGTGACGTGCTGGTGTGCCATGCCTGATGACGTCGTGCCGCCGGCCGTGGAGATCCGCGACCTCACGTTCGCCTACCCCGATGGCCACGTCGCGTTGGCCGGGCTCGACCTGACGATCGAACGCGGCGAGCGCGTCGCGGTGCTCGGACCGAACGGCGCCGGCAAGACGACGCTCGTGCTCCACCTCAACGGCATCCACAGCGCCACCTCCGGCGAGGTTCGCATCTCGGGACTGCTCGTCGCCAAGCCGCAACTCAAGGAGATCCGGCGGCGGGTCGGGATCGTGTTCCAGGATCCCGACGACCAGCTGTTCATGCCGACTGTGCGCGACGACGTGGCGTTCGGGCCGGCCAACCTCGGGCTGCGCGGCGACGAGCTCGATCGTCGTGTCGACGAAGCGCTCACGGCGGTCGGCATGGGTGATTGCGCGGACCGGCCACCGCACCACCTCAGCTTCGGACAACGCCGCCGCGTGGCCGCGGCCACTGTGCTGGCGATGCGGCCCGACATCCTCGTGCTCGACGAGCCGTCGTCGAACCTCGATCCGGCGGCACGCCGCGAGTTCGCCGAAATCGTCCGCTCGCTCGACATGACCACGCTGATGGTCACCCACGACCTTCCCTACGCGCTCGAGCTCTGCGGGCGGGCGGTGATCCTCGACCAGGGGCGCGTCGTCGCCGATGGTCCGACGCGTGACCTGCTCGTCGACGACGAGCTGATGCGGTCACACCGACTCGAGTTGCCCTTCGGCTTCGACCCGAGCCGCACGTGACGGTCGGTTCGCTGGTCGCAGCTCGGTCAGCGCGGCCGCCCGATACGTAGTCGGAGGTTCCTCGGGTTGCGTAGCCGCTACGGATGACCCGGGCGTCGATGTCGGACGAAGGTGGTCGTCGATGATCGACACCATGGAAACCGCGCCGCCCGAGACGTTGGCGAAGACCTTCCTCGGTCGCCTCGATCGCACGCAACAGGAGCACTTGCTCGGGTTGGGACGGGTTCGGCGCTATCCCGCGCAGTCGATCCTGTTTTTCGAGGGTGACGACGCGTACGACGTTGTCGTCTGCGGTCGGGTGAGCTCAAGGTCGCGGTCACCGTCGAGGAGCGCGAAGTCCTCCTCGACGTCCTCGGTGAGGGCGAGCCCATCGGTTCGGCGGTGGTGATCAACGGGCCACTCACGCAAGGTGACATCGCGGCCTGGGCCGGCCTGTCACGGGAGGCCGTGGTGAAGGCGTTGCACGGGCTCCGAACCCTCGGTTGGGTGACCACGACCCCCCGCTCGATCACCGTGGTGAACGTCGACGCCGTGACGTCTCGGGCCGCGCTGACCTGACGGGCCATCATCCCGAGCGCGCCAGAGGGGGCACCGACGTCGTTGTCGGCGCCCCCTCGTGCGTTGTCAACGCGTTGCTGCTTCAGGCGACGAGGTCGGCCTCCGGCAGGGTGTAGCTCTTGTCGTTGGCTTCGAGCACGGTCTGGTCCTCGACCAGTCGGGTGTGATCTTCGAGCCACTGCTCTCCGGCGACAAGACCATCGGTCACGATCTCGCCGTCGATCAGCGTGTCGTCACCGGGACCGCCGTTCAGGGTGTCGACGCCAGGGCCGCCGAGGAGCACGTCGTCGCCCTCGTTGCCGCTGATGACGTCGTCGCCGTCGCCGCCGATCAGGACGTCGTCGCCGACTCCGCCGTCGATGCTGAGTGCCATCGACCCGGCCGCGATGCCTGATGCGTCGACGACATCGCTGCCGTCGAGTGTCGAGATCGTGATCCGGTCGAGAGCCGATTCGGCACCGCTGATGGTGATGTGGGCCGCCAGGTTGACGACTTCGACGCTCGAGCCCTGACCGGCGACGACAGCGATGTCGTCGCTGTTGGTGCCGAAGACGGTCACGTTGTCAGCTTGGGCGTCGCCGACGCCGCTGGACGCTGGGGTGGCGAGGTCGGTGGCGATCTCCGTCACATCCGTACCGCTGAGATCGTTGACGACCAGGTTGTCGGCGCCTCCCAGGGCGTTGAGGTCGATCTGCTCGACATCGTCGAGGTCCATCGTGATGTTGCCGAGGTTGCGGAAGAAGCGGACCCGCCCCCCGTTCGCCGCGGCGTCGAAGTTCTCGGCACCGTTGCTGCCGTTGAACAACATGTCGTCGAAGCCGTCCTGGCCCTCGACGGTGTCGCTGCCGTCGCCCGGGTCCCACTGGAAGACGTCGTCGCCGGCGCCGAGCAGGCCGACGTCGTTGCCTTGCTGGCCGTCGACGAAGTCGTTGCCGTCGCCGCCGAGCAACGTGTCGATGCCATTGCTGCCGAGGATGGTGTCCTCACCGGTGCCGCCGTCGACCGTGATCTTGATCAGCGCCGCGAGGTTGCCGGTCGCCGAGAACGAGTCGTCGCCGCCATTGGCGTTGACGACGAGGTTCTCCGACGTTCCGATGTCGATCGCGAACGGCGCCGGGTTGATGCGGTCGAAGCGAACCCGCGCACCGTTGGCGGTCGTCGTGAACTGCTCGGCGCCGTTGCCGCCGATGACCTCGACGGTGTCGACGTCGCCGCCGCCCTCGTTGAGGTCGGTGTCGTCGCCCGGATTCCAGATCATGCGGTCGTTGCCGGCCTCGCCGAACGCCTGGTCGTCGGCATCGCCGCCGGTCAACGCGTCATTGCCCGAGCCACCGAACAACAGGTCGAACCCGCCTTTGCCGAGCAGGGTGTCGTTGCCGGTCTGGCCGGCCATCGTGTCGCCACCTGACCCGCCGGTGAGGGTGTCGTTGTCGGCGCCGCCGAACAGGTTGGCCTTCGGCAACGCGCCGTTCGTCTCGTCGAGACTGATCGTGTCGTTGCCGGCCGCGCCGACCACCGTGATCGACCGCGTGTTGACGACGGTCGGCGTGCCGCCGGCGATGTGGACTGCGCCGTTGTTCACCAGGATCTTCCCTGCCGCGTCGCGGCTGACCACGATGGCGTTCGGCTGCGCATCGCCGACCACCGTCAGGACGCCGAGGGCAAAGAACGCCGACGGTCCCCCGGCTGCGCCCACCGTGGTTCCGGCGACGAGCGTCGTGACGCTCATCGCTCCGGCGCTCATTGCGACACCCACGAGCAGGCTGCGAGCCCTCCGCCGGTGTTCGTTGTCCTTCTTTGCGGACATGTCTTTCTCCGTTCGTTGCAACGCGGCCGCTGATCGACCGTTCCTGTGTGCGCCGTACGCACGGCTCCGCAGAGCGGTTCACCCAATCGCCTCGCTTCGGGAGCCCTGTGCCGCATGACACGCGACGGCGCGTTCTGGAAACACGGGACGCGTGCGACGCACCCGATGAGGTGCTGCGCGACCTCATCGAGCAGTCACGGTCACGCTCAGCCGTCTACGACATCATCACCAACGGCGTCCCCGTCGCGATCGACATCGACGTCGCCTGACACGGCCACTGCGGCGGGCGCTCATCGAAGGGCGCCCGCCGTCGCGTGAGACGGTTGCAAGTCGGGAACCACCACATCGATCAGCCGGCGGCGATCACCTCGATCTCGACGAGCCAGCCCTCGCCCACGGTCTGGACGACGATCGCAGTCGTGGGGATCACCCGACCGCCGAGCGCGGCGACTCGCACCTCGCCGTTCACGTCGGCGAAGGCAGGATCGGTGAGATAGCTCGTCAAACGCACGATGTTGTCGACCGTCATGTCCGCGCTGGCGAGGATCCGACGGATGTTCGCCCAGACGAGGTCGAGCTGTTCGGCAAGGTCTGCTCCGGGTGTGCCGTCGGGCCGCAAGCCCATCGTTCCGGCGATGAAGAGCAGCCGCTCGGCACCACGAACCTCGATCGCGTGCACGTAGTCGTCGGTCGGGGCGTACACACCGTCGCGGGGGTTGTGAGTTATGGCTTCCACGGGTCGACACTAAGACGAAACACGAACGGCGTGTTGTCGGCTGTGGTGCACACGTTCTGTAGTGCACGGCTCATCAGCCCGCTCACGGCAGGTCCTACGTAGGCCGTATCCCTGCCAAGCTGAACGCCCGGGACCGCGCCCAACTCGTGGTCGTCGCCTACGAGACCGGACTCATGTCATGAGCAACGAACCGCCGCGTGAGATCTACACGCACGGCCACCCCGCACCGGTGCTGCAGTCGCACCGGTGGCGCACGGCAGAGAACTCGGCGGGTTACCTGCTCGCCCAGCTCTCGCCGGGCACGACCGTGCTCGACATCGGATGCGGACCCGGCACGATCACCGCCGATTTCGCGCGGCTCGTCCGCCCGGCCCGAGTCGTTGGTCTCGACAGTTCGGCCGAGGTGGTCGCGCTCGCCGCCGCCGATCACCGCGCCGAGAACCTGACGTTCCGTACCGGCGATGTCTACGAGCTCGCCGAACCGAACGACGCGTTCGACGTCGTGCACGCCCATCAGGTGCTGCAGCACCTCGGTGATCCGGTGCGGGCACTCGTCGAGATGCGTCGGGTCTGCCGTCCTGGCGGAACGGTCGCGGTGCGCGATGCCGACTACGACGCGATGGTCTGGTGGCCGGACGATCCCGGCCTGCGGTGCTGGCTCGAGGTGTACCGCGCGGTGGCCCGGGCCAACGGCGGCGAGCCCGATGCCGGCCGACGCCTCCTCGCCTGGTTCCACGCGGCCGGGTACACGAACGTCACGGCATCCGCCTCGACCTGGTGCTTCGCCACGCCGGAGGACCGAGCGTGGTGGGCACACACCTGGGCCCGGCGGATCAGCGATTCACCACTGGCCGACCGCGCCGTGCAGATCGGCGTCGCGTCCCGCGACGACCTCGCCGGCTGCGCCGCGGCCTGGATGCGCTGGGCCGACGAGCGAGACGGCTACTTCATCACCGTGCACGGCGAAGTACTCGCCACGGTCTGAGCGCCTCTCGTCAGGCCGGCTCCGCGTAGCGCGCGAACTCCTCGGATGATGCCCACCTGCTGTAAGTGGGCGACTGTGGCCAGCCCTCGGGCGAGTCCTGCCATTCCTCCTGGCGTCCGTAGGGGAGCAGGTCGATCAAGGGGAAGGCGTGGCTGAGTTGTTCGGTACCGCGGCCCTGGGTGTTGTACGTCCGATACACAGTGTCGCCAACGCGAAGGAACACGTTGACTTGGAAGCCGCCACCGAGCGGGGCATCCAGGTCGGCACCGAAGGAGCTGTGTGCTGTGGAGTACCAGGTCATCTTGTTGCCCACCCGCGCCTTGTACGCGAGGGCGTCGTCGATCGGGCCGGGGGTGACGATGACGAAGCGGGCGTCGTGGGCGTCGAGGAACTCGAGTCGGGTGAACTGGCTGGTGAAGCCGGTGCAGCCAGGACACTGCCACTCCTCGCCAGGGAACCACATGTGGTGATACACGATCAGCTGGCGCTTGTCCTGGAACACGTCCACGAGCCGAATCGGGCCGTCTTCTCCCTCGAGTGTGTACTCGGGGAGTTCCACCATCGGGAGACGTCGGCGGGCGGCGGCGATGGCGTCGAGCTCACGAGTTGCGGCCTTCTCCCGAACGCGCAGGTCTGCCAGTGCGGCTTCCCAGGTGCGCTGATCGGCAACCGGCGGCACGGCAACCGGCTGGCTCACGCTCTCTGCGGCCTGTGTTGACATATCTGCCTCCTCTCGAACGCGCGGACCGTAGTCCGCTCACCGATGAAGACCACGGCGAGGTCGCGAACTCATCGGTGCGCGTGCCGTGCGCTGGATTGCGGAACGGGAGGGATTCCGCTGAGTTGCTGCCAGGTATGACGTCATCGCAGGTCAGGATGCACGATGACTAGCGACGCCTTGTCGAACGAGAGCAACCGCGAGAGCAACGGAGCAGCGGGGTCGACTGCGAACCGGTCGTCGCGCTGGGACGGCACTACGGGTACGGGCAAGGCCACGACTCCCATGCCGAGGTGCTGCACGCCAACGCGTCCGATGGTCGGTGGCGGGTGCGAGAAGGCGTGGCGATGGCGCTCCGACGGGCCAGCGACGACGATCCCGGACGGGCGTTCGCCTTGGCCGAGCGGTGGTCGGCCGACCTCGATCCGCTCGTCCGTCGAGCGGCGGTGGCGGCGATGTGCGAGCCGCGGCTCCTACGCGACCCAGTGCCATGCCCGTGCGTTTCGAGGAGTTCCGGAACGTCGTTCTGCATCAGACAGCGGATCCGGAGGTTGCCGTCGTTGAGCGCGAGATCGCGCAAATCCTGCCGAGATCGGTTCGAACGCCGGCTGGTGGCGACCATGTCACCGGAGTCGCCGTTTCTTGGCCTGCAAAGCTGGCCGGACGATCTATGGATTCGGTTCGAGTCTGTAGTTGTTCGTCTCGGTTCGTCCGCTAGAAGCCGCCGTAGACGTCGATGCGCGGGTCGAGGCCGAGCGGAGCGGGGTCCAGGCGGCCGGTCGCGGCGAGCACGAGCTCGAGGGGATCGCCGCCCCACTCCGTCCCGCCGCCGCTGATCTCGACCGGCTCGAGGTCCTTGAGCAACAATGTCGTCGGCGCCCAATCACGCTGCGTCAGATAGCCGGCGACGTGGTGCACCGCGCATCGCAGGCCTGCACCGCGAGCCGGTGGCAGGCCGAGCGCAGAGCGGATGTCCTCACCGTGGAGGTACGCGTCGTACCAGATCGCTTCCACCGAGAAGCCGAGGGTGAAGGCGGGATCGAGCAGCGACGGTCCGTCCCACGAATCCGACGGCAGCGACTCGAGTAGCGACTGCAGCGTGGGAAGGGCGGCATCGAGCTCGTCGGCCAGCGCAGCGGCCGTCAGGGTGCGGCGCTCACGTGCTTGGCGTTCGGTGACGGGCGGCGTTCCCTGGCCTTCGACACTGCCGGCTGCCACATCCACGACCGTGCCGACGACGTGACTGGCGACGTCCCGGACGGTCCATCCCGCACACCGGGTGAGCACATCGAGCGCCCTCGCGTCGAGGGATCGCACGAAACCGGCGAACCCGCGCAGTTCGTTGGCGACGCCGTCGAGCACGATCTCGCGTTCGAGCGTCACGACCCGTCAGTCCACGTGCTCGGTCGGGCGTCCGGCGTCCAGCCACGCCTGGAACCCGCCATCGAGGTGGGCAACGTCGGTGTAGCCGAGGCCGCGGAGGCTCACCGCGGCGAGCGCCGAACGGCCACCTACGGCGCAGTACAGGATCGTCCTCCGCCCCTTGTCGAGGTCAGCGACGTGGGTCGACGCAGCCGGGTCGGCCTTGAACTCGAGCAGTCCACGCGGCACGTGAAGCGCGCCCGGGATGGCCCCGGTCGCTCGCCGCTCCGCGTCCTCTCGCAGATCGACGAGGAGCGCGCCATCGGCGATCTCCCGCGCGGCCATGTCCACGTCCACGCTCTCGACCATGTCCTTCGCATTGGCGACGAGCTGGGCTGCGGTGGTTGTCATCGTGTTCTCCCTCAGAGACTGTGCCTGGATCGAACGGTACGAGGACGCGCTCGCGGCGGCGTCGCGTCTAGCACGCGCCACGCTTGCAGGCTCGCTCGTACAGTGGTGCGGTGCTTGTCGTGCGCGTGTTGGGTGTTGTTCGGGCCGAGCTCGATAGCCAACCGGTCGCGATCGGGAGCCCGAAGCAACGGCTGCTGCTCGCCGTGCTCGCCGCGAGACCCGGCGGCCTCCCCCGGGGGCGCCTGGTGGACGCGCTCTGGCCGGAGGATCCGCCGCCGTCCGCATCCTCGACCCTGCTGGGTTACGTCTCGCGGTTGCGCACCGCGCTCGGTGCCGAGACGGTGGAGAGCCACGGTGATGGCTACCGCCTCATCGCCGATCGCATCGATGCCAGCCAATTCGAAGCAATCCTGCGCTCCGATCCTGACGTGGCATCGTTGGAGGAGGCGCTCGCGCTCTGGGAGGGCGATGCCTTCGCCGACTTCGCCGATCACCCGTACCTCGTCGGCGAAGCGGCCCGGTTGCACGAGCTGCGGATGGACGCCCGACTCCGCTTGGCGGAGGGGTACCTCGATGCAGGGGACGCGGCGCGACCAATCTCGATGCTCGAGGCGATCGTCGCCGACGACCCCGTGCGGGAGGATTCTTGGGTGCTCCTCGTGCGGGCGCTGCTCCGCGTTGGCCGGTCGGCCGAGGCCGTGCGCGCTGCGAACCGGTGCCGGCGGATCCTGGCCGAGATCGGGCTCGAGCCGGGACCGGCGCTGGCCGCCGCCGAGACCGTTGCCCTACAGGACCGCACAAGCTTCGGCCTGTCGACGGGTCCCGGCGCAGATCGCGTGGCGACCGTGGGGCCGGTCCGGTACGCCCGCTCGGGCCCGACGCACCTGGCGTACCAGGTCGTGGGCGGCGGCCCCGTCGATCTCGTCCTGAGCTCCTATGGCAGCGTCTCGATCGACTCGATCTGGGACAGCGAGCCCTTCACGAGCTTCGTCCTGCGCCTCGCCGCGTCGTGTCGCGTGGTCCTCTACGACACCAGGGGCATTGGTCTCTCCGATCCGATCGACGTCGATGCCCCGCCATCGTTGCGGCAGCAGAGCGACGATCTGCGAGCTGTCGTGGAGGCAGCGCAGGCGACCCGGCGGGTGGTGATCGGCGTGGGAGATGGCGGACCGGCTGCTATCACATACGCGGCGTGTCACGGCTCCGCATTGACCGGACTCGTTCTCGTCAACACCTTCGCTCGGCTCGTGGAGGCCGACAACTACCCCGCCGGCGTGCCGCGCGAGCGGTTCGAGGCCAACCTCGCGATGTCCGTCGCGGCAGACAGCCAACGCGATACCAGCCACGTACTGCGCAACCACGCGCCCAGCGTCGCCGGTGACGCCGAGTTCCGGCGATGGTGGGACCGCGCCGGCCGGCGAGGTGCGAGCCCGGCGACGGCGGCTGCGCTCTGGCGAGTGCGCTATGGGGCCGATGTGCGGTCGTCCCTGGCAGACGTGGCCGTCCCGACACTCGTGCTGCATCGCCGGCGATCGCGCGTCGTGCCGAGCGTCCACGGCGAGTATCTCGCCGCGCACATTCCCCGCGCCCGGCTCGAGGCGGTGGATGGGAGCGACCAATCGCCGTTCACCGAGGGCCGCGAACAGTTCGCCGATCTGATCGTCGCGTTCGCTACCGAGATCGGAGCCTGACGGACATTCGTCTCGAGCGGAGTCGTCGAATCAGATCCGGCTACGAAGCTTGATGCTCAGGCGGATCCGAAGCAGCGGCCACGACGCCCAACCCGCAGGGCCGATGCGCCGAGCCTGTTCGAAGTCGCGACCTGACGCCTACGCGCCCACACGCGTCAGCAGTCGGCGGTACTGCTCGATCGTTCCGGGGAGCACGCGCAGGTGGACGATCGTTCCAGCGGGCTTGTCGACGATGTCGACCACCTCGCAGACGGCTGGCGTCAACGGTGAGCCGGCGACCACGACCTCGCCGGGTCGGATCACCGACGGATCGTCCGCCTCCCCGCACACCACCTACACCACCCGCCCCAAAGCCACCCCCACCGGCATCCACTCACCCCACTCCCGCGTCCGACGCGACCGCGTCAACGCCGGCAACGTCAGCCTGCGCGTCGGCGGCCACCTCCACCACATCGGCATCGGCCGAACCCTCGACC
>DATMDV010000114.1:0-25723 GCA_035557475.1 Ilumatobacteraceae bacterium
CTCGCCCTCATCCAGCGCGGCCACCATCGCGTCGGGGTTGGTGAAGATGCGGAACACGACTCGGTCGATGGCCGGCGCGCCCTTCCAGTAGTTGGGGTTGGCCACCATCGTCCACGACTGGCCTGACCTCCACTCCTGCAATGTGAACGGTCCGGATCCGACACCGTCGAGCGCGTCGTAGGTCGTGATGTCGCCTTCCGACGCCGGCTCCCAGATGTGTTTGGGAACGATGTAGACGTCCATCGTCGGCAGCTTCGGGTCGGGGACCGAGCTCACGATCTGGACAGTCCGGTCGTCGATCGCGGTCGCGTCGAGGTTGACGGTGGTCGCCGAGTGGTTGATCCACTCCTGGTCGCGTGACGTGTTGATCGTCCACGCGATGTCATCCGCGGTGAGGGGCTCGCCGTCGGACCACGTCAGGCCCTCGCGCAACGTGTACGTGTAGGTCAACCCGTCGTCGGACGCCTCCCACGACTCGGCGAGACCGGGGATCGTCTCGAAGTCGTCGGCCGCCTTGTCGGTGAGCGTGGCGTACTGGAGGTTCCACAGCTCGTACGACGACACGAGGAAGCCGGCCGTGACGTTCGGGCTGTCGAGGTCCTGGAGCAACCCGACCGTGAGTGTGATCCGTGATTCATCCTGCGCTGCCGCGTTCGGCACGATCGCCAACATCGAGGCGATACCGGCCAGTAGGCCGGCACCGATCAGGCGCCTCGTCATGTGTCTCCCCCAGGGGTGGCAGGGCGCCGCAGCGCCGGAATCCGTCGTGGCGGTTCCCTTCCTATCACCGTTCGCAACCGGCCGAGTCGTTCCGACGACGCAGACGGTTGCGCCGATGCCTGCCGACGCGTCGACCGGCCGAGGGCGACGAGCAAGATTCATCGAGCCGTCACGCGGCGGTCACCCGCCGGCCACGCCCTGTCTGCGTGCAGTCCCTACGGTGACAGTGCGACCCCTCGCTCGGTGGCGGGGCCCGACGAGGGCCCCGCTGCTGCGTTCGGCCCGTGCTCCGGCGTCGCAGCCGTTCGTCTCACACGGTGCGCTCGAAGGCTTCGAGCACCGCCAAGACGAGCGGTCCGAGGCGCGGCAGGTCGTAGCCGCCTTCCTGCACGAACACGGTCGGGACGTCGAGCGTGGCGAGCGCGGCGCCGGCCGCGGCGAAGCCGTCGGACGTGATCAGCAGCGGCGCAGCCGGATCGTCGACGGCCGCGTCGACGCCGAGCGACACCACCACCGCCTCCGACGCGTGCCGTCGCGCCGCGTCACACAGGCGCTCGATCGCGGCGAGCCACGGTTCGTCGCCGGAACCCGGCGGGAGCGGATCGTTGATGGTCGCCCCCTCGCCGTCGCCGCCGCCGACTTCGTGGGCGTGACCGACGAGATGCGGGAACCATCCCGTGGCCGGATCGACGTGGACGCTCGCGTAGAGCACGTCGGCGCGGTCCCAGAAGATCTCCTGCGTACCGTTGCCCTGGTGGGCGTCGATGTCGACGATCGCAACGCGCCCCACACCGCCGTCGCGCAGCCGCTGGGCGGCGGCGGCGGCGTTGTTGAAGTAGCAGGATCCGCCGTAGAAGGCGGGCCCGGCGTGATGACCCGGCGGGCGCACCGCCGCGTACGCCGCCCGCCGTCCTTCGAGCACGATGTCGCTCGCGTGCACGGCAGCGTGGACGGCGGAACAGGCGGCGTCGAACGTGCCCTCGCTGATGAGCGACATCGTGTCCATCGCATACAGGCCGACCTCGGCCCGGATCGTCGCCGGGCGCCAGCCCGCGACGTACCTCGCCGCGTAGCCCGCGGTGGCGAACAGGTACGGCACGACCTGTAGCTGTCCGGGATCGTCGAGATGGCCCTCGGCGACCCACGCCGGGTAGGCACGCGACATGAAGTCGACGAAGTCCGGCGCATGCACGGCCGTGATCGGATCGATGCCGAGATCGGGGGCGTCGACGATCGTCACACCCGCGTCGCGCAACTGGTCGTGCAGCGTGTCACCGCGCACTGGTTCCTCGTCGCCGGCCTCACGCACGCCGAGCCAGTAGCCGCCGTCCGGCGCGTGCCCGCGGTGACGCGGTGACCAGACGGCGGGCATCGCGAGTGCCATCGACGGAAGCTACTTGGATCGTGGACCCGTCATAATCTCCGCCGCATGCCACCTCCGCCACCACGCCCGCGCCCACGCGAGCTCGGGTTGTCGTTCGGATCGCTGCCGACGGGTCCACTCGACGCCATCACCGACGTGCCGGGCGTTCGTGTCGGGCAGGTCACGATCTGGCGCGACGAGCCCGACGGCATCGCGCGCACCGGCGTCACCGCGATCGTCCCCGACGATCCGGGCGAGATGCACCGTCGCCCGATGGCGGCCGGCACGGCCGTGCTGAACGGTGCCGGGGAACTGACCGGATCGATCGAGATCGTCGAGCGCGGCATCGTCGAGACGCCGATCGTGCTCACCGGCACACCCTCGGTCGGACGCGCCTACGACGCGATCGTCGACCTGATGATCGAAGCAGGCGCTGACGAGGTGGTCATCCCGGTCGCCGGCGAGTGCGACGACACGTGGCTCGACGACATCCGTCGCCGGTGGGTGACGGTCGAGCGAGTCCGCGAAGCCATCGCCATCGCCGCCGACGGTCCGGTCGCCGAGGGCGTCGTCGGCGCCGGGACGGGAATGGTGACGATGGGTCACAAGGGTGGCATCGGGACGGCGTCGCGGGTGCTCGACGGCCTCGGCACGATCGGCGTGCTGTTGCTCTGCAACTTCGGCGGGTCGAGGCTGCTGCGCCTCGGTGGGATGCCCGTCGGCGAGACGCTCGCCGCCGAACGCACCGCCGCGCCGACGCTCGATTCCGGCGGCAGCTGCATCGGTGTCGTCGTCACCGACATCCCGCTCGACGCCCGTCAGCTCACCCGCGTCGCCCGCCGCGTGGGGCTCGGGCTCGCCCGTGTCGGTTCCGTCGCCCACAACGGAAGCGGGGACATCTTCTGCGCCGTCTCGACCACGAACCGCTTGCCGCGCGGCACGTCGGGGCGGGTGTCGATCGAGCTCGTGGGTGACGGCTCGCTGAACGACATCTTCACGGCCGTCGTCGATGCCACGGAGGAGTCCGTCACGAACGCACTGTTCGTCGCCGACACCGTCAGCGGCGTCGACGGCAACACCGCGCCCGGCCTCCCCGTCGACCGCGTGCTGTCCCTGATCCGCCGCCCCGCCTGACGGCGGTTCAGGAGACGATCGTGCGGGATTGCTCGCGGAGGTACTGCTGCAGGTAGTACGGGCCGCCGCCCGCCTTGCCGGCGGTGCCGGAGCGCTTCCAGCCGCCGAACGGCTGCACGCCGGGCCAGGCGCCGGTGGTGGCGCCGGCGGACCGGTTGACGTACACGACGCCGGCCTCGATGCGGTCGAGGAAGCGATCGATCTCGGCCCGATCGGTGGCGAACAGGCCGGCCGTCAACCCGAACGGCACGGCGTTGGCACGCTCGAGCGCCTCGTCGAGCGACGCGACCGAACGCACCGCGATGAGCGGCACGAACAACTCGGTGTCCCAGATCATCGAGTCGTCGGGCACGCGTACGACCGTGGGCGCGAGGAAGTTGCCGCGTTCGAGGTCGCCGTCGGTGAGGCGCGTCCCGCCGCACAACACGTCGCCGGTGAGCGTGGCATCGGCGACGACCTGCTCGAAGCGCTCGACCGCGGCCGCATCGACGACGGGCGACAAGAAGCCGTCGCGGTCGAGTGGCCCCACCAGCGGGATCGCCGCGGCGCGGGCCACGAGGCGATCGCAGAACTCGTCGACGAGCGAATCGTGGACGAACACCCGCGACGCGGCCGAGCACTTCTGGCCCCCGAACCCGAACGCCGACCGAGCGGTGCCCTCGACCGCCAGGCCGAGATCGGCCGACGAGGCGACGATCACCGGATTCTTGCCACCCATCTCGCAGATCGCCGGGCGCGGGTGCGACGCCGAGAAGGCATGGATGATCGACATCCCGACGGTGCTCGATCCGGTGAACGTCAGCCCGCCCAGGCGGTTGTCGCCGACCAGCGCGGCGCCGGCCTGGTCGCCCGCTCCGGTCACGAGGTTGACGGCGCCGGGCGGCACGCCGCCGTCGACGAACGCGTCGTAGATCAGGTGGCCGCACAGCGACCCGATCTCGGACGGCTTGATCACGACCGTGTTGCCGGCGACGAGCGCCGCACCCGCCGGACCGGCCACCAACGCAGCCGGGTAGTTGAACGGTGCGATCACGCCCCACACGCCGTACGGCCGCATCACGTCGCGCGTCGCCTCGGCCTCGCTGAATCGCTCCATCGGCACGTCGAAGCCGTCGTGCTCGGCCATCGCGTGCGTGTAGTAGCGGATCAGATCGGCCGCTTCCTCGACCTCGCCGAGCGCCTCGAGCCGGTTCTTGCCGTTCTCCCACGCCATGTGCGCGGCGTGCTCGACACTGCGCTCGGAGATCAGGTCGGCGACGCGGTCGAGGATCGCGACCCGGTCCTTCCAAGGCGTCGACGACCAGCCGTCGAACGCCTCGGTGGCGGCCGTGACGGCATCGTCGACGTCGGCGGCGGCGGCCTCGGCGAACACGCCCACCACGACGTCGCGGTCGATCGGCGAGCGAGTGGCGAACGTCGCGTCACACACGCTCTCGTCGACTCCGATGCGAAGCGGGTGAAACGCCCCGAGCCCGAACCTGGCCGTCTCCACCGCCGCGTCGTACGAGGCCTGGAGCTCGTCGTCGTCAGCGGAAAGCGTTGCGTACGTGACACGGAATGCGGCCATGGGGCAGCAGTTTCGCGCGATCGCCACGGATACCCTTGGTTGAACCGCTCCGTTCGAATGACACAGTGGAACAGCTGTGCCAGACTGACGAGCGGGCCGGCACCGATACGCCAACCGCCACCACCCTCCACACGACGCAGGGAGTTCCAGGATGACTTCGATCACCAGCGACGACCTCGCAACGCTCGCCCACCCGCAGATCCTCACCGAGTTGCCGGGGCCTGCCGCCCGGGCCGTCATCGAGCGCGACGAACGGGTGACGAGCCCGTCGCTGACGCGTGTGTACCCGCTCGTGGTCAGGCGCGGCGCCGGTTGCATCATCGAAGACGTCGACGGCAACCGCTTCCTCGACTTCAACGCCGGCATCGCGGTGACGGCCGCCGGCCACGCCCACCCGAGCGTGAACGCCGCGATCCACGCCCAGGTCGACGACGTCCTCCACTACTGCTCGAGCGACTTCTACCTGCCGGCCTACGCCGACGTCTGCGAGCGCCTGGCCGCCAGCGCGCCGATGCAGCCGGCGCGGGTGTTCCTGGCCAACTCAGGGACAGAAGCCGTCGAAGGCGCGATCAAGCTCGCTCGCCACTCCACCGGGCGTCCGAACGTGATCGCGTTCTTCGGCGGCTTCCACGGTCGCTCACTCGGCAGCCTCTCGCTCACCGCGTCGAAGGCCCGCCAGCGCGGCGGGTTCGGCGCCATGATGGCGGGCAGCTTCCACGCCCCGTACGCGGGCGAGGCCGAGCTCAACGGCGCCGCCTACATCGAAGAGGTCCTTTTCAAGCGGCTCACCGAGCCCGACGACGTGGCGGCGATCTTCGTCGAGCCGATCCAGGGCGAGGGTGGATACATCGTCCCGCCCCGCGGGTGGCTCGGCGAACTGCGCGAGCTGTGCGACCGGCACGGGATCCTCCTCGTGATGGACGAGGTGCAGAGCGGCATCGGTCGCACGGGGAAGATGTGGGCCTGCGAGCACGACGGTGTCGTGCCCGACGTGATCTGCGCCGGCAAGGGCCTCGCGAGCGGGCTCCCACTGGCGGCCTTGATCGCCAGGGGCGACATCATGGACTGGCCGCCGGGGCGGCACGGCTCGACGTTCGGCGGCAACCCGGTCGCCTGCGCGGCCGCCGTCGCCACCCTCGACCTCGTCGACGGCGGGTTGGCGGCCAACGCGGCGACGGTCGGCACCCACCTGCTCGCCGGCCTCCGGGCGATGCAGCAGAACCACCCGGTGATCACCGACGTGCGCGGCCGCGGGTTGATGGTCGGCATCGAAACGCCCGACCACGACACGGCCGAGGCACTCCAGTACGCGTGCTTCGAACGGGGGCTACTGGTGCTGACCTGTGGCGAGCGGGCGATCCGGATGGCGCCGCCGTTGGTGGTGACGATCGAGCAGGCCGACGCGGCCCTCGCGATCCTCGCCGACGCGTGCGAATCTGTGTCATGACCGTTCCCACCACCGATGCGCTGAGCACCCGCGTCGACCGCATCCTCGAGGCGTGCGGAGCGACGATCGTCGACGGCGAGCAGTCGGCCCGCACGCCGATCACCGGTGGGTCACTCGGACCGGCCGGATCGGCCGGCGACGTCGCCGACATCGTCGACAAGTCGACGACCGCGTTCGAGACGTGGCGTGAGACGCCCGGACCGGTACGCGGCGCGACGGTGCGACGACTGGGAGAGCTGCTACGAGCCCACAAGGACGAGCTCGGTGAGTTGGTGTCGATCGAGACCGGCAAGATCCGCTCCGAGGGCCTCGGCGAGGTCCAGGAGATGATCGACATCTGCGACTTCGCGGTCGGAATCTCACGTCAGCTGCACGGCCTCACGATCGCCAGCGAGCGACCCGGCCACCGGCTCATGGAGGCGTGGCACCCGATGGGGCCGGTGGCGGTCATCACCGCGTTCAACTTCCCCGTCGCGGTGTGGTCGTGGAACGCCGCGCTCGCGCTCGTGTGCGGCAACCCGGTGATCTGGAAGCCGAGCGACAAGACACCGCTGACAGCTCTCGCCTGCAGCGCGTTGTTCGAGCGGGCGGCCGCCGAGACGGACGCCCCAGAGCACCTCAACCAGGTGCTGCTCGGTGGCGCCGACGTGGGTGCGGCGCTCGTCGCTCACGAGGGGGTACCGATCGTCTCGGCCACCGGCTCCACCGCGATGGGGCGCCGCGTGGCGCCCGTCGTCGCCGGTCGCTTCGCCCGTTCGATCCTCGAGCTGGGCGGCAACAACGCCGCGATCATCGCCCCGTCCGCCGACCTCGACCTGACGCTGCGCGGCATCGTCTTCTCGGCGGCGGGCACGGCCGGCCAGCGGTGCACGTCGCTGCGGCGCCTGATCGTGCATCGCTCGATCCACGACGAGCTCATCGAGCGCATCGGTCGGGCGTACGCCTCGTTGCCGATCGGGGATCCGTTGGCCGACGGGACGCTCGTCGGCCCACTGATCGACGGGGCGTCGTTCGACCGGATGCAGGGCGCGCTGACCACGGCCGCTGACGACGGTGGCAAGGTCGTGGCCGGGGGCGAGCGGGCCTTCGCCGACGAGGCCGCCGACGCGTTCTACGCCCGCCCGGCCATCGTCGCGATGCCCGCCCAGACCGACATCGTCCGCACCGAGACGTTCGCCCCGATCTTGTACGCGCTCGCCTACGACGACCTCGACGAGGCTGTCGCCCTCCACAACGGCGTGCCGCAGGGTCTGGCGTCGAGCATCTTCACCACCGATCTTCGCGAGGCCGAGCGGTTCATGGGCCCGGCCGGCAGCGACTGCGGCATCGCCAACGTCAACATCGGCCCGTCGGGCGCCGAGATCGGCGGCGCGTTCGGCGGCGAGAAGGAGACCGGAGGCGGTCGCGAGTCCGGCTCCGACGCCTGGAAGGCGTACATGCGGCGAGCCACGAACACGGTGAACTACTCGAGCGCCCTCCCCCTCGCCCAAGGCGTCCAATTCGACTTCGACTCCTGACCCGCACACCCCTCGGTTCTGTCTGCTTCAGATTGCCCGTGGCTTCATCTGACGCAGACAGAACGGTGGGGGTGGGGCACACTGGGCGGGGTGAGCTCGACATGACGTTGCCGCTGGATCCGCCGATCAAGCCGATGTTGGCGAAGCTCGCCCGTGAGATCCCGCCCGGCGACGGGTGGCTGTACGAGCCGAAGTGGGACGGCTTTCGGTGCATCGTGTTCCGCGACGGCGACGACATCCAGCTCGCCAGCCGCAACGAGCGGCCGTTCAACCGGTACTTTCCCGAGCTCCTCGAGCCCCTCTGCGAGCGGCTCCCCGACCGGTGCATCGTCGACGGCGAGATCGTGGTGCCCGACCGCGACGGCCGCGGCCTGAACTTCGACGCGCTGCTGCAACGGATCCACCCCGCCGTCTCCCGCGTCCGGATGCTGGCGACCGAGACGCCGTCGTCGTTCGTGGCGTTCGACTTGCTGGCCCTCGGCGACCGGGCGTTGCTCGACACGACGTTGCGCGAGCGGCGGGCGCTCCTCGAGACGGAGCTGCGCTATGGCGCGCCCGTGTTCCTCACGCCGTCGAGCACCGACCGAGCCGTCGCCGAATCGTGGTTCTCGACGTTCGAGGGTGCCGGCCTCGACGGCGTCGTCGCCAAGCGGCTCGACGACGTGTACACGCCCGACAAGCGCACGATGGTCAAGGTCAAGCACGAGCGCACCGCCGACTGCGCGGTTGCGGGCTACCGCATCCACAAGGACGGCAAGGGTGTCGGCTCACTGTTGCTCGGCCTCCACGACGCCGACGGACGCCTGCACCACGTCGGCGTCGCCGCCGCCTTCACCGTCGCGTTCCGCAGCCAGCTCCTCGAAGAGCTCGAGCCGCTCACGCACGACGCGCTCGAGGGCCATCCGTGGCGCGACTGGGCCGAGATGGAAGCCCACGCCGGGGGTCGGATGCCGGGCGCTGGCAGCCGGTGGAACGCGGGCAAGGACCTGTCGTGGGTACCGATCCGTGTCGAGCGGGTCGTGGAGGTGACGTTCGGCCAGCTCGAGGCGGGCCGTTTCCGCCACGGCGTCAAGTTCCAGCGGTGGCGTCCCGACCGCACGCCCGAGAGTTGTGGCTACGACCAACTCGACGTCGCCCAGCCCGTGCGCTTCGAGGAGTTGTTGGCGACCTGACGCCGATGGCACGTATCAACCATCGGGTCAGCCATCGACTCAACCGCCGGTGGTGACCACCGTCGTGTCGCCGGTTGTCGGAAGCGTCGTCGTCGCCGCGACCGTCGTCGGCGTCGAGTCGCCCGTTTCGACGAACACGGTGACGATCGTCGGCGTGACGGTGGTGCCGACCTCGGTCTCGGGGGGCTGGACCTCGAAGCTGCTCGTCGCTCCCGTGACCGCGCCAGTGGGCGTGACGACGCTGAGCTGGATCGTCCACGTGCCGGAATCGTCGAGCGGGATGCCATCGGACGCCCGCAGCAGCGCGGCGCCGATCCCGGTGAGGTTCGGGATCGATTGCTCGATCGGCGCTGCCGTCGAGCCGGCCGGGGGCACGAACAACAACACGAGGTTGGAGATCTGCTCGGGTGCCATGACCTCGACGCGGATGCCGTTCTGACCGACCCGGGCCGGAGTGATCTTGACGTCGATGTCGATCCCGGTGGCATCGTCGACGAACGGCACGGTCACCGGGTAGTTCGCGTTGTCGGTCTCGACGATCCGCGGCGGTGTCAGGGAGAGCAACCACCCACTCATCATCAGCACCGCGACCCCGATCGCCGCCTCGGCGCTGAACGCTCGGCGGAAGCGATCGGCGAGCGGAACCGTCATCTCCTGCGCCCGCGCGAGGCGCGCCGAAACCATCTGGCGGGCGGTGACCGCCACGAACACCATTGCCGCCACGCCGACGGCCTTGAGCAGCAGGACCCGGCCGTGGCCGCTGCTGAACAGCGAACCGCCGTCGAGGCGCACGAGCTGGATGACGCCGGTGATGATGGTGCCGAGGATCGCCGGCAGCGAGATGCGGCTGAAGCCGCGCACCGCCTGCACCAGGTCGTCGTCACCCGGACCCGCCAGCACGACGCGTGCCACGAGCGCCACACCGCCCACCCACACCGCCGCCGACAGCGCGTGACCGATGCCGACGAGCACTCCGATCGGCGCCAGGTCGCCCCCCGTACGGCTGAGCCCGACCGCCACGATGGCGAGCAGCGGGATGCCGAAGGCCGGTAACTGCGTGGTCGGGTCGATGACGCGCTCGGGGCGCATGACCACCCAGCCGGTGGCGATCACGAGGACGAGGCGGGCGATCGCGGCCCGTCCCGGCCAACCCGCATCGGCGAGGTCGAACCACGCCGACGGACTGAGTGAGGCGCCGAGCGAGCGATCGGTCGCGTCAGCGGTGAACGCCACGAGGAACAACACCGTGCCGACGAGTGCCAGCGCCCACATCGAGCGCAGGAAACGGACCGTGATCACGTACTCGGGGCCCTCTGGCCATGCGACGCCGATCAGCACGAGGGCGCCGAAGATGATCATGATGCCGAGCGTCGACAGCACCCGGCCGAGCCACTCGGCACCGCCGGTGCTGCCCTCGTCATCGCTGCCCGACGTCGTGGTGGTAGGCGCCGCCGTCGTGGTGGTCGCGGCATCCGCGGGCGGCTCGGTCTCGGTCGGGGCCGGGTCGTTCTGCACCGAGAACGCCAGGCGCCCCTCGGTGATCAGCTGCTCGAGCTCGTCGACCAACGACCAGATCACGGTGCACCCACCGCGCGGGAGCGGGGTCAGGATCTCGACCGTGACCACCCGCTCGTCGTCGTCGCTCGGCTGGGGGACACCGGTGTTCTGGGGCTGGGTGTCGCACGACACGGCGGCCCTGAGCGCGTCGTCGGCACCGAGCTCGCGGGTGAACGTGAACACCAGCTCGGCCGGCGATGCGCTCAGCGTGTCGCCGTCGGCAGGCGTGACACTGCTCAGCGTGTTGGAGACCTCGTCCTGAGCCGCGGCCGTCAGCGGCGCGGCGAGCGCGAACGCGATGGCCGCAGCTGAGGCGAGCATCAGCCGCGCCGGAACATCGGTTCGGACCTTCACCGCCGACCACGGTAGCCAGGGGTGGGACCACGAATCGGCCATCGGCGACGCGAGCGGCCGGCGGGGCCGGGCCGGCGCCGACACACCCCCTGGGTAGGCTCGGCGGCGATGGCCACCCAGTCGCTGTACCGCCGCTACCGGCCACGTCGCTTCAGCGAGCTCAAAGGACAGGATCACGTCGTGCGCGCGCTGCGCGACGCGGTCGCGAGCGGGCGCGAAGGCCAGGCCTACCTGTTCTCCGGACCGCGCGGTACCGGCAAGACGTCGTCGGCGCGCATCCTCGCCAAGGTGCTCAACTGCGAGCGACCGGTCGACGGCGAGCCGTGCTGCGAGTGCGAGTCGTGCCTCGCCGTCGAGCGCGGCGTCAGCTACGACGTCCACGAGCTCGACGCCGCCAGCAACAACGGGGTCGAGGCGATCCGTGACCTCGTCGAGAAGTCGGCGCTCGGCACGCCGGGGCGGCACAAGGTGTACATCCTCGACGAGGTGCACATGCTCTCGCGGTCCGCCGAGGCGGCGCTGTTGAAGACGCTCGAGGAGCCGCCCCCGCACGTCGTGTTCGTGCTCGCCACCACCGATCCGCAGAAGATGAGCGAGACGATCCGCAGCCGCACGCAGCACCTGCAGTTCCACCTGCTGCCGGCCGACACGCTCGAAGCGCACGTGCGGTGGGTCGCCGCCGACGCCGGGCTCGAGCTCACCGACGCGGCCATCGACGCGGTGCTCACCCAGGGTGGCGGCTCGGCGCGCGACACACTGTCGGCGCTCGAGCTGATGGCCTCGACCGGCGGCGACGTCTCCGACGTGATCGACCTCGACGAGTTCGTCCAAGCGATGATCGACCACGATCCGGGTCGGGTGCTCACCGCCATGGCGTTTGCCGTCGGTCTCGGGCGCGACCCCCGCACGCTCACCGAAGAGCTGGTCCGGCACCTCCGCAACGGCTTCCTCTCACTGATGGCGCCCGAGCTGGTGCAGCTTCCCCAACACCGCGTCGACCAGGTGGCGGCGCAGTCGCAGCAACTCGGTGCCGCGGCACTCGTGCGGGCGATCGAGACCCTGGGTTCGGCGCTGGTCGAGATGCGCCATGCGCCCGACCCGCGGATCCTGGTCGAGGTCGCTCTCGTCCAGCTCACCCACGACGACGCGGCGGGCGATCTCGGCGCGCTCACTTCCCGGCTCGAACGGCTCGAACAGGCGATGAAGGCCGGTGGCGGTGCCGCGCCGGCCGGCCAACCGCCCGCGTCGGCCCCCGTCGATCCCGGCACCGGGAGGGCGGTGCTCGGTGGGCGGGCGCAGCAGCGCCCCGCCGCCGCGCCCGCGCCGGCGGCGGCAACGCGATCGCCGGTCGAACCGGTGGCCGCCGACGTGCCGGTTGGTGACGGCGAGGCAGCGGGAGCCGCCGGTGCGAGCACTCCCGCCGTGGTGGCGTCCGGCACCACGGTGCCCGACGCCTGGGAGGCAACCGTCAAGGCCGGCCTCAAGCCGTTCGTGCGGGCGTTGTACTCGGCCGGTTCGTTCACCGGCAACGACGGGGCGACCTGGCACTTCAGCGTTCCCAACGCCGCCCACGGCAAGAAGTGCGCCGAGCACCGCGCCGACGTCGAGGCGGCGCTGTCGGCGGCGGTCGGGTCCCCGATCACGATCGTCATCGGCGAAGGGGTCAACGACGATCCCGATCACTCTGGTCCGATGCCGCGCACCGCATCGCCCACCGTCGCCGCGCCGACGACGTCAGGCGGGGCGTCCGGCCAGGCGCGGTCAACGGGCGCCGACGTCGCTCGCGCTCCCGAATCGGCGACCAACGACGACGAGCCGTTCGATCCCGACGAGCTCACCGACGCCCCGCCCGAGACCGTGCTGACGCCGATCGACCGGCTGGCCCAGGCGTTCCCGGGCTCCGAGCTCGTCGCCGACGAGCGCGACTGAACGACGGAGCGCACCCTCGCGATGGCATCGACGACGTACACCCAGCCCGTCCAGGCCCTGATCGACGAGCTCGGGAAGCTCCCCGGCATCGGGCCGAAGTCCGCCCAACGGATCGCCTTCCATCTGTTGAAGCTGCCGGTCGACGACGCCAACCGGCTGGCCCACGCCATCCGCGAGGCGAAGGAGAAGGTGCGCTTCTGCGACCGCTGTTTCAACGTCGCCGAGGACGCGTTGTGTCCGATCTGCGCCGACGACCGGCGCGACGGCACGGTGCTCTGCGTCGTCGAGGAATCGCGCGACATCGTCTCCATCGAGAAGACCGGCGAGTTCCGCGGCCGCTACCACGTGTTGCTCGGCGCGATGAGCCCGCTCGAGGGCATCGGCCCCGATCAGCTGAAGATCCGCGAGCTGCTGACGCGCATCGGCCCCGAGCAGATCGAGGAGGTGATCGTGTGCACGAACCCCAACACCGAGGGTGAGGTCACGGCGATGTACCTCGCCCGATTGCTCAAGCCGATCGGTGTGCGGGTCACGCGGATCGCGAGCGGTCTGCCAGTCGGTGGCGATCTCGAGTACGCCGACGAGCTCACCCTCGGACGTGCCATCGAGGGCCGCCGGGTCCTCGAAGGCTGACGTTCGACGTTGCTGGTCTGACGTTGATGGTCTGCCGCCGATCTGGGCCGGGACGCGGCTGGGGCACCATCTCGGCGAGTTGGTAGCGGGCGGACGGGCCAACTCGATTCGATGGTGCCCCAGACTGTTGCCGGTGGTTCGAGGGGTTACAAACGAAGTCACCAGCAGATTCAGTTGTTGCGATTACATTACGAAAGATAGGCAAGGCTGTCAAGCGTTCGCAACCTTGGCCCGGAAAACGACGAAAAATCAACGCTGAGCGCTGTTCGAACCTCAGAATGCGCGAATTACGAGCGCGTCACCCTGTCCCCCGCCGCCGCACAGCGCGGCCGCTCCGAGCCCGCCGCCACGCCGCTTCAGCTCGTGCAGCAGCGTCAACGCCAGCCGGTTGCCGCTCATCCCGATCGGGTGGCCGAGGGCGATCGCCCCACCGTTGACGTTGACGACCTCGTCGCCGATGCCGAGCTCGCGCGCCGACGCGATACCGACCGCCGCGAACGCCTCGTTGATCTCGAACAGGTCGACATCGGCGAGCGCCAGACCGGCCCGACCGAGCGCCCGGTTGATCGCTCCGCTCGGCTGATGCAACAGTGACGCATTGTCCGGACCGGCGACCATGCCGTAGCTGACAACCTCGCCGAGCGGCTCGACTCCACGCGCGTCGGCGGCTGCGCGCGACATCATGACGACCGCGCTGGCGCCATCGCTCAACTGTGACGCGTTGCCGGCCGTGACCGTGCCGTTCTTGTCGAACGCCGCCCGCAGCGCGCCGAGGCTCTCGACCGTCGTTCCGGGCCGCACCCCTTCGTCGTGCTCGACCAGGATCGGATCGCCTTTGCGTTGCGGCACCGGCACCGTGACGATCTCGGCGGAGAATCGTCCGTCCTTGATGGCGTTGGCGGCTCGCTCGTGCGATCGGGCCGCGAACTCGTCCTGCTCCTCGCGCGTGATCGAGTCGCCGGTGTACCGATCGGTGCCGAGCCCCATCAGGCAGGAATCGAACGCACACCACAACCCATCCTTGATGATCGAATCGGCGAGCTCGACGTTGCCGTAGCGGAACCCGCCGCGCGCGCCGTCGGCGAGGTACGGCGCGTTCGTCATCGACTCCATCCCGCCGGCGACCACGATGTCGGCCTCACCGGACGCGATCATCTGGTCGGCGAGATAGATCGAGTTCAAACCCGACAAGCACACCTTGTTGACGTTGACCGACGGCACGCTCATCGGGATCCCGGCCTTCACCGCGGCCTGGCGCGATGGCACCTGGCCCTGGCCGGCCATCAACACCTGCCCGACGATCACGTGGTCGACCTCATCGGGCGCCACGCCCGCCCGGGTGAGCGCCTCGGCGATCGCGATGCCGCCGAGATCGGCGGCGGAGAGTGAAGCGAGGGCGCCGCTCATCTTCCCGATGGGAGTGCGGGCGCCGGCGACGATGATCGAACCTGCCATGCGCGAACGCTAGCCCTCGCCGGGGGCACATCCCACCGCCCGTCGGAGTCCGGACGTCTGCGACGATGGGGTCGGTGGTGAACCCGTGATCACGCGGTTGCGAGCTCGACAGGAATGGGTGTTCTTCAGTGCCGCGCACCAGGCGGCCCCCGTCCTGTCGGTGATGTGGTGGCTGGTGCTGCTCCTGCGCGGCGCCATGCTGCCATTGCTCGCGGTCGCCACCGGCTCGCTGATCGGTGCCGTCAACCGCGGCGACTCACTCACGCTCCCGCTCGTGTTCGTCGGAGTGGTGTTCGTGCTGTTCCAGGTGCTCACTCCCCTGCACCTGGCGATCGGCACCAACCTCGGGAGTCGCACGGCGAACTGGCTGAACGAGCAACTGATGACGGCCTGTGTCGAACCGCCGGGCGTCGCCCACCTCGAGCGGCCGGAGCTCGTCAACGACCTCACGATGGCACGCGACTTCGATCTCGGCATCATGGGTCCGCCGCTCAGCATCTCGATGGACTTCATCGCCGGTGGGCTGGTCGAGCTCGTCAGCGGCCTCGCCGCGGCGATCATCCTGTTCGGTTTCGCGTGGTGGGCGCCGATCGTGCTCGTCCTGGGATGGGGCGCGACCCACTGGCTGTTGCGCGAGAGCGGGGTGTGACGTGACCGCAACACCGACGATGTCCGCGACGCCCAACGCCATGCCGACTATGCCTACCGACTCGCGGTCGACGCGCCCGCGGCCAAAGAGGTTCGGCTGTTCGGCCTCGCCGGATGGGTGGTCGACCGGTTCGTCGACCGGCGGCGGCGCTTGTACGAGCTGCAGTGGCGCGCCACTCGGCTGCGTGAGCGGTCGGTGCTCGGATGCCTGGCGGTCGTGATCGCCGCCAACGCGTTGGTGTTCTGGCGGCTGGCCGACGCCGCGGTCGACGGCCGGCTCAGCCTGGCCGCACTCGTGGTCTACGTGCAGACCGCGATCGGCACGAGTGCGATCGCGTTCGGCGGCCTGAGCTGGGCGCTCGACGGGGCGGCGGCACCCGCGGCCGCGGTGACCAGGCTCCGCGGCGCGATGGCACCGGTCGGTGCGCTCCCCACCGGCGCCCGCTCCGCCGCCGGTCTCCCCAGCGCGCACCTCCACTTTCGCGATGTCACGTTCACGTATCCCGGCGCCAGCTCGAGCGTCCTCGACGGGTTCGACCTCACGGTCCCGTTCGGCGGGTCATTGGCCATCGTCGGCCAGAACGGCGCCGGCAAGACCACCCTGGCGAAGTTGCTGTGCCGCCTGTACGACCCCGACGCCGGGTCGATCGAGGTCGACGGCATCGACGTGCGCGAGCTCGACCTCGACGGCTGGCGTTCCCGCGTCACCGCCGTGTTCCAGGACTTCGTCCGCTACGAGATGACGCTGCGCAGCAACGTCGCGCCGCGGGGTGACGCCACCGACGACGAGATCCGCGCCGCGCTCGTCGACGCCGGCGCCGCCGATCTCGCCGACCTCGACACCATCCTCGCTCGCGGGTACGAAGGCGGTACCGACCTGTCGGGAGGTCAGTGGCAGCGGGTGGCGCTCGCCAGGGCGCTGTGCGGCGTCCGGCTCGGGGCGGGCGTGGTGGTGCTCGACGAGCCGACCGCCCAGCTCGACGTGCGCGGTGAGGCGGAGATCTTCGAACGGCTGCTCGCGGCGACCCGACACTGCACGACGATCCTGATCTCGCACCGCTTCTCGACGGTGCGCCAGGCCGACCGGATCTGCGTCCTCGAACACGGCCGGGTGATCGAGCTCGGCACCCACGACGAGTTGATGGAATTGAACGGTCGCTACCGGACGATGTTCGAGTTGCAGGCGTCGCGGTTCGTCGAGATCGACGAGCGCGGCGACGAGGTGGTGTATGAGTCGCTCGCCTGACGACATGCCGCCCGCGCTGCGGTCGATGTGGCGCACGGTCCGGCTCGGCCACCGCGCCGAACCACGACTGCTCGCCGTGTCGTTGGCGATGATGTTGTTCACCGCCTTGCCCGACGCGCTGATGGCGCTGTGGCTGAAGCTGCTCGCCGACGGCGTGATCGACGGCGACCGTTCCCTGCTGCGGTGGGCGGCCGCTGGGCTCGCCGCGTCGACAGTGCTGATGTGGTACCTGCGGGTCGTGTTCGACCGTGTGCAACGGCGCTTCCGCGACCGCGTCAGCATCGCCCTCGAATCGCACGTCGCCGAGCTCCAGGCGTCGGTCGCGACGATCGAGCACCACGAGCGGCCCGAGCACCTCGACCGCCTCTCGATGCTGCGCGACCAGGTGTTCGCACTCGACCACATGTTCCTGTCGCTGTTCACGACCACCGGCTGGCTGATCCGGCTGGCGGTGACGCTCGTGCTGCTGATGACGATCCACCCGGTGCTCGGACTCCTCGTCGTGTTCGCGGCCCCGACCGTCGTCGCCGCGGCCTGGCGGCCGGCGGTCGAACGGCGGGTCGAGGAGCGCGTCGCCAGCCGCGACCGTTTGGCGCGCCACTACTTCGTCCTCGGGACGAGCGCCCCGCCGTCGAAGGAGGTCCGGCTGATGGGCCTCGGTCCGACGTTGATCGACCAACGCCGGGCGACCTGGCACGAGTGGTACGCGCCGGTGGCTGCGGCGCGCGCCACGACCGCGGTCGTGCACGCGATCGCGTGGGCCGTGTTCGGTGCCGCCTATGTGGGTGCGATCGTGTTCGTGGCGAGCGGGCTCGACGCCTCGGCCGGGGCGGTGCTGCTCGTGCTCGCCGCCGGGAGCCGGTTGTCGCAGTACATCGGAGCCGCGGTCGGTGAGATCGGGTTCCTGCGCGGGATCTGGCTCGATGCGTCGAGACGACTCACCTGGCTCGAGGACTACGCGGCCGGCATCGACGAGGGCGCCGACCTGCCTGCCCCTGACCGCATCGACCGGAGCGTGCGGTTCGAGCACGTGTCGTTCAAGTATCCCGGCACCGAACGGCTCGTGCTCGACGACGTCTCGGTCGAGCTCCCGGCGGGATCGGTCGTCGCGATCGTCGGCGAGAACGGCGCCGGCAAGACAACCCTCGTGAAGCTGCTGTCCCGCATGTACGCACCGACGTCAGGCACGATCTTCATCGACGACATCGACCTGGCCCGGATCTCGTCGCGGCAGTGGCGCGAACGTCTCGCCGGTGCGTTCCAGGACTTCTTCCGCTTCGAGTTCCGCGCCATCACGACGGTCGGGCTCGGCGACGAGCCGCGCATGGACGAGCGCCCAGCGGTCACCGGCGCCGTCGGCCGGGCCGGTGCCGACGACGTGATCGACCGTCTCGCGCACGGGCTCGACACCCAACTCGGACCGACGTGGGATGCCGGCGTCGAGGTCTCGTACGGGCAGTGGCAGAAGCTGGCCCTGGCGCGTGGCTTCATGCGGGCCGACCCGCTCGTGTTGGTGCTCGACGAGCCGACCTCGGCGCTCGACGCCGAGACCGAGCACGCGCTGTTCGAGCGCTACGCCGCCTCGTCGCGGCGAGGTCCCGAGCATCGCGAGTCTCGAGACGGTCACGACGGGCTCGACGACGACGGCAATGGAGGCATCACGATCCTGGTCTCACACCGCTTCTCGACCGTGCGGATGGCCGACCTGATCGTCGTGATCGACGGCTCCCGCGTCGTCGAGGTCGGATCACACGACGAGCTGATGGCCCGCGGCGGTCACTACGCCGAGCTCTACGGGATCCAGGCCGCCGCCTATCGCTGACCGGTCGACCAGCTCAGTTGGCGGCGGGCTGGTCGGCCGCGCGGCGGATGCGGATGTCGCCGCTCACCGATCCGGCTTTCAACGTGAGCATCGGATCGGGATCGGTCGGGGCGTGCGCCTCGGCGAGCTCCGACTCGGTGCGGCCACTCATCGACGAGACGTCGAACATGACTCGTGTCCCAGGCGCCACGGCAATCCCGATGTCGCCAGACACGGACTTGAGGTTCGCGTCGCCGGCCGTCACCGAACCGAGCTCGATGTCGCCGGAGACGGTGGTGCACCGAACGTCGGTGGACGCCGAGTGGATGCGGACGTCGCCCGACGCCGTCCGGACCGCTACCACGCCCACCACCGCACCAGCGCGCACATCACCCGAAGCGCTCGTGAACGCCAGCTCGTCGCCGACCGATGCAACATCGAGGTCGCCGCTGGCCGCCTGGACGTCGACGCGTCCCGCCACTTCACCAAGTGTCACGTTGCCGGACGCGCTGCGCACCTTCGCCGAGCCGAGCCGGCCGGTCGCGTCGACGTTGGCCGACGCGGTGCCGATCCGGACGTGGGTCCCCTCCGGCACGCTCACCTCGACGCGCACCTTGTAGTCGTCGAACCACTTGAGCCGCGTCCGTCGCTTGTACTCGATCGACAGGCGGTGACCGCCGTCGCGGTCGTCGGCAAACGTCACACGGACGTCGTCGGGATCGCGCAGCTCGCTGATCGACAGCGTCGTGACATCCACCGCGTTCGCACGAACGACGATGTCGCCGGCCGGGATCTCGATGTCGAGCGCGAGTTGGCCGGGGGTCTGGTAGGTGGTGCGGTCCATGGGGGCCTCCTGGAGTGGGGATCTGGGTTGATGGATCGGGGGGTCGAGATCGGGCGCGCGGACGTGACCGGCGGTGGGTCAGGCCTCGGCGTAGCCGGTGAGTCGACGACCTGGCCCGCGCCGGCCCGTTCGCTGGCCGAGCGCCAGGCGGACGGCGCCCACCAGCCACGAGTTGGTCGAGACACCCTCGTCGATGGCCGCCTGCTCGACGAACGACTTGAGCCGCTCCGGCATGCGGAGCGTGAGCCGGGCGGTGGTGTCGTCGTCATGGACACGCGCGTCGGGGCGAGCACTGACGTCGGTCACTGTGAACACGATGTCGCGCCCGGCGAGCTGGACGCCGACGCGCCCGTCGGGGAGCTGATCGGTCAACTCGAGGGTGGCCTCGCCGAGGATCTCGAGCATCCGGACGTGGAATGCCGGCTGCATGGCGCGTACCAACCGATCGACAACGGGAGCGACCGATTCGTCGGAGCCGGCCACCGATTCGTCGGAGCCGGCCACCGCTTCGAGATCGCGGCGCAGGGCATCGAGGTGAGGGGCTAGATCCATTGGATGACGTCCGTTCGACATCGCATAGCTGTCACTATGACGTCATCATGACGTCATGTCAAGCTGCGATGACCCACTCGCCCTTCAGCTGTTTCGTCGGATGCGACCGCTCCGCGCCTCTCACTTACCGGCGGGTAACCGCCATCAGTAGGCTGGGCCGCCATGCAACACGTGCTCGACGCCATCCAGGCGGGCGCGTCCGGCGACGAGCTGGCGAACCTGCCGATCCCCGAGTCGTACCGGGCGGCGTTCGTGCTCCGCGACGACATCGGCATCTTCGAAGGTGTGGCGTCAGCCGACAAGGAGCCGACCAAGAGCCTCCACGTCGACGACGTGGCGACGCCCGAACTGGCGCCCGACGAGGTGTACCTCGCGGTCATGGCGTCGAGCATCAACTTCAACACCGTCTGGACGTCGATCTTCGAGCCCATCCCGACGTTCGCGTTCCTCGACCGCCTCGGACGCGAGTCCACCTGGTCGGCACGCCACGCACTGCCGTACCACGTCGTCGGTTCCGATGCGTCCGGCGTCGTGCTGCGGGTCGGATCCGCAGTGCGCAACTGGAAACCGGGCGACAAGGTGACCGTGCATTGCAACCACGTCGACGACCAGGATCCGTCGGCCCACAACGACTCGATGCTCGCCGCCAACCAACGGATCTGGGGGTTCGAGACCAACTTCGGCGGGCTCGCCGACCTCTCGGTGGTGAAGGCCAACCAGCTGATGCCCAAGCCGTCCCATCTGTCGTGGGAGGAGGCGGCCGTGAACGCGCTGTGCAACTCGACGTCGTACCGGATGCTCGTGGCCGACAACGGAGCGCGCATGAAGCAGGGCGACAACGTGCTCGTGTGGGGCGCCACTGGCGGCATCGGCGGCTACGCGGTGCAGTACGTGCTCAACGGTGGCGGCACGCCGATCGGCGTCGTCTCCTCGCCGGAGCGCGCCGCCTTGCTGAACGCGATGGGGTGCGAGGCCGTGATCGACCGCGCCGCCGAGAACTACCGCTTCTGGTCGGACGAGCACACCCAGGACGAGTCGGAATGGCGGCGGTTCGGCAAGCGGATCCGCTCGCTGGTCGGCGACGACCCCGACATCGTGTTCGAGCACCCCGGCCGATCGACGATGGGCGCTTCGATCTTCGCCGTCAAGCGCGGCGGCACCGTCGTGTCGTGCGCGGCGACGTCGGGCTACATGGTCGAGTTCGACAACCGTCATTTCTGGATGAAGTTGAAGCGGCTCATCGCCTCGCACTTCGCCAACTACGCCGAGGCCTGGGCCGCGAACCGGCTCATCGACCAGGGCCGCATCCAGCCGTTGCTCTCCGAAGTGTTCCCGCTCACGCAGGTCGGGGCGGCGGCCAGGTTGGTACACCGCAATGAGGCCGAGGGCAAGATCGGCGTGCTGTGCCTGGCGCCCACCGAAGGGCTCGGCATCGACGATCCCGAGAAGCGCGAACGCATCGGCGAGGACAAGATCACCCTGTTCCGACGGCGCTGATCCCTCGTTCTGTCGAGGCCTTCCGCGTGCGACGCGGACGAGCCCGACACAGCCACGCCATCGACGTCTGCAACGGCACCGCCGAGCGGCGGCATCAGGACGGTGTGGGGAGCATGCTGGTGAGCCGGATGGACGAACCCGTCGAGGCGCCGGCGTTTCAGCAGTTCTACGAGCGAGCTTGGCACGAGGCGGCGCGGTGGGCGGCGGCGCTCACCGGTGACGTGGCTGCCGGCGAGGAGGTCGCGCAGGAGGCGTTCCTTGCGATGGCCGGCCGGTACTCCCAGCTCGGCAACCCCGCCGGCTATCTGCGCCGTTCGATCGTGAACGGTGCGCGGATGTGGCACCGCTCCGGGTCCCGGCGGATCGCACGCGAGCACGGCGTCACGACCCCGACCGTCGCCACTCCGCCGTCATCGGTCGACGGTGAACTGCTCGACGTGCTCGCCAGGCTGCCGTACGACCAACGTGCCGCGGTCGTGCTGCGGTACTGGGCCGACTGGACCGACGAGTCGATCGCGGTCGTCCTCGACTGCCGGCCGGCGACCGTTCGTTCCCATCTGCGGCGCGGCCTGCGGCGCCTGCGTGACGACCTGACCGCTCACGATCTGACCGGGGAGCCCACACCATGATCGATCACGACGAACCCATCGTCAGCCGGCTTCGGGACGGGCTCGACGGCCTGACGTCGACTGTCCGCACCACGGCACCGCCGCTCGACGAACCGAACGCACGTGTGACGTCCCCGGCTGCGGGCGGACATCAGTGGACCCGACTGATTGCGGCTGCCGCCGTGGTCGCGGCGCTGGTCGCGGGCTTCGTGTGGCTCGGTCGGGGTGGCGACGGCGACCGCCTTCAGTCGACCGACGCACCAGCGTCGACCGACGCAACCGTGACGGCACCACCTGACGGCGACGGAGCCGCGCCTGGTCTCCCCGTACCCGCAACTCCGGCCGGGTGGGTCGTCGTCGAGTGGGGCGACGTGCGATTGTCGCTGCCACCGTCGCTGAGCCCGTACGACAGCGCCAACGGTTGCCTGGTCGACACCTCGGCCCGACTGGTGGTGTCCTGCGACCAGGATTCGGTGACCGTCGCCCCGATCGCCGACGCAACCCGGGCGACGGAAACGGTGCACAACGGGCTCCCGGCGTTCCTCGACGTCCCGACGTGCGAGGGCTGCCCGGTGGCACTCGGGTTGCCGTCGCTCGACCTCGAGGTCGTCGCACGCGTCGACGGCGACACGGCGCTCGCCGAGCAGATCGTGGCGAGCGTCGGTGTGTCCGGCCGCTGGCGGGCCAGCAACGAGCAGCTTCCGGCGGTCCCTCCCGATTGGATGTGGGTCGAGCGGCGGGGCATCGAGATCGCAGTACCACCGACATGGCGAACGCTGACTCTCGATCAGAACGACGCTGACCCGGACGTGTGCGGATACTTCATCGAGCCCGAGACGGTGATGCTCGGCGAGGGCCAGCTGGACATCCCGGTCGACTGCTCCGCATCTGGACCCGTGTACCGATTGACGGACGGCGTCCGGATCTTCGTCGATGCCGGCGCAGTCGACGCAGACGATCCCGCGTTCCCGGCCGTCGATGCCGCGGCGCCTGGCGACGGCGGTCTCACGGTCCGAGTCGGCATGGGCGTCGACTCGACGATCGGACTCACGATCCTCGGGTCGATCCGGGAGGCGGTCAGCACGGGTCAAGCCGATTGATGTCCGAGACGGCGCGGCGGCGGGCACAATGTGGCCCATGTTGCTGACCGAGATCGATCACGTCGCCATCGCTGTCCTCGACCTCGACGCCGCGATCGAGTACTACGAGCGGACGTTCGGTGCGACCGTCCATCACCGTGAGATCGTCGAGAGCGACGGCGTCGAAGAAGCCCTCCTCAAGATCGGGACGAGTTACATCCAACTCGCCGCCGCGACGAAAGAGGACTCACCGATCGCCAGGTTCATCGAGAAGCGTGGCGAAGGGCTGCACCACATCGGCTACCGAGTCGATGACGTCGCGGCCGTCCTGCAGACCCTCGTCGCCGCTGGTGCGCATCCGATCGACGAGAAGCCGCGGCCCGGCAGCCGGGGGACGACGGTGGCTTTCTTGCACCCGAAGGAGAGCCACGGCACGTTGATCGAGCTCGTGCAGGAATAGTCCGTACCGTGACGCGCCTCCCGGCGGCCGTTCTGTGGGACATGGACGGCACGCTCGTCGACACCGAGCCGTACTGGATCAACACCGAGTACGCCCTCGTCGAGTCGTACGGCAGCACGTGGTCCGATGAGCACGCGCTTGCGCTCGTGGGCAACGATCTGCTCGTCAGCGGCGCGTACATCGCAGAGCACGGCAAGGTTCCGCTGGAACCCCACGAGATCGTCGACCGCTTGCTCGACGGCGTCGTCGCCCAGGTCGAAGAGCGCGTGCCGTGGCGTCGCGGTGCCCGCCGCCTGCTGGCCGAGCTCAACGCGGCCGGCGTGCCGTGCGCGCTCGTGACGATGTCATGGCACCGCTTCGTCGATCCGATCGTCGCCCAGCTGCCGCCGGGCTCGTTCCAGACGATCGTCACAGGCGAAGACGTGACACGGGGCAAACCACACCCGGAGCCGTATCTCCTCGCCGCCGCCCAGCTCGGCGTCGACGCCACGGACTGCGTCGCGATCGAGGACTCCGACACCGGGATGCGGTCGGCCATCGGTGCCGGCTGCCGTGTGATCGGCGTGCCGAACGTCGTCGCCCTGCACCAGCTCGACGATGTGTTGTTCGTCGGATCGCTCGACGAGCTCGATCTCGCCGCTTTGTCGGCGGTGATGCAGGTGCCGACGGCGGAGCTCTCGAACGTGACGACGGCAGTCGAGAACCCATCGGCGGAGACCCCCGACGACGACACGGCGGGGATGGCGGCCCGACGGCGCCGCGGGCAGTGGTTGCTCGGCGGGCTCGCAGTTGCGGCGATCGGTACGGCCGCAGCCGGGTTCGTGCTCGATCGCTACGGCAGCGACGACGGCCCGCCCCCACCGCCTGCGCCGCTGGACGTGTGGGCGCCGTACTGGACGCTCGAGACGACGCTGCCCGAGCTGCCGACGCGGATCACGTCGATGCGCGAGGTGTCGCCGTTCTGGTACGAGGCCACCAGCGCCGAGACGATCGCCATCGAGCCGGAAGCCTCGATCGAGCTGACGGATCAGTTCCTCGAGATCGCCCGCGACTCCGACGCGGCGATCGTTCCGTCGATCACCGACGGGATGCCGGCGCGCGAAATGGCGGCCGTGCTGGCCGATCCGGCAACCAGATCGGTCCATGTCGACGCGGTCGTCGAGTTCGCCGACGACGGCGATTTCGACGGGATCGACCTCGACTACGAGAGCTTCGCCCACCTCGACGGGCGCGACACCTGGCAGGCGACCCGGCCGAACTGGGTCGCGTTCGTGACCGAGCTCGCCGAACGGTTGCACGCCGACGGCAGGACCCTGACGGTGAGCATCCCACCTCTCTACGACGCCGACGCGACGGCCGACAGCGGATATTGGGTGTACGACCACGGGGCGATCGCCGAAGTGGTCGACCGGATCCGGATCATGGCGTACGACTACGCGCCCAACGTGCCGGGACCGATCGCTCCACTGGCGTGGGTGGAACAGGCGGTCGAAGGCACCAAGCAGGCGGTCGCCGACGACAGCAAGCTGGTGCTCGGCGTCCCGACGTACGGGTACAACTGGGTCGTCGACACCGAGGGGACGTGCCCGCCGACGGCCGAGGGGCGCACTGGCGTGACCGCCCGTTCAGTCGACGACCTGATCGCCCGCCGCGGCGCGACGCCGATCCGCGACGAGGCGTCCGGCGAGTGGACGTTCACGTACGAGCTCGAGGTCACCGACGGGTCGGCGACGTGCACGCAGTTCCGCGAGGTGCACTACGTCGACGCCGACGGCGCGCGGGCTCGCATCGATCTGGCCCGCGAGGCGGGCATCGGTGGCGTGGCGCTGTGGGCCCTCGGCTACGAGACCGACGGCACCTGGGTCACCATCGACGACGCGATCCGGATCGGAACAGCTGCCGACTCGACAGTCGCCGCCACCACGTCGGACTGAATGCTCGGTCAGGTGTCGTGAGCCGACTCGTCGGCGCGTCGGCCGACGCCCACGGGTTCCATGCTCAGTCGCAGTCGGACTTCGCGCCGAGTTCGCAGAGCTTGGCGTGGGCTTCGGCTTGGAGGGCTGCGTCGTCGGCACGGATCGCGTACAGCTCCATCAGCGCCCAGGACAGGGAGTGCCACGGGTGGCGTTCGAGCGCCTCG
>DATMDV010000115.1:0-2020 GCA_035557475.1 Ilumatobacteraceae bacterium
GGCTGTCTTGTACGGGTCGTTGGTGATGAGCACGTCGCCCTCGACCAACGAGTCGGTGGGGTACTCGTCGAGCATCGCCGACGCGGCACGGGCGAGCGAGTTGATGTGTCCCGGCGTGCCGGTGACGGCCTGGGCCACCATCCTGCCCCTGCGATCGAACACCGCGTTGGCCAGGTCGCCGGCCTCGCGCACGATCGGTGAGAACGCAGCGCGTTGCAGCGCCCGCGCCTGCTCGTTGACCGTGGCGATCAGGCTCTGCCACAGCACTTCCAGCTCGATCGGATCGAACGTTCGGGTCATCGTGCAGCTCCGGTTCTCTCGGCGACCAACGAGCCGTCGGCGCGCACGCTGGCGACCCAACCGGGACGGATGACCGCGGTGGTCTCGCGCTCTTCGACGATCGCGGGGCCGACGATCTGCTGGCCGAGGCCGAGATCGGGACGGCGGTAGACCGGCGTGTCGACGGGTGGTGCGCCGCGTTCGAAGCGAACGGGCCGTGTGCGGAACACGGCCCCGATGTCGGGTGACACCGTGATCTGCGGCTCGACGGTGGCTGCCGACGCATACGCCGACAGGCGCCACGTGACCGCCTCGACGCCGACATCGGGGATGGTCAGGCCGTAGATGCGCCGGTAGTCGGACTCGAACAGTTCGACCACCTGGTCGTAGGTCACCGGCCACTCGGCATCGGCGCCGGTGCCTTCACCCACCCAGATCGTGATCTCGTTGCCCTGGCCCAGATAGCGGGCGTCGACGCCGTACCGGAAGCGGATGTCGTCGGCCGCCACGCCGGCGGCGGCCAACACCCGGCGGCCCTCTTCGCGCAGCTCGGTCAGCAGCGCATCGCGCTCGACCAGGTCGACCGATTCCATCGGCCGGACCATGCTGCGAGCCAGGTCGATGCGCACCGGCGTGACCAGCGTGCCGAACGCCGACAGCACGCTGGCGTTGACGGGGAACACCACGCGTGGCGACTCGAGCAGCTCGGCGACGCCGCACGCGTGCACCGGACCGGCGCCGCCGAACGCCAACACCGTGACCCCGCGCAGGTCGGCGCCCTGCTCGACGGCGTGCATGCGCGACGCCGCCGCCATGTTCTGGTTCACCAACTCGTGGATGCCCACCGCGGTGTCGTTCGCTGACAGCCCGAGTGGATCGGCCACCTCGCGGAGGGCGGTCTCGCAGGCGTCGGTGTCGAGCTCCATGTCGCCGCCCAGGAAATACCGCGCGTCGAGCAACCCGAGCGCGAGGTCGGCGTCGGTGACGGCCGGTTTGGTGCCGCCGCGGCCGTAGCACGCCGGACCGGGATCGGCGCCGGCCGACTCCGGCCCGACTTTCAGCAGGCCGAGCTCGTCGACGTGGGCGAGGCTGCCGCCACCTGCGCCGATCTCGACCAGATCGACCGAGGGCGCCGACACCGGGAACCCGGATCCCTTCTTGAACCGGTAGATGCGGGCGACCTCGAACGTGTTGGTGAGCTGTGGCTCGCCGCCGACGATCAGACACGCCTTGGCCGTCGTGCCGCCCATGTCGAAGCACAACAGGCGCTCCTCGCCGAGACGGCGGGCGAACCAGCTGCCGGCGAGGGCACCCGCGGCCGGGCCCGATTCGACGAGGCGGATCGGAGCGCGGACCGCGTCGTCGGCCGAGACGACGCCGCCGTTCGACAGCATCATCAACACGGAACCGCCGAAGCCCTCGCTCGCCAGCCACTTCTGCAACTCATCGAGATAGGGACCGATCACGGGCATCGTCGCTGCGTTGCAGGCGGTGGTGATCATGCGCGGGTACTCGCGGATCTGCGGCGAGATCTCGGCCGAGACGCACACCGGCAGACCGAGCTCGCGGCGGAGGTGCTCGGCGATCAGGCGTTCGTTCGACGGATTGGCGTACGAGTTGATCAGGCACACGCCGACGGCCTCCACGTCGGCAGCACGCAGCGCCTCGGTGATCGTGGAGAGCTGCTCGGGGCTGGGGGCGGCGACGACACGGCCCTGGGGATCCGTGCGCTCGGCGATCT
>DATMDV010000116.1:0-4393 GCA_035557475.1 Ilumatobacteraceae bacterium
CGCTCGGGGCCGAAACGGCCAAGGGACGAGCAGGATCCGCAGCCAGGGAAGGCGCCGCCGCGGCCGTCCGACCAACGACGTGTCGATCTCGGCTGACCACTGTGCACCGAGCGCCGTGTCCAGTGCCGCGTCGGCGACGACGCCGGCTCGCAGCGCTCGACGTGCCACGATCCCGAGCCCCACCACTGTCACCACCGCCACCATCGACGAGATCCAGTCGCCTCGTGTCACATCTCCGTCGAGCACGGACGGCGCGTTGGACAGAACGACGATGTAGATGAACAGAAACGGCACTTCGTTCGGGCCAGCGCTACAGATCCAACTCACCAATCCGAGCCGCCGCGGACGCCGGATCGGCGAGACCGCCATCAGCGTGCACCACAACAGCAACAACCCACCGAGCGGAACGCCCCCGATCACAACACATCACCTCACGGCCGAGCCGCTCTCGTGCTGACCGTGACCAGCTCGAAGACAGGGTGGCGGTCGGCCTCAGCGGTGAAGTCCTCGGCGGGATCGTCCGGTGTCGCCGTGAAGTACGGTCCGAAGCCCAGTCGTGCAAACAGGCTGACGAACGCATTCCCAGCACGCCAGCCGCGGCTCCGAAACGGAGGCGGAGTGCGCAGTGCTTGTTCGGGCATGTTGGTTTCTCCCTTCCCCGGCCCCCTTCACCGATACCGGGGGCGCGGTCGATTCGCAACGCCCCCGATCCGGTCGACGTGTCTGCGTGGGGTTCCGCACGCCGAACAGTCGCACCCCCGTGAGTCGAGGATGGGACATTCCGGGTACGGTCGAACGCTTGTCGCGACTATGGCTGAGCGGCGAGCCACAGGAGCACGGCCCGGACGCGTCGGTGGCTGTCGGTCTCCTCGGTGAGGTGCAGTTTGGCGAAGATGGTGTTGATGTGTTTCTGCACCGACTTCTCTGCGATCACGAGCTGCTCGCCGATGGCCGCGTTGTTGAGCCCGCCGGCGATCAGGGCGAGTACCTCGCGCTCGCGATCGGTGAGGGCGCCGATCGCACTCGATCCGTTCCGGCCCACCATCGCGTCGACGACCTCGGGATCGATCGACGATCCGCCCGCACATACCGTGGAGATCGATCGTCGCAGCTTGTCCAGGTCGCCGACGTTCTCCTTGAGGAGATATCCGAGGCGGTCGGAGCCGTCTTCGAACAGCGTGGCGACGTAGCCGCGTTCGACGTGATGGCTGAGCACGATGACCGCAACGTTGCGGTGGTTCGAACGGATCGTCCGAGCTGCCTCGATGCCCTCGTTCGTGTTGGTCGGCGGCATCCGGATGTCGGTGATCACCACGTCCGGTGCGAGCTCCGCCACGGCAGCGAGCAACTCGTCCTTGGACTCACATTCGGCCACCACCTCGGTATCACCCAGTGCCGTGACCGCAGCGGTCACCCCTCGCCGCATCAGCATGTTGTCCTCGGCAACGATGACCCGGGTCGTCATGCGTCCACGTTGGCAGTCGATCGGTCGGGCAGCACCATCGAGATGCGGGTACCGCGGTCGGGCGCCGAGTCGACGGTCAGTTCCCCACCCAGCGCGCTCGCGCGATCGATCATGTTGAGCACGCCTCGCGATCGACCGATCGCTGTCGGGTCGCACCCGACTCCGTCATCGATGATCGACACCGCCAGGCCACGGTCGCGGACACTCAGCGTCACCTGGGCAGTTGCGTCCGGGCCGGCGTGCTTGGCGACGTTCTGCAGTGCTTCGAGGCAGATGAAGTAGATCGCGGCCGCCTCCTCCGGACAGGTTTCGACGGCACGGTCGTAGGTGATCTCGACCGGGTTGGGTGAGCGCCGGGCGACGCTGCGCAGCGCGTCTTCGAGTCCGCGTTCGGTGAGCACCGACGGATAGATCCCCCTCGCCAGCTCTCGGAGGTCGTCGATCGCCTCTCGGCTCTCCGAGTGCATCGCATCGAGTTGCTCGGGCTTGACCGGCGTCCCGTTGCGAGCCAACTGCGACGTCAGTTGGAGCTGTACGGCGAGGGCGACGAGGCGCTGTTGTGCACCGTCGTGGATGTTGCGTTCGAGCCGAACGCGTTCTTGATCGCCCGCCGAGATCACGCGTCGTCGTGATTCGCGCAGGTCGGCGTCGGCACGCATCAGCGCCTCGTTGGCGGCGACGGCCGCGTCGAGGGTCGCGAGCCGTACGCGGTTGGCAACGCCCACCAAGGCGCTCATGACAACGACGTGCAACGCGAGGTAGACGATCATGATGACCTGGAACAGCCACTCGGGAACCGCGTCCTCGACGCCGGTGCCCTCGGATCGGAAGCCGAGCACACCGAGCGCTACCGCCACCACCACACCGGCCGAGACGAGGCGACGCAACTGTCGGGCATCCAGGAAGAGCGCCCCGCTGACGAGCGGGCCGATCAGGTTGATCACCATCATCGGCAAGGCGGCTGGGATCAACGTGACCACGATCAGCGCGATCCCCCAGGTGCCGGTCGCCTCCCACCACATGGCGCCGACGACGTCGTTGCGATCGACCGCCGGGAACGCCGGCAGACGCACGATCGCCATCAGGCCGATACCGACGGCGAGCACCGCCCCCCACGGCTCGCCATACACGAGCGCGAGAAAAAGGACTCCGGCGGCGGCGATCCACGATGCGATCTGCTCAGTGCGGAACTGCGCTCGGAGGTCGGCGAGCGACTCGCGTTCCAGCCCCGCCGACCCCGTCATGTGTGCCCTCTCCCCGAGACGGTGATCAGCTCACGCCGTTGGCGTCGTCCCAGACCGCCCGGAGTGCCTGGGTCGTGAGCAGTTCCTTGGGAAGAAATCCTGCCACACCGCGATCGAGCGCATCGCCGGGGAGGTCGGCGCGGTCCGTGGTCGACATGAGGATGACGACCTCGGTGCCTCCGGCCTCGGCCCGGCGCCGGGCGACCTCGATGCCGGAGAGGTCGGGGAGGTGGACGTCGAGCAGGACGAGGTTGATGTCAGAACGAACGGTGAGCGAGTCCAAGGCCTCCGTGCCAGATACGGCCGTGCCCGCCAGCGCGAACCCTGGGGTGGCGTCGATCACGAACGCCGCCGTACGGAGGAACGCGGGATGGTCGTCGACGACGAAGACGGAGATCGGAACAGTGACGTCGGCCGTTGCGTGAACGGTGGCCATCCGGTCAGTCATCGCAGCTGATCCGAAACGAGTTGTCGAGGTCCAGTGGGAGGATCAGGGTGCGCAGCCCGACGTCGCGTGACCGCACGCAGAGCGCGGCCGGATCGTCGACGATTCGCTGGTGGTACTCGGCGTTGAACACCGGCTTGTCCTGTTCGAGGAACGGCGCGTACGCCTCGCACTCGTCGAACTCGTGACACTGCTCGTTGACCGCGAAGTCGAAGACGTCGACGAGGTCGCGGATCTGGTCGAGGTCGTTCTTCAGTCCGACCAGCAGCCCGCGTTCTCGCGCCGCTCCGGCCAGGAACCGGTTGAAGTTGACCTGGTCGTCGCCGGTGAGGTCGAAACCCGTGTCGTTCGTGTAGCCGTCGACGTTGTCCGGCTCGACGCCGTCACAACCCTTGTCCACGGCGAGATCGAGACGTCCCTCAGCCACAGCCCGAACCGAGCCATCGCGAATGTCGAGCCAGCGCTCGTCCTCGAAGCCGTCGAGGGTGTCGCCGAGCGCGGTCGGTGCGAGGTCGTCGGCGTCCGGACGCCAGCTCTCGTACGAGCCGGCGGAGAAGTAGCAGACGACGATCCGGCCGTCGGCCTGCAAACCGGCGATCATCGACGGCTCGCTGTCAAAGAGATCGATGTCGTAGACGTCGACGTCGAAGGACGTATCGAGCACACCCTGGAGCTGCCACTGCCATGTCCTCGCCGCCGTGAGCGCCGCCGATGACTCCGCCGCCTCCGCCGCCGCGTCCTGTGAGGTCTCGCTCGCGGTGGCGGACGTGGCGACGTCGGCTGCGGCGAGCTCGATGGTGAACCGGTCGATCACCTCGCCGTCGACGGTCACGAACGCGGCGTCGGCCGAATCGCCCACGACGGCGACGAACAGCGCCCCGAACTTGTCTGCGTACAGCACCTCGCTGCCCTCGATCGGGACGCCGAGGTCGTGCGCTTCGACCCCGCCGAGGCCGTTGACAACGTAGGCAACACCGTCGTGCGTCGAGCGTTCGTAGATGTGGTCGTCACCGGACACGACCAGGTCGATGCCCCAGCCGACGAAGTCCCAGCGCAACTCCGCGACGCTACCGTGCGACACACCCGACGAGTACGGCGGGTTGTGGAGCAGGACGATCTGAAGTGCGGCGTCGGAGGCGCTGGCGGTCTCCGCCAGCCACGACTGTTGACGTGCCAGCTTGGCGCCGCCATCGCGGTGGCATGCGGGCATCGAATCGAGCGCGAACACGTGCACATCAC
>DATMDV010000117.1:0-6766 GCA_035557475.1 Ilumatobacteraceae bacterium
CGCCAAGCGCTCGACCGTCGGCCACACACGGGCGAGGAACTCGGGGTCGAGCGGCTCCATGTGTGGGATCCGCTCGGGATGGGTGCGGAACGCCCTGACGAATGCGTCGGGCGCCAGCTCGGCCGGATTCACGGAGGCCTCGCGGAACTTGGCCGGCGCTTCGAGCACCATCGAGAGCACGCGATCGGGGTACAACGTCGCCAGGTGCAGCGCGCAGGCGCCGCCGAGCGACGTCCCCATCAGGTGGAACGTGTCGAGCCCGATCGCGGTCGCGATCAACGTCACCTGCTCGGCGAGCCCGTCGAAGTCGGCGACGTCGTTGGGCTGCGCACCCCATCCCGGGAGCTCGACCACGATCACCCGGTAGTCGCGCGCCAGCAGGTCGAGGGCGATCCGCATGTGTGGCCCACCGGCGCCGGGCAGACAGAGCAACGGGTCGCCCTCGCCGGCCTCGTAGTAGGTCACGTCGAAGCCGGCCGCGGCGACCGTCTGGCGCCGGAACGCGGCACCGACGGACGCGATGTCCTTGTCGATCACCGTGTCGCTCACCAGGCCTCCTCATGCGCCACCGGGATGACCTCTTCGCCAATCAGCTTCAACGTCGACAGCATCGTGTCGTGGGCGAGCGGGATGACCCCGCCGACCGAGATCTCGAGCCGCCCCATGCCGAGCACCGTGAACGCCTCGGCGATCTGGGCGTTCACGGTGTCGGGCGAGCCGTAGAACGCCGGGGCCGGCACCAAGCGTGGTGCCGTGCCGGGATCGATCTTGACGTGCTTGGGCACTCCGCCCAGCGCCGCGCCGATCTGCATCATCGTCAACATCGTGTCGGGCGTGGCCCCGGCGAAGAGGCTCAGCAACCCCTTGCCCTCGAACGCCGGTCGGGCTTCGGCGACATCGGCGTCGGTCGCACCGACGTACATGAAGTGGCGGTACTGGATGTTGTCGGCGGTCGGTTCCCAACCGTTCTCCCGTGCCGTCTCGCGGTAGACGTCGGCGTGGACTGCGCACTTCTCGGGCGCCATGTACGAGAAGCCGAGGTCGAAGCCGTGCTTGCCGGCGAAGATCGCCCCGTCCTTGCTGTTGCCCGAGATCAGGATGCGCGGGTGCGGATCCTGCACGCGGCGCGGCCACACAGCAATGTTGCGGTAGCGGTAGTAGCGGCCCTCCCAGCCAAACGGCTCGGGCTCGACGAAGCAGGCCTGCACGAGCAGTGTGCCTTCCTCGTAGCGCTCGCGCGACTCCCACGGGTTCGACCCGTAGGTGAGGTACTCGTTCGGTGTTCCGCGCAGCATCGCGATCCGGAGCCGTCCGTCGAGGAGGTTGTCGAGCATCGAGTACTCCTCGGCGATCCGTACCGGGTTGTTCAGCGGCAGGTCGGTGCCGAACACCCCGATTTGCGCGTCGTTGAAGCGCTGTCCGGCGAGGGCGGCGAGGACCACCGGGTTCGGCGTCAGCTGCTTCGGTGAGTAGTGGTGCTCGGCGAAGTTCAACGAGTCGAAGCCGGCCTCGAGGGCAGCCGCGCACTCGTCGAGCGAGTGCGCGTACGTGGTCTTCACCCAGTCGCTCTCGCAGGCGCGTGGTGGTGCGGGCCACGAGTCGATGTCGAGCGGCCCGTGGTAGTTCATCGTCTGGAAGAACTCGATCTTCAACGTCACCCCTCAATGTCACCGCTCGATGTCACCGCTCGATGCGCACCGCCGAGCGGTGCCTCGCGTCACTATATACGACAGATTGTCTTCCTGGAAGAGGCAAATCTGTCGTGAATTGTTCTCAGTCCTCGTCGATCGCCGGCGTCAGATCGGTCGAACTGGCGGGGCGTGCCAACGTCACGTCGTCGATCGGCTCGCCGCACGTGAACGAGGTGACACACGCGGCGAGCGCCGCGTCGTGGGCGCCGATGTGCTGCCCGATCCGCAGCGCGGCAAGCGGTCCGAGGCCGTCGTACAGTTCCTCGAAGAGCTGGCGGGCCGCCGCACCCAGCCAGTTGGCCGGCAACAACGACGCGGGGAGCTCGGCCTGGCTGTTCGCGAACGCGAACCAGCGATAGGTCAGCCGGGTCCGCGCGATCAGGGCCTCGGAGGCGCTGACGCGACCGCGCCGGAGTGCCTGGGCGACCGGCCGGAACTCGTCGATGAACGCCGCATACGCGGTGCGCGCCTCGTCGAGGTCCCAGGCGGCGAGCGGATCGAGCCGGTCGGGCCCTGGCACCGGATCGGCGACGAACACGGCACACGACCCCACCCCGAGGTCGGCGAGCGCCTCGTGCAGCTGCTGGCCGGGCGGGCGGGGCGAGACCCACAGCCCGTCCTGCATCGGCGCGAATCCCAACCAGCGCAGACGGGTTCGCAGCAACGCCCGCTGGGCGCGGCGCTCTTGGGCGATGGAGTAGCTGACGAGTGTCCAGCGACCGTCCCACGATCGCATGGCACCGGTGAACTCGAGCGTGAGGCGCCGCCCTTCCGCCACCATCCAGGCGCACCGCTCGGTCATCGCGTAGGCGGTCGTGCGCCCCGACCTGGTGGGCACGAGGATACCGCGGCGGGCGAGGCGGGCGATCGCCGCCCGGGCCCCGGCATGGGTGACGCCGAACTCGCCGAGGATCAGCACCAACGAGGCCGACGGGATCGGATCACCGATGTGGAGGCCGTACTCGCCGATCAGTGTCAACAGAACGTGCTGGGGCGGGAACCCGGATTGAAACCTCGGAAGCTCGCTCGCCTCGACGGCGGTCAGCACACCACCGGGCGCGAACCACGACTCGGTGACGGGCCGGCTCGGATCGGTCACGTTCGACATGGTGGTCGTCCGGGCCTGATGAGGAGCACGATGAGCGGCACGATAGTCGACGGATCCAATTGCGCCGGTAGTCGAACGAGTCACTCTTCGGCAACGTCCGCGAGGTCAACCAGTGCCATGATCTGGCGATGGAGTTCTCGATCCTCAACGCCGTGCGCAACCACCCGGGCCGCCCACGCGACCTGCACGAGGTGTACGCCGAGTTCATCAGCGACGCGGTGCTCGCCGAGGAGCTCGGCTTCACATCCTCGTGGTACGGCGAACACCACTTCCGTGAGTGCCAGTGGACCGGTTCACCGATGCTCGTCGCCACCGCGGCCGCGGCGCGGACGGAGCACTTGCGGATCGGGACGGCGGTGACGTTGCTGCCGTTTCACGATCCGATCCGAGTCGCCGAGGACGCGGCGATCACCGACATCCTGTCGGGCGGGCGGTTCGACCTCGGCGTGGGTCCAGGATCGCAGTACGAGGAGTTCGTGACGTTCGGTCGCGACCCGGCCGAGATGAACCAGCGCTCGTGGGAGGCGATCGACTTCATCCGGCGGGCGTTCGAGGAGGACGGCGAGTTCAGCCACAAGGGCCGCTTCTACGACATCCCGGACATGACGTTCACCACCAAGCCCGTGCAAGACCCGATCCCGATCTGGTGGGGTGGGATGGGTCCACGCAACCAACGCCGGGCGGCCGAGCGCGGCTTCAACTTCATCGGTCCGTTCAACCCGGGCTACGACGCCCACCTCGTCGCCTGCGGCCGCGACCCCGACGACCACCAGGTGGCGTCGATGCAGATGATCTGCGTGGCCGACAGCACCGACAAGGGATGGGAGATCGCCGGCGCAGGGCTCGAGTACTTCGTGAATTTCTACGAGACCCGCAGGGACCTCGAGGGTCGGCCGGCACCAGCCGACAAGGCCGTGACGGCGGACATGATCCGTTCGGGGAACGCCGGGTTCTGGAGCGCCGCGGTCGGCACACCCGACGACGTGATCGCCGCCTTGGCCCCGATCGCCGGCGGACATCTCGGTCGCATCACGCAGTTGGCGTGCCAGTTCCGACACCCCGGCATGAGCACCGCCGACACCCATCGTTCGATGCGCCTGTTCGCCGAGCACGTCATGCCGGCGCTCGCCTGACACACGGCGTACGTCGCCACGTAGACGTTGGCCTCCGTCGAGAACGCCATGCGCGTCCCCGGTCGTCGTGCGCGGTGGGTACGCTCACCGCGTGGCGTCGACCTCGATCGCGGCGATCACTCCGCCCGAGACCCCGCTCGCGATCGCCGCCCATCGGTTGGTGTCGTCGTCGTGTCCTCCACACGTCGTCGCCCACTGCGAACGCAGCTATCGGTTCGCGGCGCTGCTCGCCCACGTCGATTCGATCGATGTCGACGCCGAGGTGCTCTACCTCGGCGTGATCATGCACGACCTCGGACTCGCGCCGCGCTTCCACAGTGAGGCGCGCTTCGACGTCGGTGGCGCGAACGCAGCTCGCGCATGGCTGTTGGACGCAGGAATGGACGTGCACCGCGCCGACGTCGTGTGGGACATCGTCGCGCTCCATGCCTCGAGCGCGATCGCGCAACACAAGAGTCCCGAGACCGCGGTCGCCAACTCGGGCATCAGCATCGACGTACGTGGCACCGGGTCCGACCGGCTGCCGATCGACGCGGTCCGCTCGATTCTCGACGACTTCCCGCGTGCCGGCTTCCCGGAGGCCTTCCATCGCACGCTCGTCGACGAGGTCCGCCGCAACCCCGATGCAGTGCGGCTGTCGTGGATGGAGCGCATCGCGGTCCGTCACGTCGACGGTTACCGTGCTGCCGACTTCGAGGCCGGCCTGCTCGGCTCGGCCGGATTCTGCTAGCACGTCGCCCGCCCGTCGACGTTCGAGCCGGTGGGGCGTAGGGTCGGTATCGGGTTCGGGAGTGGTGTTGCCGAAGCACTGGCTCTTGTCAGGACATCGGGCCGGTCACGCAGGCATGTGGAGTCGTTTCCTGATTGCCCTCCCGGGCCCACCTGGGAGACGAACGTTTGCGGAGATCGGCGCGGGTGAGGCGGGCGACGCCGTACTCGTACACCGCTGCTCCGAGGTTCGTTCCGGCGAGGAAGGCGAGCGCATCGGTCGAATCGACGGAGTCGCTGGAACGGCCGCCGAAGGTGCATGGGGTGGATGCCCCATCTCGGCGCCCGTTCCATCGGCCGGCGGGTGCCACCGCGGCGTGGGACTCACCTCTGCTGACGGCGCTCGAATTCGGGCCGAATCGCGTATCCCCAGCGTTCGGCGCGTCTCCTTATAGCGTAGGTCCAGTGGGCGGGTCGCTCCGGCTCCTCCATGCGAAGGCCTCAGGATTCAAGGGTCCTCATCGGTTCGAAGGACCTCTGCATTCGAAGGAGGATGCGATGACGACGATCTTTGCCGACGATCTCCAACCGGGAGACGTCGTCGACTACCACGGGGAATTGCATCGCATCACCCACATCGAGCGCTGCAACGGGTGGGCATGGCCGGTCGCCTACGACGACGCCGGCTGGGCGATGGCGCTCGGCCACGAGCCGGTCGATGTCCGTCGCTCAGGAGTACGTGCGGCGCGCGGCTCCGGCCGCAACTCACTCTGACAGCGGGCGATTGAGACACGGACAACGCGAGGCAGCGGAGCGCGCCGAGCCATCGCACGTTGGACGGTTTCGGTCAGGCCTCGACGCGTTCGCTCTCGATCAGCGCCGCCGGCCGGGGGCGTCCGAACAGGTAGCCCTGCCCCTTGTCGCAGCCGAGCTCACGCAGGCGCGAGAGCTGGAGCGGTGTTTCGATGCCCTCGGCGATGACCGCCAGGCCGAGCGCTTGGCCGAGCTTGACGACCGCCTCGACGATGGTGGTGTCCTCGTTCTCGATCCCGAGGCCGCTGACGAAGGCCCGGTCGACCTTGATCGCCTCGACCGGGAAGCGCTTGAGGTAGGTGAGCGACGAGTAGCCCGTGCCGAAGTCGTCGACCGACAGGTGGAGGCCGAGGCTGCGCAACTCGCGCAGCGTCACCGTGGCGGCCTTCACGTCGGCCAGCAACGACGTCTCGGTGATCTCCAACCACAGCGAGTCGGCATCGATGCCGGTCTCACCGAGCAGCTCGCCGACCAGCTTGTAGAACGCCGGGTCGAGCAGTTGCCGGTTGCCGACGTTGACCGACAGCGAGCAGTTGGCGAAATCGTGGCCGGCGGCCCGCCAGGCGGCGAGTTGGGCGAGCGAGTTGTGCAGCATCTCAGTGCCGAGATCGACGAGCAGACCGGTCTCCTCGGCGAGCGGCAGGAAGTGGTTCGGCGTCAGCAGGCCTCGATCGGGATGCAGCCAGCGGGCGAGCACCTCGTAGCCGAGCACCCGACCGCTCTCGAGGTCGACAATGGGTTGGAAGTACGGCACGATCTCGTCGCGCTCGATGCCCCGGCGGAGCTCACCGGCGGTCCGCAATGCCTGCACCCCGGTCTCGTACCCGCCGGCCTCGAAAGCCTCGACACAGTCGCGACCGCGCGCCTTCGCCCGGTACATCGCGGCATCGGCGTCGCGCAACAGGTCGTTCGGCGACATCCCAGCGTCGACGTTGGTCGAGTAGCCGATGCTGGCCGTGACGAACAGCTCGTGGTCGCCGATCATCACCGGCTCGTGCAACGCCCGACGGATCCGTTCGGCGACCTCCGCCGGATCGCTCTCGTGGGCGACCCGCGAGAGCACGACGATGAACTCGTCGCCGCCGAACCTGGCGAGCAGATCGTGGTCGCGCACGACGCTGCGCAGGCGACCGGCCATCAGCGTCAGCAGCTCGTCGCCGACCCCGTGGCCGAGGCTGTCGTTGACGACCTTGAAGTGGTCGAGGTCGACGAACAGCACCGCCACCGACGACGGCGGCGCTCCGTCGAGGCGTTCACTCAACAAGCTCATCAGTGACGACCGGTTCGGCAGTCCGGTGAGCTCGTCGTGATTG
>DATMDV010000118.1:0-2380 GCA_035557475.1 Ilumatobacteraceae bacterium
GGCTGCTGTACACGTTGGCATCGCCGATGAAGCTCCGCACGATCGGTACGCAGAGCTCGCCGACGGCGGCGCCCACGGCGACGAAGGCCGCCGCCAGCCACCATTGACGCTCGATGTTGATGAGCACCACGTACCCGGCGACGTAACCGGCGAGGCCCATCGTGATCGACGACGACCCGAGCGGCCCACCCGTGCCGAGGTCGTACATCAGCCCGAGGATGAAACCGGCTGTCGCGCCTCGTTCCGAGCCACCCGCAGCGCCCGCGGCAGCCGCAAAGGCGAGCATCACCTGAAGGGCGACGCCACCCGGGCGCATGTCGGCGAAGATCGTGTTCTGCAGCGCGAGCAACATCATCCCGACCGCGATGATCCGGGTGATCGAGCTTCGTAACAGGGCGACGATCATTCGCCGCGCTCCGCGAGTGGCTTGAAGAGGACGACCCGGACGAACTGGAGGCGATCGAGCTGGGCGAGCAGTTCGATCTCGAGCTCGACTCCACCCGTGCTCGAGCCCGGGATCTCGTTGACGACGACACCGACGGGAATGTCGGGCGGGGCGAGCCTCGCCCTGCCGCCGGTGGTGTAGACCGCATCGCCGGGCTCGATTTCGCCGAAGAACGCACTCTCGTCGATGAACTCGACCCGCGGCAGCCGATCCGGACCGCGGCCCCGCAGACCACCCGTGTCGCGCCGTGGTGGCACGAGCGTCGACGAGGTGGTCGTCGTGCCGGACGCGACACCGTCGTCGCTTGTCGGCGGCCCCGACGTGTCCGGATCCGTGGACTCGGTCTCGTCGGTCGGGTCGGTCGTGTCGGTCGTCGCCGTCTCGTCGCCGGGCAGCGTCGTGGACGTCGTCGACGTCGTGCTCGTCGTCGACGACGTGGTCGTGACGTCGTCGACCGGGATCCCGCTCGGCACGGTCTCAGGCACCGTGGTGGACGGTGCCGCGTTCTCCTCGGAGAGAACCTTCACTTGCACTGCGAACCGCGGATCGGTCACGAGCATCACGAAGCTCGTGGTCGGGAAGACGTCATGCACCCTGCCGACGAGTCCGGCCTCGTTCACCACGGCCATACCGACCGCGACCTGTTGATCGCTCCCGACGTCGATCTCGATGAGCTGGTCGAAGTTTCTCGGCGCGTCGCCGATCACCTGGGCGGTCGCGGTCGGCAGGTTGGCGATCGACTCCAGGTCGTTGAGCGCCAGCAGTTGCTGGTTCTCGACGATCACGTTGCGGGCTGCGATCTCGGCGCCGAGCTGCTGGTCGACACGCTGCTGGAGCCGTTGGTTCTCCTCGATCAAGTCGTCGTGCTCGGTGACGCCGCGCCAGGCGTCACGCACCGGGTTGGTGACCACGCGGGCGGCCGACTCGAGCGGCGAGAGCGCGCCTTCGAACAGGATCCGGGCGCGGTCGAACATCGCGTTGCCGCGCAGGTCGATCGTGAGCAGCAGGATCGACGTGAGTAACAGGATCAGGATGACGCGGCGACGTCCGACCGAGTAGACAGCCACGGGGCGCGCCCGGGATTAGTCGTCGCCGCCGAGCGACATCAGCCCCCGCATCGCGTCGATGTTCTCCAGCGCCCGTCCCGAGCCGACCACGACGCTGTACAGCGGCTCGTGCGCGATCCGGATCGGCATCCCCGTCTCGTGGGCGAGGCGTTCGTCGAGACCGCCGAGCAGCGCGCCACCACCGGTGACGGTGATGCCGTCCTCCATGATGTCGGCAGCCAGCTCGGGCGGGGTCTTGTCGAGCGTGGTTTTCACGGCGTCGACGATGGCGGCGACGGGCTCGGCCAGCGCCTCGCGTACGTGCTCGGTGGTGAGCTGGATCGTGCGCGGCAGCCCGCTCACGAGATCGCGGCCGCGGATGTCGGCGGTGAGCTCTTCTTCCATGGGCCACGCGGAGCCCATCTGGATCTTGATCTCCTCGGCGGTCCGATCGCCGATCGCGAGTGAGAACTCCTTCTTGACGTACTGCAGAATCGCGTCGTCGAGCTCGTCGCCGGCGACGCGGACCGACTGCGAGGTGACGATGCCGCCGAGCGAGATGACCGCGACCTCGGTGGTACCGCCGCCGATGTCGACGACCATGTTGCCGCTCGGCTCGTGCACTGGCAGGTCGGCACCGATCGCGGCGGCCATCGGCTCTTCGATGATGTGCACCGGTTTGCGGGCGCCCGCGTACTCGGCCGCGTCCTGCACGGCGCGCTGCTCGACACCCGTGATGCCGGACGGTACGCAGATGACCATGCGCGGCTTGGACCACTTGCTGGCGTGCACCTTCTGGATGAAGTAGCGCAGCATCTTCTCGCAGACCTCGAAGTCGGCGATGACACCGTCCTTCAACGGACGGATCGCCTTGATGTGGTTCGGCGTA
>DATMDV010000119.1:0-11513 GCA_035557475.1 Ilumatobacteraceae bacterium
CGGTTGCATGGGCGCAGGTAAAATATATGGTGACTCAACCATCGATACTCTAAAGGTATGGTAGCCGGACCCGGCCGCCAAAAGCGGGCGGATTATAGCGGCTGGGGATGCCCGTGAGACGCCTCGATGACACCGCCCGCCATGTTGCGAAAGAAACGGTTCTGCACGATGCGGTCGGCCTGCTCGGCATCGGCCGCGTTGGCGCGCACGACGCGGTCGAACATCACCTCGGTGTCGAGCATCATCGCCCACAGCTCGCCCGGCACGTCGAGGTCGATCCGCTGCGGCTCCGCCCCGAGCCCGTCGGCCAGACCGAGCGCATCGGCCAAGCGGCGGGCCGGGTCGATCGTGACGACGACGACCCGCTGGTCGCGCCGGGCCAGCTCGATGCCGATCACGGCCGCGACCGTCGTCTTGCCGACACCACCGGAACCGCAACACACGACGACCGTCGCGCCGCGGAGCGGACGGTCGAGGGTGCTCACGGCGTGCCACCCAGGTTTGCCAGCGACGCTGCGAGGAGGTGGATGTCGTCGGCTACGAGGCCTGCCACCGGCAACGACACGAGCTCGACGACCGGCGTGGTGACGGACCGCTCGAGGCGGGCGATCTCGTCGTCCTGCATCGCCCTCCGGGCGCGCCGGAACACGGCCGCCGCGCGGAGCGCGTTGGCGTCGGAACCGCGGCCGAGCTTCAACGTCGACGGATCGGGCACGTCTGTTCGCGGGTCGACCCCGTTGATCACGACCGGACCGAGCCGGACCCCGACCCGCTCGGCGAGGGTGGCGGACGTCTCGATCACCTCGTTGACGGGGGTCGTCTCCGGCAGCGTGACGAGCACGACCTGGCACCGCTCGGGATCCCCGAGCAGCTCCATCACGTCCTTCGCCTGGGCGTACACCGGCCCGCCGCGAACGGAGTCGAGCATCCCCTTGGCCGACGTGAGGAACGTGATCGCGTGCCCGGCGGCCGGCCCGTCGACCACGATCAGGTCCCACTGACGAGACCGCTCGAGCTGCTTGATCTTGCCGAGCACGACGATGTCGTCGATGCCGGGTGCTGCGGTGCTGATGACGTCGATCACGCCACTCGACGCCAACCGTTTGGCAACCCGCGTGAAGCCCTTCTCCCGGAGGTACTCGTTGAGGGCGTCGCTGGCGGAGATCGAGCGGACCTCGATGCCAGGTACGAGCGTGGCGAGCAGCGGCTTGCCGTCGAGCTCGACCACCAGCACCTGCAGGCCCGTGTCGGCTGCGGCGCGCGCCAGGACAGCCGTTACCGTGGTCTTACCGACACCCCCTTTGCCAGCCACCACCACGACATTGGCGGCGATCAGCGTCGGCAACGGATCGGCCGCCTGATCGCCACTTCGACTCACGCTCTCCGGAGGCACCTTTGCGCAGACTACTGATCGGCCTCCTCGCCGGCGCCTCCCTGCTGGCGCTGGTTGCGGCCGGCGGGGCATCGGCGCAGGACGACGACGCAGCTGTGGGCCCGGTCGACGTGCTGCAGGTCAGCGGGTTCTTCGACGACATCATCGTCGGTGAGATCGGCGACGCGATCGAACGGTCCGACGAACAGGGCGCGCAAGCGCTCGTGCTGCAGGTCAACTCGCGTGGTGCCGTCGTCAGCGACGACGTGATGGCCGAGTTGCTGCAACTGATCGCCGACGCCCCACTGCCGATCGGTGTGTGGGTCGGGCCGGCAGGCGCGTCGCGCCTGTACGGCACACCGGCCCAGATCCTCGCCGTCGCCGACGTCACCGGCATGGCGCCCGGCGCCCGGGTCGGGTTCACCGGTCCTCCGCTCGAACTGGCCGACGCCACGATCGACTTCGGGATCGCCGCCGACTCGTTGCGCAACGCTTCCCTCGGGCTCTCCGACGCCCGCAGCCTCGACGTCTTCAAGCAGCGCGTGTCCGACGAGGGGATCGCCACCATCCCGAACATGCTCGACGCGCTCGACGGCTACGAGGAGAACGGCGTCGTGCTCGACACGACGACCGAGGTCGTGACCGACGACGGAACGGTCCAACGCGACACGATCGCGATCACTCGTTTCTCGAAGCTGGGTCTCGTCGAGCAGCTGTTCCACACCGTCGCCAGCCCCGCCGTCGCCTACCTCTTGCTGCTCGTCGGGCTGGCGCTGCTCATTTTCGAGTTCTACACGGCCGGCGTCGGCATCGCCGGTGTGGTCGGTGCAGGTGCAACGATCCTCGCCGGATTCGGACTGGCCGAGCTCCCCACCCGCGGGTGGGCGCTCGGACTCATCCTCGCCGCGATGGCCGCGTTCGCAGTCGACGTGCAGGTCGGGTTACCACGGGTGTGGACCGGTATCGGCGTGATGCTCACGATCGTGGGGAGCTGGTACCTGTTCGAGCCGCTGCCCGGCACATCACTGCGACCGTCATGGATCACCCTCATCGCCGGGATCGGCGGAATCATGCTGACGTTCATCGTCGGCATGCCGTCGATGGTGCGGACCCGCTTCGCGACGCCGACGATCGGGCGCGAGTGGATGATCGGAGAGATCGGGTCGGTCGTCGTGCGGGCCGATCCCGACGGTGTCGTCGAGGTGCGCGACGCACGCTGGAGGGCCCGCACCAACCGCGCCACACCGGTCGAGCCCGGCGACCAGATCCGGGTCACCGCGATCGACGGCGTCACGCTCGAGGTCGAACCGCTCGACGGCGCAGCCAGGGACTACCGCGAGGCACGCAACAAGTCCTGAACGTCACGCCTGTTCGTGTCGGACGGGCAACTGTGGTCCGCCGATCCGCAGGTCGCCGCGCCGCCGCGTCACGGCCCGGGCGTCGAGCTCGGCGAGGAGCGGCAGTGTGTACTTGCGGCTGGTGCCGGTGGCGTCGCGGAACTCGGCCACCGTGAATCCTTCGGGATGTTCCGCGAGCAGCGCCGCGGCGACCTGGGCTGCGTCGTCGATCGTGTCGGCGTGGAACACGACGCCGTCGCGCTCGACGAGGAGCCCGCGTCGCACCAGCTCGCGCAGTTCCGACCGATCGACGCCGTCGGCGGCAGGCGGCGAGTACCCGCCCGTCCGGGCGATGGCGAGGTACGGGTGGTCGATGAACGGGTTCTCGGCGTCGGCCGGGCGAACGTGGCCGCCTTCGATCACGAGTCCGTCGAGCGTGTCGAGCACCGCTCGCCGTCGTTCGTCGAGCGTCGCGATGTCGAGTCCCACGGCACCGGACGCCGCGACACTGCTCCGCAGCTCGTCCGCGAGGGCCTCGAGGATCCCGTCGGCGACCACCCACCGACCGAGCACCGGCTCGACCCGCGTGCCCGTCAGGAGCTCGAGCTCGCCGACGTCGATCCAGCCCCGCTCACGTACCACCCGGTCGACCGAGCGGTCGGGTGCGGCCTTCGACGCAGGTCGCACGGGCGCCACGTCGAGCACCTCACCTCCCCCGACGGTCTCGTCGCGGCCCGACTCACGAAGCACGTACCGATCGCCGGGCAGCAGCGGAAGCGCGACCGGGAGGTGGAGGCGCACGGTGCCGGCCGCGCCCGGTGCGAGCGCTTCCGACCCGATCAGGCGCACCTTGGCCGGGATCTCGCGCGACCCGATGTAGGCGAGATACGCGCCGCGGCGCGAGACATCGTGGTCGAGCGATGCGAGCACCTCCAACGTGGCGTCGAAGCGCTCGGTCGGCAGCCACCGTCCCGGAGTCACGATCGCATCGCCGCGACCGACGACTTCGTGGGTGATCCCGGCGAGGTTCAGGGCCACCCGGTTGCCGGGACCAATGCGGTCGATCCCCGACCCGAGTGTCTGGATCGCCCGCACGCGGGCCGGCCGGCCGGCGGGCTCGACGACGACCGACTGGTCACGATCGATCGACCCGCCCGTGAGGGTGCCGGTGACCACGGTGCCGCTCCCCTTGGCCGCGAAGATGCGGTCGACCCACAATCGCGGGCGTCCCCGATCGAGTGCCTGCGGCGTGGTGGCGACGAGATCGTCGAGCGCGGCGCGCAGATCGTCGAGGCCTTCGCCGGTCGTCGCCGACACCGGCACCACGACCGCGTCGTTGAGGAACGTCGCGGCCACATGGTCGGCGACGTCGAGCATCGCCAGCTCGCGTATCTCGTCGTCGACCAGGTCGACCTTCGTGAGGGCGACCGCGCCGTGGCGGATCCCGAGCAGTTCGAGGATGCGCAGGTGCTCTTCCGACTGCGGCTTCCAACCCTCGGTCGCGGCGACCACGAACAGGCAGGCGTCCACACCGCCGACACCGGCCAGCATGTTGCGCAGAAACCGCACGTGACCGGGAACGTCGATGAAGCTGATCCCGGCGCCCGACGGCAGTGTCGTGTGGGCAAATCCCAGGTCGATCGTCAGCCCGCGCCGCTTCTCCTCCTCGAAGCGATCGGGATCGGTGCCGGTCAGCGCCAGGACGAGCGACGACTTCCCATGATCGACGTGCCCAGCAGTGGCGACGACCCTCATTGCTGCCTGACGACGTCCATGTCGGCGCCACCATCAGACCCGGCAATGACTCTCATCTCACGAGAGCGCGCGCAGGGCGTGGATGAGATCCGCGTCGTCCTCGGGATCGACGCCGCGCAGGTCGAGGTACGTGCGCTGGTCGCGGACGCGAGCGACGATCGGCGTCGGCGCGGCACGGAGCCCGGCGAGGTGGTCGCCGTCGAGCGCCACGCCGTACGACGGCATCGTGACGCCCGGCGCCGAGCCGGCGCCGGGAAGTGCCTCGGTCGCAACCGGTTCTCCGACACCCGCTTCGGTCACGATTCGTTCGGCACGCTCGCGGAGTACGGTGGCCGGGACGTCGACCATCCGCCAGAACGGGATCGTCACGGCCGCGTCACGGCGGAGGTAGGCGAGCGCGACGTCCTGCAATGATCCCAACACCAAGCCGCCCGGCCGGAGTGCCCGGGCGAGCGGATGCGCGGCGCAGGCGGCGACGAGGTCGGATCGTCCGACGATGATTCCGGCCTGCGGGCCACCGAGCAGCTTGTCGCCGCTGAACGTCACGAGCGCGGCGCCATCGGCCAAGGTCTGCGCGGCCGCCGGCTCGCCCGCCAACCACGCCGGGGGAGGACCGGTGAGCCATGGCACGTTGGCGTCGAGGAGGCCACTGCCGATGTCGACGATCACCGGGAGGCCGAGCGTCGCCAACTCGCTCACCGACGTGCCCTCGACGAAACCGTCGATCCGGTAGTTGCTCGGATGCACCTTGAGCACGATCGCGGCGTCGACGCCGTTGCGCCCGATCGCCTTGGCGTAGTCGGCGAGCCGAGTGCGGTTGGTGGTTCCGACGTCGACGAGCCGGGCACCGGACTGCTCCATCACATCGGGCACCCGGAAGGCACCACCGATCTCGACGCTCTCGCCGCGGCTCACCGGTACATCACGGCCCGCGGCGAGGGCGGCGAGCACGAGCAGCACGGCCGCCGCGTTGTTGTTGACGACCATCGCCGACTCGGCGCCGCACAACCGCGCGAACAGTTGCCCGACCGCCCGCTGGCGCGATCCACGGTCGCCGGTCGCGAGGTCGAACTCGACCGATTGAGCGTGCGCCGCCTGCGTGTGCGCCAGCGGCGCCCGGCCGAGGTTGGTGTGGAGCAACACGCCGGTCGCGTTGATCACCGGGGTCAGGAGGGTGCGCCGAAACGCGTCCGCTCGGGCCGCTGCCGAGCCGGGATCGCCGGCCGCGATGGCCTCGCGGGCGATGTCGACGAGGATCGGGTGCGGGAGCGCCGAGGCACCGAGCGAGCGGGCGAGGGCATCGACCGACGGCGGCCGCTCGGCGGGTGCGCTCATCGCTGGAGCCTACGCTCGGCCACCGTGCCGCTGCCCTACCTGATCATGGTCGACGTCGTCCGCCTCGACCCCGACCTCCCACTGCCGTCGTACTCGAGCGCCGGCGACGCCGGACTCGATCTGCTCGCCCGCGAGGACGGCGTCATCCCGGCGGCGGGAGGTCGTCTCGTGATGCCGACCGGAATTGCCGCCGCGATCCCCGTCGGCCACGCCGGGTTCGTGCTCCCGCGCAGCGGTCTGGCGGCGAAGCACGGGGTCACGGTGGTCAACGCCCCCGGCTTGATCGATGCGGGCTACCGCGGCGAGGTCAAGGTCGTGCTCCTCAACACCGACCCGACCGCCGAGTACACGGTCCACCGCGGCGACCGCATCGCCCAACTCGTGATCCAGCGCGTCGAGGACGTCGAGTGGCGCGTCGTCGACGCCCTCGACGGCACCGACCGCGGCGGCGGCTTCGGCCACACCGGCCGCTAAATCCCGGAACTGTCTGCTTCAGATTGCCCGTGGCCTCGTCTGAAGCAGACAGAACGGCTATTTACTTCCAGGCGAAGACGGGTTGTTCGAGGTGGTCGACGCGCTCGTTGAGGCGGCCCTCGAGCGCGACCCAGCGGAACTGGACGAGCACGGCGCCGGTCGGGGCGTGGATGAGGTCGCGGCCGAGGGGGACCTGGACGACGGGGCGCTCGCTCTCGGGGATCGAGACGAAGCGCGGTGAGTCGTCACGGCACAGCTCGTGGAGACCGATCCGGTAGGCGGCGAGCACCTCATCCGGGTCGGGCACGAGGATCGGATCGCCGCCGCCCCAGACCACCACCGGCGTGATCACGTAGCCCGACCGGGTCGGGTAGTCGTCGAGCAGCCCGAGCACGGCCGACTCGTCGAGCGACACGCCGAGCTCCTCGTCGAGCTCACGCAGCGCGGCGTCGACGGGGCGTTCGCCCGGGTCGAGCCGGCCGCCCGGCAGTGCCCATTGCGCGGCGTGCAGTCTGAGCCCCGAGGCCCGCCGGCACAGCAGGAACGCCGCGCCGCCTGCGACGCCTTCCACCCTCCCGTCGAGGCCGGCGGTCTCGCCGGGGACCCGCGCCATGTCCCACTCGCCCGTCAGCGGATCGTCGGCGTCGCGCACCGCGTCGGAGTCGACGAGCACCACCGCCACCGCCGCGTGACGGCGTTCGTCGAGCGCCTGCTCGAGTCGATCGTGAGCGGCGAGGTTGGACGCGATCCGCTGCCGGAGCGTGTCGTCGTAGGGGATCAAGAACGATCGGCCTGGGTGCGGCCCTCGCCGAGCGCGACCCGCAGCGAAGCCAGCCGTTCGGGTCGGAACCGGAACCACGCCCACTTCCCGCGTTGCTCGCGATCGAGGATCCCGGCCTTGACGAGCTGCGAGAGGTGGTGGCTGACGGTGGGTTGGGCGCGATCGAGCGCACCGGGCAGGTCGCAGGCGCAGATCTCACCCGACGGGGAGCACGCCACCATCGACACCAGACGCACACGCGCCGGATCGGCGAGCGCTTTCAGCACACCCGCCAGCTCGATCGCCTCCGCCTCGTCGAGCGGACCGTCGAGCAACGGTGGGCAGCACGGTTCCGACTCCACGGACTTCATATTGACAGATCTCGATGCGATTGACAACGTTGCCCCGGGCGGCTCAGCCCCGATAGCCGCTCGTGATCGGCATCCGGCGATCCTTGCCGAAGGCCTTGGCGCTCACACGTACGCCCGGCGGGCATTGCCGCCGCTTGTACTCGGCGATGTCGACGAGACGGGTGATCCGGCGCACGACGGCCTCGTCGTGCCCGAGCTCGATGATCTCGGCGGCGGTCCGGTCGTCCTCGACGTAGAGCTCGAGGATCGGGTCGAGCACCTCGTAGGGCGGCAGGCTCTGGTCGTCGCGCTGGTCGGGACGCAGCTCTGCCGACGGCGGCTTGGTGATCACGTCGACCGGGATGACATCGCGGCCGGCTGCCCGGTTGACGTGGCGGCACAGGTCGTAGACCCGCGTCTTCAACACGTCCTTGATCACCGAATAGCCGCCGACGGAGTCGCCGTAGATCGTGAAGTAGCCGACGGCCACCTCGCTCTTGTTGCCGGTGGTGAGCACCATCCAGCCGAACTCGTTCGACAACGCCATCAGCAACTGCCCGCGGCAGCGGCTCTGGAGGTTCTCGTACGTGAGGCCGGGCTGCCGACCGGCGAACGACGGCGACAGCATGTCGAGGTAGGCCTGGAATGCCGGCTCGATCGAGATCGTCCGGTAGTCGATGTCCAGGTTCTCGGCGAGCAGTTGGGCGTCGGACTTGGAGTGATCGCTCGAGTAGCGAGACGGCATCGACACGCCGTGCACGTGCTCGGGGCCGAGCGCGTCGGCGGCGATGCAGGCGACGATCGTGGAGTCGATCCCGCCCGAGAGTCCGATCACGACGTCGGAGAAGCCGTTCTTGGCGCAGTAGTCGCGCGTGCCGAGTACGAGCGCGTCGTAGAGCTCGCGATCGGGTTCGAGCGGGACCGCCACCGTGTTGGTCGGCACGCCATCGGCGTCCGCCAGCTCGCCACCCACGACGTTGATTCGTGGCGTGTCGCTGACGTGCACCAACGGCAGCTCGACCTCGGTACGGCGTCCCCGCGGATCGAGCAGGCGCTTGCGATAGATCGGTGGGATCGGGACGTCGACGATCATCAGCTGCTCGACGAACTGCGACGCCCGCGCGAGCAGGTTGCCCTCGGCGTCGAACACGAGCGACCCGCCGTCGAACACCAACTCGTCCTGACCGCCGACCTGGTTGACGTACACGATCGCACTCGACGCGTCGGCTGCCCTGGTGGCGACCATCCGCTCGCGAGCTGGGCCCTTGCGCCAGTGGTACGGCGACCCGTTGATGTTGATGTTCAGCTCGGCGCCGCCGGCCGATTGCGTGGCGAGCGGTCCGAACGGGCTCCAGATGTCCTCGCAGATCGAGATCCCGACCTTCACCCCGCCGATCACGTAGAGCTCGAGCGGATCGTTCTCGGTCCCCGGCGTGAAGTAGCGGGCCTCGTCGAACACCGCGTAGTTCGGAAGCAACCGCTTGCGATAGGTGCCCAACACGTCGCCGTTGGCGCACACCGCGGCGGCGTTGTACAGATCGCGGTCCTCGTCGACGAAGCCGACGACGGCCGCGCAGCGACGGGTCCGCGCCGCCAACTTGTCGAGGATGCGTCGGTTGTCGGCGACGAACCCCGGCTTGAGCACGAGGTCCTCGGGTGGGTAGCCGGTGGTCGACAGCTCGGTGAAGGCGACGATGTCGCAGCCCGCGTCGTCGGCCCGGTCGTAGGCGTCGGTCAGCTTGCCGAGGTTGCCGTCGAGGTCGCCGACGGTCGGGTTGAGCTGGGCCAATGCGATGCGCAACACGGTCACGCCGTCAGGATATCGAGCACTGCTCGCGACGCCCGGAAAGGATCGAGCCCTACTCCCGGAACGGATCGAGCTCGGCGATCCAGACCTCGCGAGCCGGTGTGAACTCGTCGCCGAACGTGGGGTCGGTGAGCGGACCACGCGGCGACCCGTAGTACGGGCGGCCCGGTCCGAGGCGCACGAACGTGCAGACCGGGAACGTGCCGTCGACCTCGACACCGGCAAAGTCGAGCCGGGCGGGGTGGACCGAGAACTCGCAGTCGGCCGTGGGGTCGACGGCCGTCTGGAAGTACGCGACGTCCCCCGGTCCCAGCCCGATGACGGCGGGCCCGACTGGCCCGTCGATCGCGACGCCTGGCCTGGTCTGGGCCATCTCGGCGAACGAGGGCGCGCGACCGGTGGGGATCGTGATCGAGATCAGGTCGCCGAGCACGCACGGCAGCTCGCCGTCGTTGCGGACGACGAGCCCGGCGGTAACGACCGCGGTCGTGAGCGCGCGCGGGAAGCACCGCGCAACCGGCCGGTCGGCCGGCAGGTACGCGAGCACCGCCGCCTCCTCGCAGCCGATCACGGCCGCCGTGGGCACCGTCTGTTCGTCGCCGTTGAGCTCGAGCACGATGGATCGCAGCGGCGTGAGTGGCTCGCACTGGGCGCGGCGGTTGCCGAAGAGGAGCTCGCCCCAACCGCCAGGCTCGAGCCGCACGGAGAACTCGGCGCCTTCGACGCGGGCCGTCGGATCCGTCAGGTCGAGCTCGCACGTCGCCGTCGTCAGGTTCTCGAATCGGAGCACGGAATCGGCGGCTCCGGTCGCCTCGTCGATACGTACCCCGCCCGTCCAGATCGCCAGCGATCCCGGATCGGTCGCGCACAGATCTGGGAGCGGGACGGGTGCGACCGTGCCGAGGGTGTCGATCACGCCGGTCGTCGTCGGGAGCACGGCCTCGGCGGGGTCGGTGCTGTCGCCGTTGCTGACGATCACGATCGCGACGATGCCGACCGCGATCGCCGCCCCGCTCGCCGCCAGCCACCACGGCAGCGATCGCGATCCTCGCCGCCCCGGCATCATCGCGAACTACGAGCGGAAGTAGCCGAACACGTCGATGATGAGCATCGACTCACCGAACGTGAAGTAGCTGACGGTCGAACCCGGACCGAGCTTGGTGACCGCGAGCGCGGCACGGGTGTGATCGACGCCGGTGGCATTGACGTTCGACACTTCGGGCACGACGACGCCGCCCGGGAACGCGGTCACGAAGTCGAAGCCGGTGGTCGCCGTGATCGTCAGGTTCTGCAGCACCGCGAGCGCACCGCTCACGGCCGGCAGAAGTATCCACGCGTCGTCGAAGTCGAGCGTCAGCGTCCCACCGGCGGGTGCCGGGGGTGGGTTCGGCGGCCCCACTGGTCCCTTCGGCCGCTCGTCGTAGATGCGGGTGGGAGCGACGGCCGTGAACAGCCCGCTTGCCGACGCCGGGGCGCTGGACGTCGTGAAGTAGCCCACGACGTCGACGAGCACATCGTCGACGCGTGCGAGCGTCACCGACATCGAGCCGTCGGAACCGACCGGCACGACTGCGAGGTTGGCGCGGATGTCGCCATTGCCGTTGGTGTTGACGTTCGACGCGTCGGGTGCCGACGAACCGCCGGCGTGCGCAGTAGCGAACCCGCTCTGCGGCGCCGACGTGCCGAGGGCCGTGAGCACGACGACCGCGGCACTGACGTCGGCCGCGGCGGGCACACCGAGCTGACCAGCGACCGGGAGGTCGACCCGCCCGGCCGCCTCGACGTACGGGTTGTTCGATCCCGATGCAAGTTGCGCACCAGCGGGTTGACGGGTGTCGATCAGGCGGCCGGGTTCGACGGGCACGAAGCGTCCGGCGGTCGCGGTGCCTGGCGTCGCCGAGAACCAGCCGAGGACGTCGACGACGACGTCGGTCGCCATCGTGGCGTGGAGCACGAACCGGCCCTGGGCATCGAGCGTGACGACCGACGCGTTGGCGACGTCCTCACCCGGCTGCACGACGTTGACCACCGAGGTGGTCGAGCGCAGCGAACGCGGTGCCCACGCCTCCAAGAACCCCCAGCCGGCGTTGTTCGTCACGGTGATGTTGACGAGCGCGGCCTGCGCCGACGCTGGCGCCGGGAGGTCGATCAGCCGTGTCGTGTCGGATCGCACGTCACCGGCCGTGACACCGAGACCGGTGCGGGTGTCGTAGGCGCGAGTCGGGGCGATCGCACTGAACGCCAGGTTCGATGGGGTGGGTGACGCGACCTGGCCGTTCCAGACGATCTTGTGCAGGTCGATGTCGCCGTTCAGCGTGTAGTA
>DATMDV010000120.1:0-14491 GCA_035557475.1 Ilumatobacteraceae bacterium
GGGACGGCCAAGGCGTCGATGTTCTTCGACAGGTATCCACGGTTCTACGAGACCAGCGACATCCAGACCTCCCGGGTCCAGATGAACCTGCGCCACGAGGCGATCATCGCCCAGCACCGCGATGCCTTCGCCGGCGCCCGGGTGATCGACATCGCCAGCCACGACGGGCGCTGGTCGTTCGCCGCGCTCGAGGCCGGCGCCGCCGACGTGCTCGGGATCGAAGGCAGGGAGAGCCTCGTGGCCGATGCCTACGTCAACCTCGCCCAGTACGGAGCGGACGAGTCCCGGTACAGGTTCATCGCGGGTGACGTGTTCACAGTGATGGCGGGCGAGGCGTTGCAGGCCGACGTCGTGATGTGCCTCGGGTTCCTCTACCACACGACCCGCTACAACGAATTGCTCCACCACATCAGGTCGACGGGGGCGCGAATCCTCATCATCGACACCGAGATCGTGCAGGGCATCGAACCGTTCGTGAGTCTGCGCACCGAGAACGTCGAACGCCAGGGCAACGCGGTACTCGACCCGTACGCAGTCGACGGCCGGATGCTGGTCGGCCGGCCGTCGCTCCCCGCGACGGCGACGATGCTCGAGGCCTACGGCTACGCCATCGATCGCCTTTCCGACTGGAGGGCCATCCTTCGTGACAATGACACCGACCGCACCGTCCGCGTCTACGCCGAGGGCAGGCGAGTGACCGTCCGGGCTGTTCGCCGTCATACAGCGCCATAGGCGCACCGCCCAGTCAGCGGCCCTGCACAACCACGCGCTCGGCGAGTGGTGACCTTCGGCGACGGGCCGGGCCCCTGTTCGTGGATCGGGCTGGTGTCTGCCGTGGCCGTCAGGGGGCTGGCTCGACGGCGAACCAGTGGTAGCCGTGGGCGGCGATCTTGATCGATGCCGTGGCGTCCTTCGCCGCGATCGGCGATGCCGAGCCGAGGCGATCGCGCAGCGTCGCCGTCTCGACCCCGAGTGGGATGGAGACCTTTGCCGCCCTGGTCGCGAGGTTGTGCACCGTCATCGCCGTGCGATCACCCCAGCAGTACTGCAGGACGAGCACGGCGTCGTTGCCGACGTCGACCACCCGGTACTCCCCCCATCCGATTTCCGGCGCTGACTTGCGGAGCCGGATGAGCCGCTCGAACCAGTTGAGCAGCGAGTCGGGATCGGTCCGCTGCGAGGCGACGTTGACCTCTTCGGGGCCGAAGTCGCCGTCGGGAAACGGGCGGAAGGCGGCAGTGGCGGGTGCGGTGGTGAATCCGGCAGCCGGCCCCGACGTCCACTGCATCGGGGTCCGCACCGCCAACCGGTCTTCGATCGCCAAGTTCTCACCCATCCCGATCTCCTCGCCGTAGAACAGCGTCGGCGCGCCGGGCATCGCGAACATCAGGCTGTATGCCATCCGCAGCCACTGCTGGTCGCCGCCAAGCATCGTCGGCAGACGACGACGCAGCCCGCGCCCGTACAGCTGCATGTCGGGCTCGGGCCCGAACGCCGCGAACACCTCGTCGCGCTCGCCATCGGTGAGTTTGTCGAGCGTGAGCTCATCGTGGTTGCGCAGGAACGACGCGTACGCTGCGTCGTCGGGGATTTCCGGCCGCTGTCGTAGCGCTCGGACGATCGGGCGGGCGTCGCCGCGTGCCATCGCCAGGTAGATCGACTGCATGCCGATGAAGTCGAAGAGCATGGTCAATTCGTCGCCGTCCTCGTCACCGAAGAATCGGCGCTGCTCCTCGAACGGCAAGTTGACCTCACCGAGCAGGATGGCGTCGCCGTTCCGGCGTTGGATGAACGCGCGGAGGTCGCGGAGGTAGTCGTGCGGGTCCATCCCGATCTCGCGGTCGATGGCGTCGATGCCGTCGAGCTCGAGCAGGAACGGCACGGCGTCGACGCGGAACCCCGACAGACCCTGGGCGAGCCAGAATCCGATGACCTTGGCGATCTCGTCCCGGACTTGATGGTTGGCGATGTTGAGGTCGGGTTGGTGGTGGTAGAAGCGGTGCAGGTAGTACTGGCCTGTTTCGGTGTCGAAGGTCCAGACTCCGGACTGCTCGCCGGGAAAGACCACACCCTCGGGACCGTCTTCGGGGATCGCGTCCTGCCAGACGTACCAGTCGCGGTGTCGCGACTCCCGGCTCTTGCGGCTCTCCCGGAACCATGCATGCTGGTCGGACGTGTGGTTGACGACGAGGTCGGCGATCACCCGCAGCCCTCGGTCCCTGGCGACGGCCATGAACTCGGTGAAGTCACCGAACGTGCCCAGCCGGGGGTCGATGGCGTAGTGGTCGGTGACGTCGTAGCCGTCGTCGTGGTCGGCGGTCGGGTAGAACGGCATCAACCAGATGCAGGTGACGCCGAGCCCGGCCAAGTCGTCGACGTGCTGGGTGAGTCCTCCGAAGTCGCCGATGCCGTCGCCGTCAGAGTCGGCGAACGTCTGCACGTCGAGGCAGTAGATGATGGCGTTCTTCCACCAGAGGTCCGCAGTAGCAGGGACGTGCAGCATCAGCTCGCCGATCCACTCGTCGCCGCGCTCGCCGTTGGCCCGGCCGTGCGCAGGGCCGGCACGACGTGCTCGCCGAACGTCTCGATGAAGCCCTCCTGCTGCTGACCGACGTGGTGGATCCATACGCCGTCGAAGCCGAGCTCGGCAAGTTCGACGAGTCGGTCGCGCAAGCGGGCCGGGTCGGAGGAGATCAGGACCCCGTCGTGCATGTCCTCGGGGCGTACGTGACGGGAGGCTTCGTCGAAGTGCTCCGCCAACTCGAGGTCCCAGCAAATCGGCGGCGAGAACACGTTGGACCGCCACTGGTCGTAGGCGATGGTGAGCGCCTCGTCGTCGGTGTCAGCCCATGACACGTGGACCTGCAAGTAGCGCGGCTTGCCGGTGCCACCGCCGGCGTCGAAGGCGGCGAGGACCTGGCGGAGCACATCCGGGTGCTGGTTGACCGTAATCAGCCCGTCGGCCCAGGACCCGGCGAACTCGGCGGTGGCCGATGACACGGCTGCGCCGATCAACTGCGGCAGCTGCGCCGGCAACGTGTAGAGACGTGCGCGATCGACTCGAACCAGCCCGTCGTGGCTGACCTCCTCCCCCGCCAGCAACGCCCGGATGACGGCGACGCACTCGGCGAGGCGGCGATTTCGGGTGTCTTTGGCCGGCCACTTGTCGCCGGTGATGTGCTCGTTGGACGCCTCACCGGTGCCAAGTGCCATCCAGAACCGGCCGGGGAACATCTCGCCCAGCGTCGCGGCCGCCTGAGCGATGATCGCCGGGTGATAGCGCTGGCCCGGTGCAGTAACGACCCCAAACGGCAGGTCGGTGGTCGCCATCGCCGCCCCGAGCCACGACCAGGCGAAGCCGGACTCGCCCTGGCGTTCACTCCAAGGCGAGAAGTGGTCCGACGACATCGCCGCGTCGAATCCCGCCCGCTCCGCGAGCTGCACGGTGCGCAGCAGTCCGCTCGGAGAGATCTGCTCATGGGAGGCGTGCCATCCGACGATGGTCATCCCTCACCGTTCCCGCCATCGCTGCCGATCAAACGGTGCCGGACCGAATCCGCCAACGCCCTCATCAGCCCTGAGTGGGATCGAAGCACGGATCGAGCTTCGTGAGCACCTCGGCATACCCCTGACCTGCGAGTTTCCGGTGGAGACGATGGGACTCGAACCCACGACTTCCTGCTTGCAAAGCAGGTGCTCTAGCCAGCTGAGCTACGTCCCCGGCGCGTTCAAGGATAGCGCTCAGGCCGCTGGATTGAAGCTCGACCGGTAGCCGCTCGGGGTCGAACCGACGAGGCGGCCGAAGTGTTGCCGCAGCGCCGCGGCGGAGGTGAAACCGCACGACACGGCGATCTCGTCGACGCCGAGACGCGTTGTCTCGAGCAGACGCTGGGCCTTGGCGACGCGCTGGTGGAGGACCCACTGCAGGGGCGTCGTCCCCGTCGATTGCTTGAAGCGACGGGCGAACGTGCGCGTGGTCATCGCCGCCCGCCGGGCGAGCTCGTACACGTTGAGCTCGCGGTCGAGGTTGCCTTCCACCCACCCGAGCACGGCCCGCAGGTCGGCGTCGGCGTCCTCGCTCGTCGGCACCGGGACCTCTACGAACTGCGCCTGACCGCCGTCGCGATGCGGCGCCACGACCATCCGCCTGGCGACGACGTTGGCGACCTCGGCGCCCCAGTCGCTGCGAACCAGGTGGAGGCACAGGTCGATGCCGGCCGCAGTGCCGGCCGACGTGAACAGGCGGTCGCCGCCGACATACAACACGTTCGGGTCGAGGTCGACGTCGGGGAAGCGCTCGCGGAACGCGTCGGCGTACGTCCAGTGGGTTGTCGCCTTGCGGCCGGTGAGCAGACCGGTCGCGGCGAGCACGAAGGCACCCGAGCAGAACGTCGCGATCCGGGCACCACGTCGGTAGGCGGCACGAAGAGCCCGCGTGACGGCATCGTCGGCCACCGGCTCGACGAACGGCTTCCGGGCCGCGGGGATCACGATCGTGTCAGCCCAACGGAGCGCCTCGAGCCCATGGTCGACATCGAGGCGGGCACCGAGGTCGGTGGTCAACGTCGTGCGATCGGGTGTGCACAGCCGAACTTCCGACCGCGGCACACCCACTGCCGTGCGGTCGATTCCCCAGACCTCGCACGCGATGGCCGTCTCGAACAACGCCGGATGGTCGAAGATCAGCACGGCGACCCGGTGCACGGATCCTCCGGCGACGACGGATGGCGACATTCCGCCATTCTGACAGTGGCTGGAAACCGATGACCAACTGGATCCCGCCAACCCAGACTTCTCACGCTCCGTTGAGTGCGACCGGCCAACCACTCTCTAGCGTGCGATGGATGCCACGGCTGCAGTTCGGATCGTTCCTCGCGCCTCACCACCCGACCGGGGACAACCCGACGCTGCAACTCCAGCGCGACCTCGAGCTCGTCACCCACCTCGACCGGCTCGGTTACGACGAGTTCTGGTGCGGCGAGCACCACTCGTCGGGGTGGGAGACGATCGCCTCACCTGAGATGTTCCTCGCCTGCGCCGGCCAGGTGTCGAGCACCATCCGTCTCGGCACCGGCGTGGTGAGCCTGCCGTACCACCACCCGTTCAACGTCGCCCAGCGGATCGTGCAACTCGACCGCCTGACACGCGGCCGGGCGATGTTCGGCTCCGGTCCCGGCGCGCTTCCGTCCGACGCCCGGACGTTCGGCATCGATCCGGTGCTCCTGCGCGATCGTCAGGACGAGGCGCTCGGTGTCATCATCCGCCTGCTGCGCGGCGAGCCGCGGTTCTCGTACGAATGCGACTGGTTCGAGCTGCACGACTGCGAACTGCAGCTGCTCCCGATCCAGACGGACATGCCGATGGTGACGGCGTCGTCGATCTCGCCGTCGGGGATGCAGATCGCCGGCAAGTACGGCATGGGAGTTCTGTCGATCGCGTCCCACTCGACGCAAGGCATCCTCGCCCTCCCGACCCAGTGGGGATTCGCGGAGGAGGCGGCCGCCGCCAACGGGACCACCGTCGACCGTGCCAACTGGCGGGTGTTGATGGCGTTCCACATCGCGGAGACTCGAGAGCAGGCTCGTGCGGAGGCGGTCGACGGGCTGCACCGCTGGCACAACGAGTACAACGTCTGGACGCTCGGCCGCCCAGGGGCGACGCACGTCGACGACAAGTGGGAGCTGCTCGACCAGTCGACGGGCGCCGACGCGACGGCCGCCGGGGCCGCGGTGGTCGGGACGCCCGACGACCTCGTCGCCGCGATCCGCCACATCCAGGAGCTCACCGGTGGGTTCGGCACGGTGATCGGCTTCGCCCACGACTGGGCCAACCGCGAGGCGACGATGCGCTCGTGGGAGCTGGTCGCACGGTACGTGTTCCCCGAGTTCGACGGCTCGGTGACGCGCCTGCGCGCCTCGCAGCAGTACCTCCACGACAACCAGGCCGACCTGATGGCCGGTGCGAGCCGGGCCGTGATGGCCAAGGTGATGGCACACGAAGGCGCGGCGGCGGCGATGGGCGTCACGATGGAACAGATCGCGTCGCGCCGGTCGGCGAGCGCGACCCGCACGCAGTCGGAGTTCCGTCCCGGCGCCGGGCTCCCGACGGAGCCTGCGGAGTAACTGGTCAGTCCTGCTCTTTGAGCGCGACCGCGTTGGGGGTGACGTTCATCTTCGGCTCGTACTCCGCGACCTCGACGATGCGTTCGACGCGGACGAACTTGGCCCGGAGCTCGTCGCGGCAGCTGTCGCACGGGCCGTAGAACCGGGCCTCGATCGTCTGCGCGCACCGCGGGCAAGGGAACTCCACGACGCGCGACCCTAGTTTGCATACGCTCGGCTCCGATGTCGTCCGAGCTCCCGCCCCCGAAGCCCGGCGACCGGGCACCACACCGCGGCGAACTCGGCCCGAACTATGCGGTCCGGCGGGCGATCGTAGCCGGTGCGGCGGTCGTCGTGACGGCGGTCGCGGTCGCGGCCGCAGTGATCGCGATCCGTGGTGAGCAGGAAGGCGACGAACGTGGGGTGACGACCTGGAACGCAGTCGCCTTGGTCAGCCGCGTCAACGGCGCAGTACGTGTTGTCGACGAGGACGGCGAGGAGATCGCAACCGTCCGAGGCACCGGACGCGTCGACGCCGTGTTCACCAGCGGCGATCGGATGGCACTCGTCGGCGCGACGCAGATCGCACTCGTCGGCCTCGACGGCGCCGACCCGATCGTGGTGCCGATCGAGCAGGGATCGACCGTCAGCCGTGTCGCCACCAGCCGATCGTTCACCCTGGTCGTCTCGCCGGCGGCGAGCGGGAACCTCACGCTGATCGACGCCACCGACGGCACGCAGCTCGACGTCGGCGCGTTGGCCGAGCAGACGAATCCGATGCTGCTCGCCGACTCCATACGCGCCGACAGCGACGGAACGGCGTTCGCGATCGGCGACGGCCGCAACTTCCAGACCGTCGTCGTCCGCTTCGGTCAGACCGACGCCACGTTCTTCCCCGATGTGCCGATGGCCGTCGCCGACGACCTGATCGTGACGTCGCAGACGGTCGGTCGATCCGCCGAGCTCGGTCTGTTCGGCGCCGACGGTGAGCGACGGGCGTCGGTCGCAAGTGAGGAGCGCCCGATCGGCGGGCTCGTCGACGGCGAACGGTTCGTGTTCGTCAGCGAGACCGGCGCGATCTTCGAGGCCACCGCCGACGACGACTCACCGCGCCGGCTCGGTGTGATCGCGCTCCCCACCGGCGATGTCGTTCAGTCTGTGTGGCCGGCGCTCGACGGCACCCGGTTCGTCGCGGCCGGCGGTGGGTTCTTGGCGATCGTCGACCTCGACGGGACGACGCTGTTCCAGACCACGTTCACCACCGCCACCGCGACGCTCACTCCGACTCCGACGTGGCGCTGCGTCCCGGTCGGCGGCAGCGGGGTGTTCACGTCGCTCGTCGACCTGCGCACGGGCGACACGGTCGCCGACCTCCAAGGCGCCGATGTCACCGGCGTCAGCGCCGACGGCTGCGGGGTGGAGACCACCGGTGACGGCGGACGCTCCGTCGTCACGCCCATCGGCAACACGGTGCTGCCGGCCGCCGTCAGTACGGCCTGGATCGCGCCCGACGCATCCGCCGCAGTGCTCGTCGACACCGCGTCGATCGCTTCGCTCGTGCGGATCGACGCCGGCAGGGCGGGTGACGACGGGGACGCTGAGCCGGTCGAGCTCGGCGAAGTCGACGGGTTGGTCGCCTTCCTCGACCGCTGATCCTGTCGACTGGTACCGCGTCGTCTGGTCAGGCGCCCGGTCAGACGCCGCTGCGCAGCAGCCGTCCGGCGAGTGCGCCGGTGTGCTCACCGCGTTCCATGAACATCTCGCCGTTCACGAGCGTGTACTCGTAGCCGGCCGCCCGCTGCACGTACCGTCCGGCGCCGCCCGGCAGATCGTGCACGTACTCGGGCTGGTGCAACTCGAGCGCATCGAGGTCGATCACGTTCACATCGGCGAACGAGCCGACGCACAACCGGCCCCGACCGACGATCCCGAACAGGTCGGCGGTGTCGGAGGTGAGGCGGCGGATCGCCTCCTCGAGCGTCCAGCGCTTGCGCTCTTGGACCCAGTAGCTGAGAAGGAACGTCGGCTGGCTGGCGTCCATGATCTGGCCGACGTGGGCGCCGGCGTCGGCGAGGCCGAGCGTCACGAGCGGATCGTCGAGCATCTCCTCGACCGCGGCGAGGTCCTGGTTGAGGATCGGCAGGTTGCAGTTGACCACGCCGTCGGACTCGAGCAGCAGTTCGATGAACGCTGCCGCCGCACTGACACCGCGCTCCTGAGCGATCGCGGCGAGCGACGTGTCGGCGGGGCAGTCGTATCGCGCCGGGCCGTCGAGTGGCAGCACGTAGAGCTTGGTGAGGTCGACCTTCGTGCCGTGAACCTCGGCGTCGGCGATCAGCCGTTGGCGGAACGCAGCGTCGCGGATCAACTGCATCTTGCGCCCGTTGGTCGCGGCCCGCAGTTCCTGCCAGACCGGCGCCCCGTCGAACGGCGTCCGGCTCTCGAGCCCGAACAGGATCCCGATCCCCCGCGCCGTGGTCTGGGGCCTGATGCAGGCTCCCGTCGCGTTCTCGACGCGGCAGAACTCGATGATCTTGCGGTAGAGGTCGGGGCGGCGGTCGCTGTGGGTCAGGCCAAAGCTGATCGGGCGGCCGCTGCGCCGGCTCGCTTCACCCATCCAGGCGATCTCGGCGCGTGTGTTGCTGAGCTCGTCGTCGTCACGTTCGCCGAGACGCATCGCACCTTCGAAGACCCCCGTGCCCGCCCGACCGAGCACGTCGGCGAACGCCAGCAGTTCGTCGGCGGCCGCGTGCGTTCCCGGCACCGGGCGTCCGTCGGGAACGCGGTGCAGGAACGTGCGACTGGTCGAGAAGCCGAGCGCCCCGGCTGCCATCGCTTCTTCGAGGAGCGCCGCCATGGCTTCGATGTCGGCGGCCTTCGCCGGCTCCGTGCCGAGGCCACGCTCGCCCATCACGTAGGTGCGCAGCGCGCAGTGGCCGACGAGCCCACCGGCGTTGGGTCCCTTCGGCATCCGGTCGAGCGATGCGTAGAACTCGCCGTACGTCTCCCAGTCCCACGCCAGACCATCGAGGATCGCGTCGCGGGGGATGTCCTCGACGCTCTCCATCATCTCGGCGAGGTAGGCGCGGTCTTCCGGGCGGCACGGTGCGAACGTGACACCGCAGTTGCCGAGCACGACGCTCGTGACACCGTGCCAGCAGCTCGACGTGGCGACCGGGTCCCAGGCCAACTGGGCGTCGAGGTGAGTGTGGATGTCGACGAAGCCGGGTGTGACGATCGCCCCGGCGGCATCGATGTCGCGCTCGCCCGGCTCGGTGATCGACGACTCGATGGCGACGATGCGATCGCCCGCGATCGCGACGTCGGCCCGGTAGGCCGGCGCGCCGGTGCCGTCGACGACGACCCCTCCGCGAATCACGATGTCGTGGCCCATTCCGTCCGTTCCCAGCAAGGCGCCCGTCCCGGCGCCTGTCTGGCCGGATGACGCGGTTATTTGACCACGCAACCGTAGGGCCCGCAATCAGCGGGGCAACCTGTGTCATGGGACTGGAACTCAGCTGCAACACGCGGTCTAGTGCGCGCTCAGCGTGGTCTTAGAAGCACCTCGCCGCCGACCGGCACGAACCCGCACGCGAGGAAGGCCCGCAGCGATGCCGCATTACCAGGGGAAACCTGGGCCCACACCAGTTCGCCCGATCGGGCGCTGGCAAGTCCGGCACCGATGAGAGCGCGGCCCGCGCCGTCACTGCGATCGGTCTCGTCGTGCAGCTCGACCGAGAGCTCCCAGCGTCCGGCGAGGCCCCGGCCGAGGGTGAGCAGGCCGCGATGATCGCCGAGCACGCGTACGTCGCGACGATGCGCTCGGGCCCGCTCGACGCGTGGGTGGCGGTCGAGATCGCCCCGGTCCGGGAGGCGGTCGCCCGGTCGGGCGGTGGCCACCAGCACGGCGTCGAGCGAGCCGATCCAACCGTCCTCCCCGGCGAGCCAGCGCAGCACGTCGGGATGCGTGCTGCCACCGAAGCCGTCAACGCCCCGAGCGAGCAGTTCCTCCGCCGGGCGGTCGGTCAGCACGTACGAGTGAGCCGTGAACTCGACCACGGCATGGGTGCCGTCAGCGTCGGGCGGCAGCACGTCGACCAGACCGTCGGCCGGAGGGAATCGTCCCGCGGCAGCCGCCGTCAGGATCGCGGCGAGCGGATGCGATGACCCCGTCGACACCACCGCGACCTTACGTTCCGAACCCCGGTTTGTGTCACCGACATCGGCGAGGGTCGCCGGTGTCGGTGACACAAACCGGAGGACAGGTGGGGCGAGGCGGCCGCCTCAGGTGATCTCGGCGACTGGGACGGAGCGGTTTTCGCGGAGGGAGCGCCAGGCGGCGAGACCGATCACGAGCGGGGCCCGGCCGTCGTCGGCAGTGACCGGCGACGGGCCGCCGCCGTCGACGTAGTCGCGGAACGCGCACCACTGCGCGATGTACGACGGGATGTAACGGTCGAGGAAGAAGAACGGCAGCAGCGGTGTCGCCGTCCCGGCGGCCGTGCGTCGCAGGCCGGTGTGCGCCAACGGGTTGTCCGAGGCCGCCATGCCGCCCGACCCGAACGCTTCGACCCGCTGGTCGTAGCCGTACACCGCCTGCCGGCTGTTGTCGATCGTGGTGATGCAGCCGTTCTCGTGACGGAGCATCACGGCAGCGGTGTCGACGTCGCCGGCCTCGCCGATCGCCGGATCGACCCGAACGGCACCTTGGGCGTACACGTCGACCACCTCGCTGCCCGTCACGTACCTGGCCATGTCGAAGTCGTGGATCGTCATGTCGAGGAAGATCCCGCCCGACAGCTTGATGTACTCGATCGGCGGCGGGGCCGGGTCGCGGCTCGTGATGCGCACGAGGTGGACCTCGCCCACCTCGCCGCCGGCGACCGCGTCGCGGACCGACTTGTGGGCGGCGTCGAAGCGACGGTTGAACCCGACCTGGATCGGCACACCGGCCTCGCGCACGATCGCCAGCGCCTCGTCGACCTGGTCGAGATCGAGCGAGATCGGCTTCTCGCAGAAGATCGCCTTGCCCCAGCGCGCCGCCTCGATCATCAGCCCCACATGGGTGCCGGTCGACGAGCAGATCGCGACGGCGTCGACATCGTCGGAGCCGAGCACCGCGTCGACGTCGGTCGTGTGAGCGACCCCGAGACGACTGCCGACCTCCGCCGCGGCGGCACCGTTGACGTCGTGCACGATCGCCAGATCGAGACCGTCGACCTGGTTGGCGATCAGCTCGGCGTGCATCCGCCCGATCCGCCCGACGCCGAGGATCGCGACGCGCAGCCCGCTCGTGCCGGTCATGCCGGAGTCTCCTCGGGACTCGGGACGGGGGCGAAGCCCGCGCCGTCGACCGTCTGGTCGTAGTCGACGACGTTGCCGGTCATCATCCCCGACTCGTCGTCCGACAGGTAGAACGCGATCACCCGGGCCAGCTCCGGTGGCTTGATCAGCCGACCGAACGGCTGGATCGCTTCCGCCCGCGCGAGCCAGTCGTCGGGCGCGTCGTGCCACCGACGTTGCACGAGGTCCTCCGACTCGGTGTCCATCCAGCCGGGGTTGATCTGGTTGACCCGGATGCCGTGCCGCATCAGCGAGAACGCCGTCGACTTCGTCATCACCGCCAGCGCCCCTTTCGACACGCTGTACGCGAGCAGCCGGGTCGGGCCGCCGTGGGCGCACACCGATCCGATGTTGACGACCGACCCGCGCACGCCCTCGCGACGCATCAGCTCGGCGGCGCGCTGGAGGACGAAGAACGGGGCACGAACGTTGATCGCCATCATCCGGTCCCAGTGCTCTGGCGTCGCGTCCCACACGGTGCTGCGATCGGTCATCGCCGCCACGTTCACCACGCCGTGCACGACACCGAAGCGCTCGTCGCACGCGGCCACGATCCGTTCCGGCGCGTCGACGTCCTCCATCTCGGCCTCGAGGAAGATCGTGGGCGTGCCGGCGCCCGACAGCTCGGTGGCGAGCGCATTGCCTCGCTCGGCCGAGCGCCCGGCGAGCACCAAGCCGGTTGCGCCGCGACCAGCGAGCTCGCGTGCGGTCGCCTCCCCGAGCCCCTGGGTGCCTCCGTTGATGATCGTGACGCTCACACCAACCTCTGTGCTTTCTTTCCGTCGTCCATGGCCTGGCGCGCGTCGCGCACTTGGGTCCGGTCGCTGACCTCGGGCACACCGACCTCCCAGAAGATCCCGCCCTCGGTCCACTCGCTCGGGCTCGTCTGCAGCGCGATCACGTAGGTGCGCTCGGACGCGCGCGCCCGGCCGAACGCCGCCTCGAGCTCGGCGATCGACGACACCGTCTCGGCCTCGCAGCCCATCGAGCGCGCGTTGGCGGCGAAGTCGACACGTACGAGCTCGCGGTGACGGGTGTCCTCGAGCAGGTTGTTGTACCCGGCGCCGCCCTGGCCCACCTGCAACCGGTGGATCACCGCGAATCCGCCGTTGTCGCACACGATCACGATCAGCTTGTGCCCGGCGAGCACCGACGAGTACAGGTCGGAGTTCATCATCAGGTACGACCCGTCGCCGACGAAGCTGATCACCTCACGGTCGGGAAGCGCCATCTTCGCCCCCCACGCACCGGAGATCTCATAGCCCATGCACGAGAACCCGTACTCGCAGTCGAAGCTGTCGAGCGCCTTGGCGCGCCAGCCGTTGTTGAGCTCGCCCGGGAACCCGCCCGCGGCCGTGAGCGCGTAGTCGTTCGGCTCCGCGAGGCGGTCGATCGCACCGACGACTTGGGCGTACGTGGGCAGGGCCTCTTCGGTGGGCGTGGCGATCTTGTCGATGTAGGCGTGGTACGCCTCGGTCTCGCGGGCGGCGCGATCGGTCCAGTCGGTGGGTCCGCACCAGTCGTCGACGATCGGCGACAACTCGCGCAGGCACTCGCGGGCATCGCCGACGACCGCGTTGGCGAGTCGCTTCACGGCATCGAAGCCGGCCGCGTTGATGCCGACGAACCTGGCGCTCGGCGCGAACGCCGTCCACGACCCGGTGGTGAAGTCCTGCAGGCGGGTGCCGACGGCGATGACGACGTCGGCCTCGGCCGCGAGCGCGTTCGCCGACGTGCACCCGGTGACGCCGACCGGACCGGCGTTGAGCGGGTGCGCCGCCAGCATGCACGCCTTGCCAGCCATCGTCTCGACCACGGGGATGTTGTGGATCTCGGCGAAACGTGTGAGCTCGGCCTCGGCACCCGAGTAGTGCACCCCTCCCCCAGCGATGATCAGCGGCCGGGCGGCGTGGCGGATCAGCTCGGCGGCACGGCGCAGCTGTGCGACATCGGCGCGCGGTCGGGCGATCTCGTGCACGGTGCGTTCGAAGAAGCGCTCGGGGAATTCGTAGGCCTCGGCTTGGACGTCTTGGGGCAGGGCGATGAACGCCGGGCCGCAGTTCGCCGGGTCGAGCATCGTGGCCACCGCGTGGGGCAGCGAGTGCACGACCTGCTCGGGTCGGGTGAGCCGGTCCCAGTATCGGCTCACCGGCTTGAACGCGTCGTTGACGGTGATCGTCGGGTCGGCGAAGTGCTCGACCTGTTGCAGCACCGGGTCGGGGATCCGGCTCTGGAACGTGTCGCCCGCCAGCAACAGCACGGGAAGCCGGTTGGCGTGGGCCACGCCGGCGGCGGTGACCATGTTGAGCGCGCCGGGACCGATCGACGACGTGGCGACCATGATCTGACGCCGCCTCGTCGCCTTCGCGAACCCCACCGCCGCCAGCGCCATCCCCTGCTCGTTCTGGCCGCGCCACGTCGGCAGCGCGTCGCGCGCCTCCTCGAGTGCCTGGCCGAGACACGTGACGTTGCCGTGGCCGAAGATCGCGTAGACGCCGGGGAACAGCGCCACGTCGTGTCCGTCGACGACGGTTCGCTGGGCGACCAGGTAGCGGACGATGGCCTGTGCCGTCGTGAGCCTCACGCGTCATCCTCTCTCAGTGAACGGACGTCCTCCCATTTGCCGGACTCCCAGCTGCGCAGGATGGCGTCCTGGACGCTCACGTAGGCGACGGCCTCGGCGAAGCCGGGCACGTGGGTCCGACCGGCGGCGACCGACGTGAGGAACTCGTGGTCCTCGATGCAGATCAGGTCTTCGAACCCGATCCCGTTGGCCGAGCCGGGCACGAAGTTGCCGTGGTGCGGGAACCGGTCGCCGCCGTACACGTTCGTGAAGCCGGTGTGCGGATCGTCGCCGGCGATGTACACCTGGAGCTGGTTCATCTGCTCGAAGTTCCAGCGGATCGAACCGCCCGTTCCGTAGATCTCGAACAGGTTCTGACTCTCCGGACCGACCATCGACCGGCACGCCTCGAACGTGCCGCGGGCGCCACTCTCGAAGACGCACATCGCGCCGATGTAGTCCTCGTTGGTGACGTCACCGGTCG
>DATMDV010000121.1:0-4239 GCA_035557475.1 Ilumatobacteraceae bacterium
CGTCGCTCCCGAGCAATCCGGTCACCGTGACCACGGTGGCCGACACGACAGCACCGTCGACGCCGAGCGGGCTCACGGTGAGCCAGGTCACTGCTTCGACGGTGTTCCTGCGTTGGAACAGCGGCACCGACCAGTTCCATCCGGTGCGGCACGAGATTCTGGTCAACGGCGTTCCGACCGGCAACGCCGTCTCGAACGTGCCGGCGGGCCAGCTCCCCAGGCCGCCGGTTCAGGGCGCATGGGTGCGCCAGCTCGACCCGTCGACCACCTACGAGTTCAGCGTCAGGGCGTTCGATCCCGCCGGCAACCGATCGCCCGCAAGCGGAGTCGTTGCTGCGACCACGCTGGCGAGCTCTGACACCGTGGCGCCAACCCGCCCGACCCTGCTCAGCGCCTCCAACGGCGGCAACTCGTCCTGCCCGGAGGAGTTGTGGTTGCGGTGGTCGGCCTCGACCGACGACGTCGAGCCGGCGTCGGGCATCGAGTACGAGGTTCGGGTCAACGGCACGATCAACGAGGTCGTCCCCGGTGGCACGCAAACCGTGACATACACCGAGGTCCTCGGCGCCAACACCGTCACGATCGTCGCCGTCGATCGGGCCGGTAACGCCTCGGCTGCGAGCAATCCGATGACGGTGGTCACGAACTGGGCACCAGGGGGCTGCGGCCTGTGATGCCCGCGGGGCTGATCAGTCGCGAGTCGTCGTCATCGTCGTTGAGACCGGATCGTCAGAGCGGGGAAGCGGTCGGGTCGAGCCGGCGACCGCCGCCGCGACTGCTGCCAGGGCAGCGGTGACGGTCAACGCTCGCAGCACGCCGGTGTGGTCACCGATCAATCCGATGAGCGACGGGCCGGCGAGGAACGCGATGTAGCCGATCGTCGCCACCGCGCTCACCCGGCCAGCGGCATGCAGTGGATCGTCGGCGGCTGCGCTCATCCCCGTCGGGAAGCCGAGCGCCGTACCCGCACCCCAGATCACGACGCCGATGAGGGCGGTGGCGAGCGATGGACCGAACACGACGATCAGCACGCCGACCAGCGTGCACAACGACGCCGCCCGCAACACCGTGACCCGGCCGCGCCGATCCAGCAACGCCGGTCCGAACCAGCGTCCGAGCGTCATCGAGGTCACGAACATCACGTAGGCGACTGAACCCATCGCGTCACTTGCGCCATACCCGTCGATCGTGGCCACGCCGATCCAGTCGTTACCGGTGCCTTCGGCGAACGTCGTGCAGAGCACGAACACGCCGATCATCACCGTGCGGGGTTCGGTCCACGCTTCGAGCGGGCTCCGCGCTGCGACCGTCGCATGGTCGCCGACCTCATCGTCGGCGGCGGGGATGAACCCACGCACACCGAACTGGACGACGAGCAGGACGATCCCGGAAACAGCAAGCAAGTGCGGCAACGGTGGAACGTCGAGCGCGTTCATCGCCGCGCCGATGAGTGCGCCGACGACGGTGCCGAGGCTGAACGCAGCGTGGAACCGGGACATGATCGAGCGCTCGAGCAGCTGCTCGACGGCGACGCCCTCGACGTTCATCGCCACGTCCCACTGGCCGGCACCGAAGCCGAACACGAACAGTCCGGCGCCAACAACGGCCGGGCTCACCTCGGAACCGATGGCGACGAGCCCGAGCCCCATCATCGAAACGACCGACATGATCGCCACCGTGCGCCGAGCACCCAGGCGGTGGACAACGACACCCGAGGCTGGCAGCGACAACAGCGATCCGACAGCCGTCATCAGCAGAACGACACCGAGCTCACCGGGATCGAGCTCGAGCGCGTCGCGGATCTGCGGGACGCGGGACAGCAGCGAGGCGATCGCCACCCCGGGCAAGGTGAACACGACAAAGACGCTCCGGAGCGCCAGTCGAGCCGAACCGGCGGCGATCCCTGTCGGCCCAGTCACGCTTCGAGGCTACGTGAGCGCCTCTCAGGGTGGACCGATGTTCGCCGCCATGATCAACGTAGCGCGAGGGCGGGGGCTTGCCGCAAACGGGTAAATCGTGCTGACAATGCCCCCGTTCGCTGAGCCGGCCACGGCCAGAACCGATGAGCCAGGAGTTGTGGAATGGATGCGTTGACTTCGGCAGATGAGGAGCGGCGATGACGGAGCATGCGGTGGTGATCGCAGGCGGAGGTCCGACCGGGCTGATGTTGGCGGGCGAGCTGACGTTGGCGGGGGTCGACGTCGTCATCGTCGAGCGCCGCGCCACTCAGCATCTCGACCGATCGCGAGGCGGAGGTCTCCACTCGCGCACCATCGAGGTGCTCGATCAACGTGGCATCGCTGAACGGTTCATCTCGGCCGGACAAGTGATGCCGGGCGCGGGCTTCGCGCTGATCCCCTTGGACATCAGCGACTTCCCCACTCGCCACAACTACGTACTCGCGCTCTGGCAGAGCGAATCCGAACCCATCCTGGCTGACTGGGTCGGTGAGCTCGGGGTTCCGATCCTTCGCAGCCGCGAGGTGGTGGGTTTCGCGCAGGACGACACGGGCGTCGATGTCGAGATCTCCGACGACACGTCGCTCCGCGCGGAGTACCTCGTCGGCTGCGACGGAGGACGCAGTCTGATCCGCAAGGCGGCCGGCATCGACTTCGCCGGGTTGGAGCCCTCCACCAGCTGGATGATCGCCGAGATCGAGCTGGACGAGCAGCCGGAGCTCGGCTTCCGTCGCGACAGCATCGGCACCCATGCCTTCGGTCCGGCCGGCGACGGAAAGACGTTTCGGGTCGTGCTCACGGAACGACACGTCGACCACACCGGCGAGCCCAGCGTGGACGACCTCCGCGAAGCGCTCGTCGCCGTGTACGGGACGGACTACGGGGTTCGCAGCGCCAACTGGATCTCCAGGTTCACCGACATGGTGCGGCAGGCGGTGTCCTACCGCGACGGCCGCGTACTGCTGGCCGGGGACGCCGCGCACGTGCATCCCCCGTTGGGCGGCCAAGGCCTCAACATTGGTGTGCAGGATGCCGTGAACCTGGGGTGGAAGCTGGCCCAAGTGGTGAACAAGACATCACCCGACAGCCTCTTGGACACCTACCACGCCGAACGGCATCCCGTCGGCGCGCGCGTGTTGCACAACACCATGGCGCAAGTCGCACTCGGCCGTTCCGACGACCGTCACCAAGCCCTCCGCGACATCATGACGGACCTGCTCAGCATGGACGAGCCGCGCCGGCGCATCGCCGGGATGGTCTCCGGTCTCGACATCCACTACGACACCCACGACGATATGGGAGACGGACACCCGCTGCTCGGGCGGCGCATGCCCGACCTCGACCTCCAGACCGCCGACGGTCCCACGCGCGTGTTCACCCTGCTGCACGACGCCCGGCCCGTTCTCCTCAACCTCGGTGAGCCCGGCAGCTTCGACATCTCGCCATGGGCGGATCGAGTCCGGCTCGTCGACGCCAAGCACGACGGCGTGTGGGAGCTCCCAGTCGTCGGCGAGGTCGCTGCTCCCCCGGCCGTGCTGATCCGCCCCGACGGACATGTCGCCTGGGCGGGCGACCTCACCGACCCAGAGCTGCCTCATGCGCTTGCGACCTGGTTCGGAGCGCCCACGCGCCTCACGCCGTGCGAGGACGAAGGGCCAGGGCGGCGACGGTGATCGCGACGCACGCCAGGCCGAGCAGCAATCCGGTCTCGATCAGCTGGAACGTCCAGAACCGATCGGCCGGGTGGTACTTGTACACGGTGTGATAGCCGAGCTCACCGAGGCATTGGTTGACGTCTTCGGGCGTCGGCATCGGGCCGCCGGCTCTGGCATTGAGGTCCGGACACTGGCCGGCAAGGTCGCGGAGGTTGATGTTGAAGTTGCCGCCCGTGCCCTGGACCACCCCGTCGCCGTCGAACACATTCTCCGAGAGCACCCACGCACCCGCGTCGCCGAGCGGATCGCCATCGGCCAACGGGATATCGAGCGTCTTGACCGGCATGAAGTGTGGTCGCAGCACGACGGCGGTGAAGACCCGGACGACGATGAAGATGCCCAGCGTGGCAACCATCGCCGGCACGGTTCGACGGATGATGACACCGCATGTGATCCCGACCGCGACGGCGAACGCCGAGGCCCCGATCGGGACGACCCCCTGGAAGTCGTACAGCTCCCCGAACCGTTCTCCGGTCACCGTGTTGGTCGTGTCGAGCCACGCGCCAGCGATCAACGCATAGAGCGCCCCGGCGACGACGGCCACTGCCAGAGCAACCGCCGAGGTG
>DATMDV010000122.1:0-3417 GCA_035557475.1 Ilumatobacteraceae bacterium
CTCGGCGACAACATCAAGAACGAACCACGCCAAGTGGTCCTCAGGCAGCCAATCGGTCACCAGCGGCGGCATCAGAAACAACTGGTCCCGATCCCCGCCACGCACGTTCACGGCCATACCCCATCGTCTCCCGCAAACCCAATCGCGGGTGGGATAGTCGAGATTCGTGCGACAGCCTCGCCTTTGTCCGCGTCATCACCGCTTGCATCACCGCGGCAAACTCGGCATAACCGGCAGCGCCGATGACCCCCACGGACTGGTGTTCACCGACAGTTTCGGTCGCGTCATGAAACCGGCGGCGGTGGCGAGGCCACCGACCGGGCCACCACCCCAACCAACGGGCCGCTACCAGCATCCCCTCGGTGAACGACTCCAGATGCAGTGGGTCGCCTTCAACCCACCACGCCATCCCAAACCGACACCGGCCAACACCAACTGACTTCGGGTCTGCGTCGGCTGTTGGTGCGGGACGACGCACGTCCCGGTCACGGTCCGGAGACGTCGGCGGGGTCGCAGTTCGATCCGCAGACCACCACGACGACGCGCTCGTCGGGCGACGGGCGGTAGGCGCCGGAGCGGATCGCGGCGAGCGCCGCGGCCCCACCCGGCTCGGCAACGAGACGGAACTGTTGCCACAGCTCGCGCTGTGCAGCGCGCAGGTCGTCTTCGCTGACGACCACCGCTTCGTCGACGAACTGGCGGATCGTCACCCATGGGGCGTCGCCGACGCGCTTGGCGCCCATCGAGTCGCTCCCGAGTCCGCTCACGCCGACGTCGACCGGCTGCCCCGCCTGGAGCGCGGCGCGCAGCGACTGTGACAGCTCGGGCTCGACGCTCACGACGCGGGCCCGGTCGCGCAGCCATGCGGCCTGTCCGGCGACGAACCCCCCGCCGCCGGTGGCGACGACGATCGTGTCGAAGCCACCGATCTGGTCCTCGAGCTCGCGGGCCATCGTGCCCTGTCCGGCGACGGTGTCGGCGTGGTCGAACGGGTGCACCATCAACGCGCCCGACTCGCGCTGGCGGGCATTCGCCGCCACCTGCGCCTCGTCGTAGTAGCCGTCGACCACTCGCAACGTCGCCCCGAAGCGGGCGACGTTGTCGTGCTTGATCTGCGGCGACATCGAGGGGACGAAGACCTCCGCCGCGATCCCGAGCGCGTGCGACACGTAGGCGACGGCCGCACCGTGGTTGCCGCCGCTTGCCGTGATCACGCCGGTCGGGGGGAGGTCGCCTGCGCGATCGCGTTCGGCCAGCACCCGGTTCGCTGCGCCGCGCGGCTTGAACGAACCGGCGTGCTGCAGCAACTCGAGCTTGAGGATCAGGTCGCCGTATTCGATCACGGGCGTCCGCCGCACCAGCCCGTCGATGCGCCGGCTGGCGCGCTCCACGTCGTCGGGCGTGACCTGGCCGTCGATCGTGGGGCCGTCGGTCATGGCACCGACGGTATCCCGGGCCGGCACTCGCTCGGCCGATCCCTTCCGCTGGCATTGACGCGTCCTACGCATATCTGTTAGGTATCCCTAACGTGAATCGGAAGGCACTGCTGGTGATCGGGCTGACGCTCGCATCGGCATGCGGCGGAGTGGACGCCGCGGACAGCACGACCGCGCCGGCGTCCTCCATCCGAACCGGGCCCGAATCCACCGCGTCGGCGATCGAGCCCGACCTCCCGGTCACGCTCGCCGACGCCCACGGCGACGTCGTCACGGTCGAGTCGATCGAGCGCATCATCCCGCTCGACGGCGACCTCGCCGAGGTCGTGTTCGCACTCGGGCTGGGCGACCGCGTGGTGGCCACCGACCTCTCGGCCACGTTCCCACCCGAGGCCGACGCGCTGCCGGAAATCGGATACCAGCGATCGTTGTCGGCCGAACCGATCGCCGCCTTCGAACCGACCGTCCTGCTCGCCACCGACCTGGCGGGTCCCGCCGAGACGATCGATCAACTGCGCGACCTCGGCTATCCGCTCGTCATGATCGACCGGCCGATCGACGCCAGCGGTCCGGCGACCAAGATCCGTGAGGTCGCCGAGGCGCTCGGCGTCCCCGAGCGCGGCGAAGCACTCGCCGGTGATGTGCAGGCGGCGATCGACGCGGCGAGCGAGGCCGGCGCCGCGGCCGCCGGTGACCGTCCGCGTGTGATGGCCCTGTACCTGCGCGGTGAGCGGGTGCAGTTCGTGTTCGGCAAGAACAGCGGGCTCGACTGGGTGATCGAAGCGGCCGGCGCGATCGACGTCGGCACCGAGCTCGGCGTCGTCGACAACGCGCAACTCACGGCGGAGAGCGTGGTCAGGGCGGCGCCCGACGTGTTTCTCGTCTCGACCACCGGCCTCGAGTCGGTCGGTGGTCTGGACGGTCTGCTGGCGATCCCGGGAATCGCCCAGACACCCGCTGGTGAGGCCGCACGGGTGATCGCTCACCCGGATCAGTACCTCTTCGGCGGGGGGCCGAGAGCCGGGATGCTGCTCGCTGAGCTGGTCGGCCAGCTGCATCCCGGCATCGGTTCCGAAACCCGCCCGCACGATCCGACGACCTCGACATCAGGAGACTGACAAATGAGACACCCTGCCCGCCCGCTCGTCGCGCTCGCCGTCGCGACGATGCTCGCCGTCGCGTGCGGAGATGACGATGCGGCCGACACCGCGGCAACCGACGACACGGCCGTCGAGACCACCGCCGTGGACGCGACCGCTCCCGACTCAGTGGACGACGGTGACGCCGCGTTCCCCGTGACGATCGAGCACAAGTACGGATCGACGACGATCGAAGCCGAGCCCACCCGCGTCGTCTCGATCGGCTTCAACGATCAGGACGCGTTGCTCGCGCTCGGTGTGATCCCGGTCGGCATCCGCGACTGGTACGGCGAGCAGCCGTTCGGCGTCTGGCCGTGGGCGCAGGACGAGCTCGGCGACGCCGAACCGGTGCTGCTCAGCCCGAACGGCGCCGAGCTCAACATCGAGGCCGTGGCGGCGCTCGACCCCGATCTGATCGTGGGCATCTATTCGGGCATGACCCAGTCGGAGTACGACCTGCTGTCGGTGATCGCCCCGACGATCGCGCAAACCGACGAGTTCATCGACTACGGCACACCGTGGCAGGAACAGACCCGCATCGTCGGTCGTGCGATCGGCAAGGCGGCACTCGCCGAGGACCTCGTGACGGCGATCGAGGACCGGTATGCGTCAGTCCAGACCGAACACCCCGAGTTCGTTGGCGCCACCACCGCCGTGGCGTTCTCGTTCGAGGGCTCCCCGGGTGCATATACGTCGTCGGACGTGCGCAGTCGTCTGCTCGCCGACCTCGGCTTCGTCATCCCGCCGGAGTTCGACGAGATTGCCGGCGATGCCTTCTTCGCGTCGTTCAGCGCCGAGGAGTTGGAACTGCTCGATCTCGACACCGTGGTGTGGATCGTCGG
>DATMDV010000123.1:0-2583 GCA_035557475.1 Ilumatobacteraceae bacterium
CCGAGATCGGCCAAACGGGTCACCTCAGCCTGGTACTTGGCGTCGTCGACCATCGCGACCCACGGCGAGATCCAGCCATGGGCCACGACGAAGCTGGCGGCGAGATCGTCGGCGGGCATCTCGTCGGCGTGGACGACCGCCTCAGGGCCGAGTGCGGCGCCGAGGTCGCCGGCCCAGAACAGGCCGGTGCTCGAGTCGAACACGGCGCGCGTGGTCGGACTGTCGAAGATCGGCGGCCGCTGGAACACGAGGGTCCGGTCGCCGATGTCGAGCGTGTCGCCGCTGACGACCCAGTGCATCCGGCGCGGGTCGAGCTCGATCGATCCGGTGAGGCGTTCGGTCATCCACCATGACGCGACGACTGTCGCGTTGGCGAAGTGCTCGAGGGCGGCTTCGAGATTGCCGGTGTGGTCGTAGTCGTCGTGGCTGAGCACGATCCAGCGGACGTCGTCAGGGTCGACGACCGAGCTGACGGCGCCGAGCCAGCCGTCACGGTCGGCGGACACGCCGGTGTCGAACACGACCGGCTCGCGGCTGGCGAGGACCATCGTGTTGATGTGCACGCCGACGGGTGCGTCGTGCTGTTTCCAGAAGCTCTGGATCAGATGCGCTTCGGGGGTGATCTGGACGGGACGGATGAACTGATTCATGACAGGTGCTCCTTCGTGAGGTGAACACCTGCACAGACGGTGACTGCGGCGTCCGCGTCGCAATCTGCGTCCGTCGTCCGATCGTGTCGTCAGCAGCTCCTGTTCGGCGCGTGCGTGCCTATGGTTTGGTTGCTTTGAGGATCGCGCTGTGGACGCCGTCGCCGACCTCGTTCGTGAACGTGATCGACACATCGACGAATCCGACCGCTTGCAACCCGTCGGTGTACTCGGTCACGGGGAGCGCACCGGCGATGCAGCCGACGTATGAGCCGCGCTCGCGACGCTCGTCGTCGGTCAGATGGTCCTCGGTGACGACGTCGCTGATCCCGACCCGACCACCGGGTCGGAGCACCCGGTGCATCTCGGCGAAGACGGCCGGCTTGTCCGGGGAGAGGTTGATCACGCAATTCGAGATGACCACGTCGACCGACGCGTCAGAGAGTGGGATGTCCTCCATGTGGCCGGGGAGGAACTCGACGTTGGTGGCACCGGCGTCGGCCGCGTTGCGGCGTGCGAGATCGAGCATTTCGTCGGTCATGTCGAGCCCGTAGGCGAAGCCGCTCGGGCCGACGCGCGCGGCGGACAGCAGCACGTCGATGCCGCCGCCCGAGCCAAGATCGAGCACGGTCTCGCCGGATTTGAGATCGGCGACCGCAGTCGGGTTCCCGCAGCCGATGCTGGCGAGCGCGGCGGCGTCGGGCAGGTCACCGAGATCGTCATAGTTGGCAGCGCCCCAGTCCGACTGGTCAGGGCCGCAGCACGACGTGCCTGCACTGGCGGATCGAGCTGCCTGCGCGTAGTAGTCGCGCACCTCGTTGTACACATGCTCTGGAGTGGTGCTCATCTCGTCGCCTTTCGTCTCGGTTCTCGCGACGCTGGAGTACACGTCAACGTCTCCCACTGGGCAGCGCTTGGTGCGCGCCCCATCACGAGTTCAGCTGCGGTCGGGAAGCAGCCGAGGCAGTTCTCGTTGATCCGCCACAGGCTCGACGTGCCCTCGCGGTCCACAAAGAGGAAGCGCACATCCCCGAGGATCTTCAGGTGGTGCGACACGGTCGACTGACCGACGTCGACGGCGTCGACGATCTCGGCCACGCTCATCGGGCGTCCGGCGGTGGCCAACAGGTTGAGGATCACGATCCGGGTCGGATCACCCAACGCCTTGAACCAAGTGGCCCAGGTCTCGGCGGCGTCGCGGTCAACATTCATCTATCATCGACGATAATCGATGAATGTGGCCCAGGGCAAACGCGCGATGCGACGGGTCGGTTTCACGACGGGGGCGGGCAACCGCAACCGTCAGCGCGCAGGTGGAACTCGACGAGCTCCCCTCGGCTGTCGGTCGTCACGTCGCAGCACTGCTTGACAAGCGTGGCGAACTGGCGCCGACCGCGCTGAACCCGGGACTTCATTCCCGACACCGAGATGCCTTCCATCCGTGCGGCGTCGGCTTGTGTGTGCCCCTCGAAGTCGGTGAGTTCGATCGCCCGGCGAAAATCCGTCGGCAGGGCGCCGACCAGTGGCCGGATGCACGACGCGAGCTCGGCGAGCGTCGCGTCCTGGTCGTCGAGCCAGGCATCGGCACTCGGGTCGGCGGCCGGATCGAGCTCGGCGATCGCGACATCGCGGCGACGGCCGTTGCGACGGTAATGATCGGTGATCGCGTTGCGGGCGATGCGGAACACCCACGCAGTGACGCGTTCTTGGTCGTCGACCGAGCCGAGATGTTGGTGGATGCGCAGCATCACCTCGGCGACAACGTCGTCGGCCTGGTGAGGATCGCTGACCCGCCGGCGCACGAAGCGCTCCATCGACGCGCCGACCTCTGCCCAGATCGTCTCGAGATCAGTCACCCGGTCGTCGTTGCGATCCAACGTCATCGTCATCCCCATGGTCATGCAGACGCCCGCACGCGGCGAACGGACGCAACATT
>DATMDV010000124.1:0-36106 GCA_035557475.1 Ilumatobacteraceae bacterium
GGCGACCTTCTGCTGGTTGCCGCCGGAGAGGTACTGGGCCGGCTGCTCGATCGAGGCGGCCTTGAGCCGCAGGCGGGCGACGAGGTCGTTGACCGGCTGGCGCTCGCGGCTGCGGCGCACGAGACCGAACCGCCCGTAACGCTTCAGCACCTGGAGCGTGGCGTTGGCCCTGACGCCCAGCGCGGTGAAGATCGACTCCTCCTTGCGGTTGGAGCTCAGCAACACGATGCCCGAACGCAACGGGCCCGGTGGGCTGCGCAGGTCGACCGGCTTGCGGCCACACGTGACCGAGCCGTTCGACGGCTCGACCCCGGCCAGCGCCCGCAGGAACTGCACCTGTCCGTTGCCCTCGGCACCCGCGATGCCCACGATCTCGCCGCGGGTCAGGGTCAGGTCGACAGGGCCGAAGCGGCGGCCGCGCAACTTGGTGACCTGGAGCAGCACCTCCACACTCGTGTCGCTCGCGGATGTCGGGAACACCATCTCGAGCGGTCGCCCGATCATCAGCGCCACCACGTCGGCCTCCGACACCTGGGCGGCATCGAACGTGCCCTGGCCGACGCCGTCGCGCAACACCGTGACCCGTTGGGCGACGCTCAGCACCTCCGGGAGACGATGACTCACGTACGCGATCCCGATCCCGCGGGCGGCGAGGTTGCGAATCAACGCGTGCAACCGCTCGACGTCGTCGTGGCCGAGCGCCGTCGTCGGTTCGTCGAGCAGCAGGACCTTGGGCTTCGACAGCAACGCCTGCACCACTTCGAGCATCTGGCGTTGGGCAAGCGACAGGCTCGCCGTCGGCGCCGCGGCGGCGATGTCGAGCTCGGCCTCGCGCAGCCGCTCGGCGGCCCACGGCTCCATCCGGCCGTACTTCGGCCGCTCCGACGGCGGGGCAGCGAGAAACAGGTTCTCGGCGACGGTGAGGCCGACCACCTCGGTCATCGTCTGGTAGGCCATCCCCAGACCGAGCTCCATCGCCGCTTTGGCCGACGCCGTGGTCAGCTGCTGACCCGCGATCTCGACGACACCCTCGTCGGGCACGACCGTGCCGCTGGCGATGCCGAGCAACGTCGACTTGCCGGAGCCGTTCTCTCCGAGGACGGCGTGGATCTCGCCCGCGAGGACGTCGAGCGACACGTTGTTGTTGGCGTGAACCGGGCCATATCGCTTGGAGACCCCGCGGAGCGAGAGGACCGTCGGCGCACCGCCGCTCTGGTCGATAGACGACTCGATGGTCTCCATGTTGTCCGAGTCTTCACGGTCGCCCTGCAGGCCCACCAACGTCAAGACCAGTCCCTTCTGCTCGGTCACGCCGGCGCCTTCGGACCTGTCACGACGGGTCCGAAGGCGCCGGTCTTTACTTCAGATTGTCGAACTGCCTGCTATGCGGGGAACATCCTCGACTGCAGCTCGGGTGGGACGAGGCTCGACGGCGCGCCGTCGGGCGGGATGTCGGTGCGGCAGGAGTCGTCGGTGACCTCCTTGAGTTCCACACCGAAGATGATCTGGGGCGGGACGTCGTAGCCGGCGATCTTCATCATCGCCGCAGTCATGCCGGCGCGGCCCTCGAGCAGGAGGCTCACGTAGGTGAACGAATGCATGACACCGCCCGCTTCCTGCCAGGCGCAAAGGAATGGGTTGTCGTCGGACTGGTGCATCGTGACCAGCCCGTCCATCGGCAGGTTGGCTGCTTCGTACGCCCGCATCGTGCCGACGAACGCGTCGCCGTATGGCCCGATCCAGCCGTCGATGTCGTCGTGCTCGGCGAGGATGCCCGACGTCGCTTCGAGGTAGGCCTGCCGGCTCCACGCGCTGCCGGCCTTGGCCACCAGTTCGATGTTGTCGTTCATCGTCTCGAGCGTGCACTCCTCCTGCACCGGGTCGATGGGGTTGCCGGGCGCGCCGAGGAGCATCGCGATCTTGCCGCCGTCGGGCAGCAACTCGTTGAACTTCTCTCCCCACGCGTTCCCGAGGGCGCACAGGTCACTGCCGCTGTACGACAGGTAGTCGGTGCCGGGCTCGCCGACCTTGCCCGACGACCACGTCACGACCTGGGCGCCTTCCTCGGTCGCCGCCCGGTAGGCGGGCACCAACGCCTCGCCCGCATCGGGGAAGCTGAGGATCACGTCGTAGCCCTGAGCCGCGAACGCCCGCACGTCGGAGATCGCCTTCTGGGTGTCAAGATTGGCGTCGGTGTAACCGATCTCGCCGATCTCCGGGTAGGTCAGGGCCTGCAGGATGAACTCCATCTTGAAGATCTGGCGGGCGATGTTGCCGCCGAAGCCGTCGGCCAAGCCGACCTTCAGCTCGCCGCCGGTACCGGTGTCGCAACCGTTCTCTTCCCAGCACTTGAGGGCGAGATCCTCGTCGACGGGCATCGACGCGCGTGCGATCGTCGCCAGCGCCACGTTCTTCGCTCGCTCCTCCTCCGGCAACGACCCCGCGCCGCCGAGTCCGAGCGCAAGGATCGCCTCGTCGGGGAGGTAGCTCTCACCGAACTCGCCTTCGGCGAGCGTCCCACCGAACGGGTTGTCGCCCTCGGCGGGCGCATCCGTTCCGGCGGGCGCATCCGTCCCGGCGGGCGCATCCGTCCCGGCCGGCGCATCCGTGCCTGCCGGCTCGTCGGCGGCGGTGTCGGAGGTCCCGTCGTCGTCATCGTCGTCACCGCACGCTGCGGCGACGAGCGCGAAGGAGGAGAGCACGGCAATCGCGACCGGCAGTCCTCTCATCTTGGATCGGTGGTGTCGTGTCACGTGTTCTCCCCTTGGTAGGCGTTCGTGGTGGTTGGCGTTCGGTGCTGTGGTGGTCGGTTCGGTCCGTGGTCGAGAATCGGGATCAGCCGGGCTCGGTGGGCTGCGAGATGCCGACCGGCGTCCGGTCGGCGGTGGGTTCGGCTCGGACGCGTTCGCCCGACGCGTGCCCATCGCCGTCGTCGCCCATCAGATTGCGGATCCCAGGCCGCAGGAGGAGGCGACCGACGATGTCGGCGATGCGGTCGCCGGAGATCATCATGCCGAGGATGATCGCCAGCCCGAAGACGACGTTCTGCGACCAGTTCGAGAGCCCGAGCACGATCAGCATCTGGCTGAGGATCGTCACGAAGAACGCGGCGGCCCACGTCGACGTCGGGCTGGCGAGCCCGCCCGACAGCGCCGCGCCACCGAGCACGACGGCGGCAACCGGTCCGAGCAGGTACTCGGCGCCGGGATCCACCCCCGGGCTGTCGACGAGCCCGCCCACCAAGATGCCTGCCAGCCCGGCGGCCATGGCGGCGATCACGTAGGCGAAGATCACATAGAGCCGGACCCGCATCCCAGCCATCCAGGCCGCCCGCCGGTTGGCGCCGACCGCCTGGAACCGGCGGCCGACAGTCGTCGAACGAAGGATGAGCGCGACCAACAACGTCAGCACGACGACGAACCAGAACGTCTTGCTGAGGCCGAGGAATCGCTCGATCATGAAGTCGGAGAGCGCGTTCGGGACCTGCGACTCGTTGGCGGTGCCGAGCCGGTATTCCGCCGTGATGCCGAGCAGGATCAGCCCCGTCGACAGGGTGACGATCAGCGGGTTGAGGTCCAAGATCGCGACCAACAACCCGTTCACGAGTCCGATCACGATCGCCCAGACGAACACGATGAGGATCGCGTAGGCGAGGCGGTCGTCGGATCCCTTGGCGACGCCGACGAGGATGTTGGCGAGCAACGAGATCGCCCCCGCCATCGACAGGTCGATCCCGCCCATCATGATCACGAGCATCTGCCCGAGCGCGACGATGGTGACGATGCTGCCGATCGGCAGGAGGATCGACCACGACGATGACGACAACGTCGCCGGAGCGACGATCCGACACACGAGCAGGAGCACGCCCCCAGCGATCCAGATGGTGACGAAGCGGGAGCTGAACAGCAGGCTGCTCATCACGTTCCCGAACCCGAGCCGGCGAGCGGTTCTGACAATCCTGGCGCCACCCGGAACGCCGACGTTCTCGTCGGACAACTCGAACCCCCCCTGGCTCACGGTCGCACCCGATACTGGTTCCGACAGCGTTGCGGCCGTCGACGTCCCACGAATCGTATAGGATTTGGCGCTGAAGTGTCAAGGCGAACAGCGGCCCCGCGGGCTCGCTCTGTCGCCCGAACGGTCGCCCGGTTCGGCCACATCGTATACGATTGTGGACGAGCTGATCGGCGGTCGAGCACCGTCGTCGGATCGTATATCATCCGCGAAGCGGCGGGAGCGAGGGGGCGACAGCCGACATGATCAAGACGGTGTGGATCCTGACGTTCAGGGCCGACAAGGACCGTGAAGAGGTGAGCCGTTGGTGGCGCACCGACCATGGTGCGATCGCCCTGCGCGTCCCCGGCATCAAGCGCTACGTCCAGAACCACTTCCTCGAGCCCCTCGACACCGACCGGGCCGAGGGTGGGATGCCGTTCCAGGGCATGGTCGAGTGCTGGTTCGAGGACCAGGCCACGTACGACGCGGCGATGGCGAGTCCGGAGTGGGCCGAGCTCGAGGCCGACGGCGAGGTGGGGTTCGAGATGACCAAGCTCTACGGCGGGTTCGTGCGCGAGCACGTGATGCGCTGGGAGGGCCTCTCCGACGGCCGCATCTACACGACGGCCGGCGACATCCCGGCCTCCTGAAGGCCGAACTGTCTGCTCCAGATTGCTCGGCAGTGCGTTTGGAGCAGACAGGTGGGCGGTTGGTCGTGACATGCTCGGCGGCGTGTACACCGAGCTGACGTACGACACGCGCGGCGACGTCGCCGTGATCACGCTGAACCGGCCCGAGGCGCGCAACGCCCTGACGCATACGACCTACGACGAGCTGCGGCGCGCGGTCGAGTCGACCACCGCTCGATGTCTCATCATCACCGGTGTCGATCCGGCGTTCTGCTCGGGTGACGACGTGAAACAGATCATGGTCGCGGCCGGTCCGGCCGTCGCTGCGCGGCTGGCTGCCGAGCCGCGGCTCACACCCGCCGCGGCCGCCCTGCTCGCCACCGATGTGCCGGTCGTCGCGGCCGTCAACGGTGCGGCCGTCGGTTGGGGGATGGAGCTGGCGCTGATGGCGGACATCCGCGTCGCATCCGAGCGCGCCCGTTTCGGCGAGCTGTTCGTGAAGCGTGGTTTGTGCTGCGACGTCGCCGGACTCGGTCGCCTGGCACAACTCGTCGGGCGCGAGGTCGCCGCCGACCTGCTGTTCACGGGTCGGCTGATCGACGCCGAGGAGGCGCTGCGGGTACGCCTCGTGTCACGCGTCGTCCCCCACTCCGAGTTGCTCCCACGCGCGCTCGAACTGGCCGACGCGATCGCCGCCAACCCGCCGCTCGCCGTCCAGCGGTTGAAGCACGGCCTCCGCCGAGCGCTCGATCCCGACTGGGACGACCTCGGGCGCTGGGTGAGCGCCAGCCTCGGCGATCTGTTCCGCACCGACGACCACCGTGAAGGCGTCGCCGCGTTCCTCGAAAAGCGCGACGCGCACTACGTCGGCCGCTGACAGGCGGCAACCAGACGTTCAGCGCGGCCGCCTGTTGAGAGCCGACTCGATCAGGCCTAGCTTCGCGGAATGCCTGGGATCGCCACGTTCAGCCTGGTCGCACTCGACTGCCCCGACCACGCCGCGCTCGCCGAGTTCTACGCGGCGATCACGGGATGGGAGGTCGGCGACGTCGACGACGAGTGGGCGCAGCTGGCGAGCGACGGCGGGGCGACGATCGCGTTCCAGAAGGCGCCGGGACACGTTCCACCGGTCTGGCCGAGCGACGAACATCCCCAACAGCTGCACCTCGATTTCGACGTCGACGACCTCGACGTCGGTGAGGAGCAGGTGCTCGCGCTCGGCGCTCGTAAGGCCGAGGTGCAACCGGGTCAAACGTTCCGGGTGTACCTCGATCCCGCCGGTCACCCGTTCTGCCTCGTGCTCGCCGACCGTGGCGATCCCCCCGCCGCCGACGGCTGACCGCGCAGGAGCGCCGCCCGCCCACTGACGGCGTGTCGCTCATCGAGAGGATGACGAGGACGATCCGGGCGTACCTCTCGAGACGTACGGCTGGAGGCGTTCGCACCAACGACCACCGGCCGACGTAACCAGGGGCCCCGCGGCGCACGATTGCCGAATGCTCCGCCTCGCGATGAGTACGTCCCCCGGCACCGGTCAAACGTCACACAACCCGGATCCCGATGTCGACGTATCACGGTCGGCGCCAGCCGCTCAGGGTTGGGAGACCACTGAAACGACCGAAACCGTCCCCGAAAGCCGAGCTGTCAGCGGCCTGTCAGTGCCAAGACAGCGGACTCGGAGATGGTGGACCCACCAGACGCCCGCAGGGACGTCGAACCGAAAGTCCGATCCGACCCGGAGCCCACGATGAACCGCCTCCTCACCACCGACGAATACGAGCGGATGGATCGCTCCGACGCGTCGCGCCCACCCCGCCTCGGGCGCCGGCTGGGCGTCGAGCTGCTGGTGATGGGTGGCGTGTTCGCGATCTACCGCCAGATCCGGTTCCTGACCCGCAACGACACCGACGCGGCGATGGACAACGCCCAGCGCGTCGTCGACTTCGAGCGGCAGTTCCACTTCTTCTCCGAGCGCACCGTGCAGGACGTGGTCATGCACAGCCACACGCTCGTGCAGTTTCTGAACCGATACTACGTGACCGTGCATTTCCCGCTGACCGTCGCGTTCCTGCTCTGGGTGTTCTTCCGCCACCACAACGCCTACAGCCGGATCCGCAACACGTTCGTCAGCGTCACCGTCGCCGCCCTGGCTATCCACGTCGCGTTCCCGCTGGCGCCGCCACGCATGCTTCCCGACGCCGGGTTCGTCGACACGCTCCAGCGGTTCGGCCCGCGCATCTACAGCACCGATACCTCGGAGTCGATCGCCAACCAGTTCGCGGCGATGCCGTCGCTGCACTTCGGATGGGCGTTCATCGTCGCCGGTGCGTATGTGAGCATCCGTCGGACTCGGCGGAGCCTGTGGATGATGCTGCACCCAGCGATCACGCTCCTCGCCATCGTCGCCACTGCGAACCACTACTGGCTCGACGCGGCAGTCGCCGGGGTCCTCGTCGTCGCCGCCGCCGCCCTGCTCCGCAGTCGCAGCGAACGTCAACTCGACGCCGCCCTGCCGGCCTTCGCCAGCCCCCAATACCCGTGGACGTCGACAACGGCGAGCCCGTGGTCGAGCGCGCTCGCCTCGAACGATCCGCCGGTCACCGCCCTGTCGAGCGCCGATTGGTTCGCCGAACTGGAATCAGACCGATTCCACGCCGATCGCCTGCGGTCCGGCGAGCCGGTATCCGGCGGCGAGCGGATCCTGGTCGATCAGGCCGGCTGACCTCGACGGTTCGTCGAGTACGTCGTATTCCTACGTGCTCGACGGACGTCGATCGAGGTCGACGTCGCCGGGCATCAATCGCACGGTGCCGTCGCCGTACTCGGCCCTGGCGAAGGGATGCCAGTAGGTCGCAAGGATCGTCAGCGCGACCCCGGTCAGCTCGACGATGGAGACGATGCGAACGCCGCGGATCGGCCGGTTGTACAGCAGCGTGTCGACCTGGTGCAGCGAGATGATGCGGATCCCGGCGAAGCAGACCAGCGTGAACACGACGAGCGCCGCCGGCAGATAGCGGCGACGTCGCTCCGGGACGCGCCACACGGCGACCACGACGGCGATGAACCAGATCGCCCCGACCGACGCGACCGCTGCCGCCTGGTACTCGCGGCGGATCTCGTACCAGCCCTCGTCGCGTGCGGTTCGGCGGCCGAACTGCGACACCAACTCGCCGATGTCGGCGGCCCGCGCGAGCGCCATCACGGCGAGCAGTGCGGCGGTGAGGAACCAGAACGCCGGCCAGATCTCGCGGCTCGCCGCGTGCGGCCGCCGGCGTTGCTCGCGCATCCCGGCGTGCAGGGCCGCCGCCGCCGCCACGCCGTACGCGATCACGCGCAACCAGTTGGAGTCCACCCAGCCGCTGATCACCGCTCGCACGGTATCGGGGACCAAGGGGTGCGGGGAGCGGTTTGTCGCCCGGCGCCGCACCGGGCCACACTCCCCCGTCGTCGTCCGACCGGCTCACCACATCGACCCGGCATGTCTACGCTGCGCCGATGCTCGATGTGCGTCTCGCCGAGCAGATCGCCGACCGGTACGCCCTTGGCGACGATGCCGTCCTGACCGGTCCGACGGCCCGTGGCGAGCAGGGACAGATGTGGAAGCTCGAGACGTCGCTCGGCAGATGGGCGGTCAAGGAGCCGTTCCGGCGACGCGACGAAGCCGCCATCGTCGAGGCGGCGGCGTTCCAGGAGGCGGCTCATGACGCTGGAGTTCCGCTGCCGGCGATCGTGCGAACCGTCGACGGCCGTGTGCTCGCCGACTTCGGGGATGCACAGGTTCGGGTCTACGACTGGGTCGAATTCGACGAACGCAGTCCTGACCTCGACCCCGTCGGCGTCGGTCAGCTCGTCGCGACGATCCACCGTGTGCCGTTCGCAGGAACCGAACCGGTCGATCCATGGTTCACCGATCCGGTCGGCGCAGACCGATGGGACGAGTTGTGCCGGGCACTCGCCGTGGCCGGGGCTCCGTTCGCCGAGGAGATGGCTGAGTACCGCCACGAACGCGTCGCGATGGAGGAGCTGCTCGAGCCGCCCACCGATCTGCGGACGTGCCACCGCGACCTGTGGGCCGACAACGTCCGGCGCACGACGGCCGGTGAGCTGTGCGTCATCGACTGGGACGACTGCGGTCTCAGCGATCCCAGCCAGGAGCTGTGCCTGATCCTCTACGAGTTCGGTTGTGGCGATGCAGGCCGCGCCCGTGCGTTGTACGCGGCGTACGTCGCCGCAGGCGGTCCCGGTCGCGTCGATCGGCGAGGCAACTTCTCGACCGTCATCGCTCAGCTCGGCCACATCGGCGAGAACTCCTGCCAGGCGTGGCTCTCCGCCGACACCCCGCTCGAGCGCGAGCGCAACGTCGCTCGGGTCCACGAGTTCGCCACCGACCGTCCACTCACGTGTTCGGTGATCGACGAGATCCTCGATGCCATCGCCGGCGTGGTCCCACCGACGGCCGCTCGATGACGCCTCCGATCAGCGCGCGTCGACCTCGAACCGCTCGCCCACGTCGACGAGATGGTGGATCGGATCGTGCAACAGGTACCTGGCGAACGAGTCGACGGTGAACACCGAACCATCGCTGCGCTCGCTCGTCCGCTGCCACTGGTCGTCGCCGACCCTTTCGAACCTGGCGGCGAGCACCGCCGCGGCGGCGGCGAGCTCGGTCGCGACGATCGTCGGATCCTGCTCGCTGTATCCGTCCTCGACCGCGGTCGTGTCCTGGTCCCAGTTCGCGAACCGAGGGTGATCCTCGGCCAGCATCAGCTCCAGACGCCCGTCGAACACCCGGTAGACGTCGCGGACGTGACACCCATACTCGAGCGGTGACCACACCGACGGTGACGGCCGGTCGCGCGCCGACGGCCGCCGGAGCACCGCCTCCCAAACCGGATTCATCGCCCGGATCGTCGCGCCGACCCGGCTCAGCTCGGCCGCCGACGCATCGAATCCGCATTCCGGGCACGGGCGCTCGAGCACCCAGGTCCAGTTCTTGTCGTCCGGAACGATCGTCATGGACGTGCACGATAAGACGCGGCAACGCAGCACGAGCCGGCGATCGCGTCAACGGCCGCCGCATTCCTGCCAGTGGTGTGCAGCTCGCCCGCGGGCGCGTCAGCCGGCGGCCACGTCGACGACCATCCGCCCGGTCGCCCTGCCGGCGAGGATCGTGTCGAGTGCGTCGCCCAGGCCGTCGAGGGTGACGTCGTGGGCGATCGTGTCGAGCCCGTTTGGTTTCATCGCCCCGCCGAGCAGGGTCCAGACGGATCGGCGCCGATCGATGCCTGTCTGCACCGAGTCGATGCCGAGCAACGCCACGTTGCGGAGGATGAACGGCAGCACCGTCGTGTCGAGGCCGGTTCCTCCCGTCAGGCCGCTCGCCGCGACGGCCCCGCCGTAGCGGATCCGGGCGAGGACGTTGGCGAGGGTGCGGCCACCGACGCAGTCGACCGCCGCCGCCCACATCATCGACTCGAGTGGCTTGCCGCCCTCACCCGAGAGCTCGGCGCGGTCGACCACGTCCGACGCGCCGAGACCCCGCAGGTACGGCTCAGCATCGCGCTTGCCGGTGCTGGCCACGACCTCGTAGCCGCGAGCCGCGAGGATCCCGACCGCGATCGACCCCACTCCACCGGTGGCGCCGGTCACGAGCACCGGACCATCGTCGGGTCGGAGCCCGCGTTCCTCGAGGGAGAGCACCGACAAGGCCGCGGTGAAGCCGGCGGTACCGATCGTCATCGCCTCGCGCAGGTCGAGTCCCTGCGGGCACGCCACGAGCCAGTCGGCCGGCACACGCGCGAGCTGCGCATACCCCCCATGGCGCGACACGCCGAGGTCGTATCCGTGGGCGATGACCCGGCAGCCGGCGGGGAACGCGTCGTCATCGCTCTCGCGAACCGTGCCGGCCAGATCGATGCCGGGGATCAGCGGTGAGATCCGGGCGACCCTTCCGGTGGCGGTCGTGGCCAGCCCGTCCTTGAAGTTCACACTCGATCGCTCGACCTCGACCAGCACGCCGTCGGGTGGGAGCTCGCCGACCGACATCGTGCCGACCGTTCGCGTCACCTCTCCGTCGGCGGAGGTGGCGATGAACGCCCTGAACGTGTTCGCTGCCATGACCGGCCACGTTACGAGGTCACGTCCGTCGGGATCGCGGTCGACGCTTCGTTGAGGGCGGCCATCTCCGAGCGGACGCGGCCGCGGTGGCGGAGCGATCGCTCAGCCGCTCCGGCCGATCGTGTTCGCCGTCCACAGCAGGTACAGCAGGTACGGGGCGCCGATGATCGACGTGATGATTCCAACGGGAAGCTCGGTCGGGGCGAGGATCCGACGCGCGATCAAGTCGCTGGCGAGCACGACAGCACTGCCCATCAGTGCCGACGGGACGAGGGCCACCTGGCCCGGACCCACCACCCGGCGGGCGATCACCGGGGCAAAGAAGGCGACGAACGCGACCGGACCGGCTGATGCCGTCGCCAGTGCGGCCAGCCCGACGGCGCACAGGATCAGTGCCAAACGGCTGCGCTCGACGCGGACGCCAAGACCCTTCGCAGCGTCGTCGCCCATCTCGAGCAGGCGCAACTGGCGCCCGAGAACGAGCGTCAGCGGCACCAGCACGACCAGCCCGACGGCGACGGGCCGGACGTGCCCCCAACCGCGCCCGTTCAGCGATCCGGTGAGCCAGACCGTCGCCCGCGCCGCTTCGTAGATCGTCGCCCGGGTCAGCAGGTACTGGATCGCGGCGGTCATGACCGCGCCGATGCCGATGCCGATCAGCACCAACCGATAGCCGACGAGCCCCCGCCGGTACGAAAGCACGTAGACGAGGAGCGCCGCTGCAACGCCGCCGACGAGGGCGGCGATCGGCACACCGATCGACGCCACACCGCCGAGCAGATCGCCCGACCCGGCGAGCACGATCACCGACACCGCGGCGAGCGACGCTCCCTGTGTCACACCGATGATGTCGGGTGACGCCAACGGGTTGCGGGCGATCGTCTGGAAGATCGCGCCGGACAATCCGAACGCGGCGCCCACGAGCGCACCGACGAGGGCCCGCGGCAGGCGCAGCTCACCGACGACGAACCGCGAGTCCTCGCTGCCGCCGCCCAACAGCGTGGCGATCACCTCACCGATCGGGATCGGGAAGTCGCCGACCGAGATCGTCCAACAGAACAGCAGGAAGATCGCACCGACGAGCACTGCCGAGACGCCGACCGTACGGACGTCGATGCGGGTCGAGACCGGTCCGACGCGGACGAGGTAGCGACGGCTCACGACCGGGCCAGGCCGGTGCCTCACAGATTCGCCAGGCGCGTGCGGCGGGCAAGGACCACGAAGAACGGTGCACCGACGAGGGCGGTGACGATGCCGACCTGCACCTCGGACGGGCGGGCGATCACCCGGCCCACGATGTCGCTGCCGAGCAGCAGGATCGGGGCGAGGATCATCGAGTACGGCAGCAGCCAGCGATGTGAAGGACCGGTGAACTTGCGGACCATGTGCGGGATGACGAGTCCGACGAATCCGATCGGCCCGCACGCGGCGGTCGCCGTGCCGGCGGTGAGGACGATCGCGATCGCGCAGAGTGCACGGTTGCGTCCGACCGACGCGCCGAGCGAACGGGCCACGTCCTCGCCGAGGGCGAGCGTGTCGAGTGCCCGCCAGGTGCACAACGACACTGCGATCGCGACGACTGCGAACGGCGCGATCTGCCGGGCGATGTCGCCGTCGCGTCCGGCGATCGAGCCCACGTTCCAGAACCGGAACTGGTCGAGCGTCTCGGTGTCGAGCAACAGGATCGCCGACGTGAACGAACCGAGCAGCGCCGTCATCGCTGCTCCGGCGAGCGCGATCTTCACCGGCGTGGCGCCGGTACGACCCGCCGACCCGAGTGCGTACACGACGAGCGAGGCGACCAGCGCACCGGCGTACGAGAACCACACGTAGCCGAGGAGCGAGCCGATGTCGAACACGTAGATCCCGATCACCACGGCGAGCGCCGCACCGGCATCGACACCGAGCAGACCCGGATCGGCCAGCGGGTTGCGAGTGAGCCCTTGCATGATCGCGCCCGAGAGGCCGAGGCACGCGCCGGCCAACAGGCCGACTGCGGTTCGGGGCACCCGCAGCGAGCGCACGATGAGGTGATCGTTCGATCCGTCGAAGTCGGTGAACGCCCGGAACACGGTGCCGACCGGGATCGGCTTCGAGCCGTAGGCGATCGACAGCACCGTCACGACCGCCAGCACCACCACGGAGACCACCAACCCGGCGATCAGGAGCATTCGACGGCGGACGCGATGGTCGCCGTGCGCGTCGACGACACGCGCCTCATCCGACACGCGCTCGTGCGACGCGGCAACGGGCACCGCCACGCTCATGTCTGTCGGCCGCGACCGAGTGGCAACACGAGCGGTGTCCCCGTCACCGGGTCTTCGATGACCCGCACCGCGAGACCGAACACGTCGGCCACCATCGCCTCGGTCACCACCTCGTGCGGCGTGCCGGTCACGACGACCTCACCGCCTTTGATCGCAATCAGGTGGTGTGCGTAGCGGCACGCCTGATTCAGGTCGTGGAGGACGGCGACGATCGTGCGGCCATCGGTCTCGTTGAGGTGTTGCAGGAGGTCCATCACCTCGCACTGGTGGGCGAGGTCGAGGAACGTCGTCGGTTCGTCGAGCAACAACACCGGGGTGCCCTGGGCGATCGCCATCGCGATCCAAGCTCGCTGGCGTTGGCCGCCGGAGAGCTCGTCGACGGGTCGGGTCGCCAGATCGGTCAGATCGGTCTGGGCCAGCGCCCACGCAACGGCGGCCTCGTCCTCGGCCGACCATTGGCGGAACCACCGCTGATGCGGGTGCCGGCCGCGGCTCACGAGATCCCCCACCGACAGCCCGTCCGGTGCGATCGGCTGCTGCGGCAGGATCCCGAGCTTGGTCGCGACCTCGCGAGTCGACACCCGGTGGATCGGCTCGCCGTCGAGCAGCACCACTCCGCCCTTGGGCTTCATCAACCGGGCGAGTCCGCGTAGCAGGGTGGACTTCCCACAGGCGTTGGCGCCGACGATCACGGTGATCTGACCAGTGGGGATCTGCAGCGAGAGGCTGTCGACGATCATGCGATCGTCGTAGGCCAACGACAATCGTTGGGCTACAACTCGATTGGTCGATCGGCGAGCGCTCGATTCGACGTCGGTCACCGTGGCGTCGTGCACCCCATCGGCCACAGCCAGCTGCGAGTCCACGGTCGGCACGAGTTCGCACTCTAGTTAGGCACCCCTAACGGTCACAAGTAGAGCTGGTTATGTCCTGACATCGCGATCCAGCGCTCGCGCGACCATCGCCCGCAGCGGCGCCGCAGGTTCTGGGCCGCGTCCGGGCCATACTCGGTGTGGTGGACCTCCGACTCGGGGCGCGCAGCTTGTCGTTGGAGCGCGTCAGGTTGATGGGGATCGTCAACGTCACGCCCGATTCGTTCTCCGACGGCGGGCGCTTCCTCGCCGTCGACGACGCTGTCGAGCACGTCGCCCGGCTCGTGGCCGAGGGTGCCGACATCGTCGACGTCGGCGGCGAGTCCACGCGGCCAGGAGCCGAACCCGTCAGCATCGACGACGAGCTGCGCCGGATCCTGCCCGTCGTCGAGCGCGTCGTGGGGCTCGGCGTGCCGATCAGTGTCGACACCCGCCACGCCGCCGTGGCGGAGGCGGCGATCGACGTCGGAGCGGTGATGATCAACGACATCTCGGGCTTGCGCGATCGGGCGATGCGGGCCGTCGCGGTGTGCCATCAGGTCCCCGTTGTCGTCATGCACATGCCGAACGACGATCCCGCGACGATGCAGCTCCACACCGACTACGACGACGTGGTGGGTGACGTTTGCGCGTTTCTCGTCGACCAGGCCGCGCGGGCGCTGGCCGACGGCGTTCCGCAGATCGTGGTCGACCCCGGGATCGGCTTCGGCAAGACCACCGAGCAGAGCCTCGAGCTCGTCCGCCGTCTCGACGAGATCGTCGAGCTCGGTCATCCGGTGCTCGTCGGTGCCTCGCGCAAGGGTTTCATCGGTCAGCTCACGGCGGTCGACGATCCGGCCGACCGGCTCGCCGGCACGCTCGCCGTCCACCTCGCCGCGGTCGGCCGCGGCGCGAGCCTGTTGCGCGTGCACGACGTCGCGGCCCATCGTCAGGCGCTCGACGTGTGGGGGTCGATCGAGTCACCGCTGTTTGCACACGAGCGGGCGACGACCGAACCCGAGCCATGATCTGAACAAGCGACGCGTGACTGGTCAGGCGTGGCGGACGCCACCGCAGACGACGAGCGCGTCTCAGAGCCAGCCCTTCTGAACGCGTTCCCGACCGGCGACGAACGCCGCCGGTTCGGCGAACAGCGTCGCGCCGTCGTCCTTTGCTGCTGCCCACTCGGGCGACGCCATGGCCGCGTGGAGGGCAGCCGGGTCGTCGAACCACAACTCGGAGAACCCGTCGTGTGTGATTCCCATCATGCCGCTGGTCACGTAGGCCTCCGGCAGGGCGTGCGTCTGCACGTACCGCCGGATACCCGGGACCTGGGCGATGAGGGGACCGTGCACTTCGAACCAATGATCGGAGAACTCCTGCAGCGACAGACCCGGCTTGCGGGACACGATGAAGATGCCCTTGACCATGTCGGGGCTCGTGTCGCCCTCGAGTACCACCCGCTCATTGCCGATCACGCTCGCCCGTTTGTGGTGCAACGGCCACCCCGGCGAACGGTCGAACAACTGGGCGTCGTCGGCCATCACCGCCGCGTTCAGGGCGGCGGCCTCCGCATCGGCTTCGGGGTTCAGCATCGGGCCGATGTCGTCGAACCAGAACATCGACGCGCCATCGAACGACGGGCGCGGATCCCAGTCGTACGCCTCTTTGATGGTGAGGTGCTGTACGTACCGGCGCAGCGCCTTTGTCCGCGCGTACAGGGGGCCGTGGTTCTCCGCCCAGTAACGGTGGAACTCGTCGAGGTCCCTGTTCGTCGGATGACGAAGTGCCGGGGCGATCACTCTGATCATGTTCTGCAACCCCTCATGTTCTGCACGTCGATCTAGCTGGGATACATCCTCGACTGCAGCTCGCCGGAGATGAGCGTCGACGGCGAGCCGTCGTCGGGGATGTCCGTCCGGCAGGAGTTCTCGTCGACGGTCTTCAACTCGGCCTGGAAGATGAGCTCGGGCGGTACGTCGGCACCTTGCAGCTTCATCATCGCCGCCGTCAGCCCGATCCGGCCCTGGGTGAACAGCGCGACGTAGTGATGGATGACGAAGTTCGGGTTGCCGACCTCCTTCCACGCACACAGCATCGGGTTGTCGTCGGACTGGATCGTTGCCACGACGTCCATCGGGATGCCGGCCGCTTCGTAGGCACGGATGACACCGACGAACGCGTCGCCGTAGTCGTAACTCCATCCGTCGAGGTCGGGGTACTGGCTGATGATGCCGCCGGCGGCTTCCAGGGCACCCTGCCGAGTCCAGCTGGTGTCGGCGACGGCGACCACCTCGATGTTGTCGTTGAGCGCCTCGCGCTCGCAGTCCTGCCACACCGGTGACTGCGTGTTGCCGGGCGTCCCGCCGAGGAACGCGATCTGGCCGCCGTCAGGCAGCGCCTCGTTCATGATCTCGCCGTACTTCGTCCCGATCGCGCAGATGTCGGAACCACTGAACGTCAGGTAATCGGTGCCGGGTTCGCCGATGTTGGCGTTCGACCAGAGCACGACTTGCGAGCCCTCTTCCGTCGCTGCCCGGTAGGCCGGGACCAACGCCTCACCGGCGTCGGGGTAGCTCAAGATCACGTCGTAGTCCTGGGCCACGAGGCTGCGGACGTCGGAGATCGCCTTCTGGGCGTCGAGGTTGGCGTCGGTGTAGGCGATCTCGCCGATCTCGGGGTACGTGAGCGCCTGCAGGATGAACTCCATCTTGAACAACTGACGGGCGACGTTGCCACCGAACCCGTCGGCGAGGCCGACCTTCAGCTCGCCACCCGTCCCGGTCTCGCAACCGTTGTTCTGCCAGCACTCGAGCGCCAGGTCCTCGTCGACCTCCATCGATGCCCTGGACACCGCGGCCAGTGCGATGTTGCGCTGCATGTCGTCTGTGGGCAGCGAGGCCGCGCCGCCGAGCGCCTGCTCGAGCAGCGTCTCGTCGGGCAGATAGCTCTCGCCGAACTCGCCTTCGGCCAACGTCGCGCCGAACGGGTTCTCGCCGGCGGCCCCGGTGCCGGCCGGCTCGGTTCCAGCCGACTCGGTCGTGCCGGTGTCAGCCGGCCCGGTCGAGGCGACGTCGGCCGGCTCCGTGTCGCCGGCCGCGGCGGTGTCGTCGGCACCCGTGGTGTCGCCGGAGGCGTCGTCGTCGTCGCCGCCGCAGGCGGTGGTGAGGAGCGCAAGCGTCGTGGCGATCGTCGCGAACGACCTGGTTGACTTCCTCATGGGTGCTCCGATCCATCTGCCGAATTGATCCCCCGCCGACACGGCGCGACGAGGCCCGGCGGTGCTGTACGGCGAGGCGGTCAGATACGTCGCGAGCCCCTCGCATCCCCCACCTGTGATCCCGCCATCTCCCCAGACGACAGGACTCGAGGCCGTTCGCACGGCGAACGCGTCGCGATCATATAGGATCAGATCGCGCCTGGTCAAGATGCCCCTGCGCCGCGAGACTGCCCAGCCGCCCGCTCATCGCCAGGCGCCGACGCGTCGGTGCCCGACCTATAGTCGGCGCTCTTGGATCTCGGCATCGCTGGACGCAGAGCGATCGTGTGCGCGTCGAGTCAGGGCTTGGGGCGGGCGTGCGCCGAAGCCCTGTCGGCCGAGGGCGTCGACGTCGTGCTCAACGGGCGCGACGCGGACAAGCTCGCGCTCGCGGCGGCCGAGATCCGGGCGCTCGGCGCGGGCGACGTCTCGGTCGTCGCCGCCGACATCACCACCGACGACGGGCGCGACGCGCTGCTCGCGGCGTGTCCCGAGCCCGACATCGTCGTGCTCAACAACCGCGGGCCGAAGCCCGGCTCGATCGACGAGATCACCGACGACGACTTGCAGGTCGCGCTCGACCTCCACTTCTGGACCCCGATCAAGATCGTGCAACGCGTCGTGCCCGGAATGTGCGAGCGCGGTTTCGGCCGCATCGTCAGCATCACGTCGGCGATGGTCACCACGCCTCGACCGTCGATGCTCGCGTCCACGGGCGCCCGCACCGGTGCGACGGCAATGTTGAAGGCGGTGTCTCGCGATGTCGCCAGGTACAACGTCACGATCAACTGCCTGCTCCCGGAGCGGATCGACTCGCCGCGCCAGCACCAGATGGCGAACCTCGCCGTCGAACGCGACGGCATCACGTACGACGAGGCGCGGGCGCAGATGGCCGACTCGATCGCGGCCAAGCGTCTCGGCCGCACGAGCGAGTTCGGCGCCACGTGCGCGTTCTTGTGCAGCGTCCACGCCGGGTTCATCTCGGGGAACAACCTGCACCTCGACGGTGGGAGCTACCCCGGCCTCGTGTGACCGGCGGCGTCGGAACCGCGTCGACCGCGCCCAGGAGCTCAGCCGGTCGAGGAGGCGTGGCTGGTCAGTGGCGCGAACCGGCGCAGCCGGAGGCTGTTGGAGACCACGAACACACTCGACAAGGCCATCGCGGCGCCGGCGATCACCGGGTTCAAGTAGCCGGCCGCGGCGAGCGGGATCGCGGCCACGTTGTAGGCGAACGCCCAGAACAAGTTGGTCTTGATCGTCGCCAGCGTTCGACGGGCGAGGCGGATCGCGTCGGGCGCCGCCCGCAGGTCGCCGCGGACGAGAGTGAGGTCGCTCGCCTCGATCGCGGCGTCGGTGCCGGTGCCCATCGAGAGACCGAGGTCAGCCTGCGCCAGGGCAGCCGCGTCGTTGACTCCGTCGCCGACCATGGCGACGACGCGACCTTCGGCCTGCAGGCGGCGGACGACGTCGACCTTCTCGGCGGGCAGCACTCCGGCGACGACCTCGTCGATCCCGACCTGGGCGGCGACCGCGCGCGCTGACACCTCGTTGTCCCCAGTGAGCAGCACAGGATGGAGGCCGAGATCGCGAAGTTGCCGGATCGCCTCGGTGGATGTCGGCTTGACGGTGTCGGCCACGACGAACAGCGCTCTGGCCTCGCCGTCCCAGCAAGCAACGACGGTCGTCTGCGCGTTCGCCTCGGCGGCGTCGCGTCGGGCGGCGAGCTCGGCGGGGAGGTGCACCGCCCACTCGTCGAGCAGTGCCGCGCGTCCGGCGACGACGGCGTGCCCGTCGACGGTGCCCTCGACGCCGAGCCCTTCTCGGTTCGTGAACGACTCGACCGCTGGCAGCTCACCGACCGCCGCGGCGGCGCCGGCGGCGATCGCTCGCGCGATGGGATGCTCGGAGGCGTGCTCGAGCGCGCCGACCAGCCGCAGTGCCTCCGCGCGATCGGTACCCGGTGTGGTGACGACGTCGACCAGCACCATCTTGCCGGTGGTGACGGTGCCCGTCTTGTCGAGTACGACGGTGTCGATCCGGCGGGTCGACTCGAGGACCTCGGGTCCCCGGATGAGGATGCCGAGCTGGGCGCCGCGACCGGTCCCGACGAGCAGCGCCGTGGGCGTCGCCAGCCCGAGCGCACACGGACAGGCGATGATGAGCACTGCAACGGCTGCGGTGAACGCCGCCGTGGTTCCCTCACCGGTGGCGATCCAGAAGCCGAGCGTGGCGATGGCCAGGGCGATGACGATCGGGACGAACACGGCGGAGATCCGGTCGGCGAGCCGTTGCACGGCGGCCTTCCCGTTCTGCGCCTCGACGACCAGCCGACCGATCTGGGCCAGCTGCGTGTCGGCGCCGATGCGGGTGGCCCGGACGACGAGCCGGCCGCCGGCGTTGATCGTGGCGCCGGTCACGGCATTGCCCGGGCGGACCTCGACCGGAACGCTCTCGCCGGTGAGCAACGAGGTGTCGATCGCCGACGATCCCTCTTCGACGACGCCGTCGGTGGCGATCTTCTCGCCGGGGCGCACGACGAAGCGGTCGCCGACGGTCAAGTCGTCGACGGCGATCCGCTCCTCGCGTCCCTCGCGCAGTACCACGACGTCCTTCGCACCGAGCTCGAGCAACGCCTTCAACGCCGCGCCGGCACGTCGCTTCGCGCGGACCTCGAAGTACCGGCCGGCGAGGATGAACGTGGTGACCGCGGCGGCCACCTCCAGGTAGATCTGATCGGCACCCGAGCCGCGGTCGATGGTCAGCTCGAACGGCATCTTCATTCCGGCCATGCCCGCGTCGCCGATGAACAGGGCGTACAGCGACCACCCGAACGCGGCGAGCGTGCCGACCGAGATGAGTGTGTCCATCGTCGCCGCACCGTGACGCAGGTTCGCCCACGCCGCGCGATGGAACGGGAACGCGCCCCACACGACGACCGGTGCGGCGAGCGTCAGCGACAACCATTGCCAGTTGTCGAACTGCAGGGCCGGGACCGTCGCCATCGCAACGACCGGCACGGTCAGAACGGCGGCGACGATCAGACGGATGCGAAGCGCCTCGGTCGGATCGGGCTCCTCCGATGCACTCGTCTCGTCGAAACCGGACGGAGCGGTGTCGCGAGGACGGCTGGCGGTGTAGCCGGTCGCTTCGATCTCGGCGATCAGGTCGTCGATCGCGAGGGAACCGTCGAAGCTCACCGCCGCCCGCTCGGTCGCGTAGTTCACCGACGCGGTGGTGACACCGTCGACCTCGTTGAGCCGCTTCTCGATGCGAGCGGCACACGAGGCGCACGTCATGCCACCGATCTGGAGCTCGACGCGGTTGGCACGCGCAGCAGTATCGGTCATGATGACCTCCAGTATACCTATACCTCCTAGGGGTACCCCCCTGATCTCGGGAAGTTGTGGCGTCCCTACGGCGCCGAAACTTCACGAGATGCGCGCCAGGCGAGCGGAAGGCTCCATACTGGACACATGGCAGATGGTGACGGCGACGACCTCGACGAGGCGGTGACCTCCGATCTCGATCAGGAGCCCGGTGAGGACGACGAGACCATCGTGCTCGACGCCTACGACCTCGACGACGATGGAAAGGTCTCGATCATCGAAGACGCGCGTGCCCGGCTTGGTGTCATCGACGCCAGCCTCGAAGAGCACGCCAAGCAGCCCGGCGTCACTGGCGCCATCGCCGACGTCGCCCATCGGGCGCTCGACAAGCTCGACAACGACTGACCGACCGCGCCCGGTGCGCGCCGAGGTCGGCTCACGCACCGTGCCGTTGCACGTGGCCGAAGCGGTGCCGTGTGCGCGAGACCGCCTGTTCGCGCAACATGCTGAGCAGCTCGCGGCGACCGGTGCCGAGCACCGGTCCGGCCAGCACGGTGACGTTCTCCCCCGCCAACTCGCGCAGCAAGCCCACAGCGTCGTCGCCGAACGCCCGCACCCGTCCGACGACCGCGCCCGACCGCACGCGCGCGGTGAACTCGGCCGTGGTCTCGGCTGTGTCGACGACCTCGCTCAGGCGTCCCAGCAGCGCGCGCGCAGGTGGCTCGGCGGTGGTGGTCGTGGTGCGGAGGTTGCCGACGGCTGACGCCAACGACGGGTCGACGCTCACCGCCACCCGGGTACCGGTCAGTTCAGCCGCGAGGAGTACCCGCAACAGCTCCACGAACGACGCGCCGCGGTCGGCCCGCACCGTCAGCGCCGGCAGCGGTCGATACCGCGAGACGTTCGACTCGACCGCCAGTCCCGTTCGATCGATCTCCTGACCGAGCTCCGCTGCCCACACCGCCGCGTCCGACCAGACGGCGGCACGCAGCCACTCGCGGTCGGACTCGGATGGGATCAGCTCGGTGCACGCGGCGAGGGCTTGGCGGACGCGGGGCTCGGGCTCGAGTTGCTGAGCCGGAGCACGGTGCGACACCCAGTTGCCGAGCTGCGCCACATAGTTCGGTCCGCCCGCCTTGGCGCCCGGGCCGACCACCGAGTCCTTCCACCCACCGAACGGCTGACGCTGGACGATCGCCCCGGTGATGTGCCGGTTGACATACGCGTTGCCGACCTCCACCGCGTCGAGCCACTGCTCGATCTCGTCGTCGTCGAGCGAGTGCAGGCCGCCGGTCAGGCCGAACGCGGTGGCGTTCTGCAGTGCCACCGCTTCGCCGAGCGTGTCGGCCCGCATGACGCCGAGCACCGGCCCGAAGCACTCGGTGATGTGGAAGAACGAGCCCGGGGCGACGCCGTCCTTCAAACCGGGTGACCACAGGCGTCCTGTGTCGTCGAGCTGCCGCGGTTCGACCAGCCATTTCTCACCCGGCTCGAGCGACGCGAGCGCGCGGGCGAGCTTGCCGCTCGGCGGCTCGATCAGCGGCCCCATGAAGGCGTCGAGTGAGGTGGGCCAGCCGACGCGCACCGATTCGACGGCATCGACGAGTTGCCGCCGCAGTCGCTCGGATCGTCCGGCCGACCCGACGAGGATGACGAGCGAAGCGGCCGAGCACTTCTGCCCGGCATGACCGAACGCGCTCTTCACGAGATCCGCGACGGCGAGGTCGTAGTCGGCCGCCGATGTGATGACGAGCGCGTTCTTGCCCGACGTCTCGGCGTAGACCCGCGGCCCGCCGTCGTGCGACGACCGCCACGACGAGAACAGACGTGCCGTCTCGATCGAGCCGGTGAGCAGCACGGTGTCAACCGCACGGTGCGACACCAGCGCCCGGCCGACGTCACCCTCGTCGGTGCGGACCACTTGGAGGATGTTTGCCGGCGCACCCCCGCCGGCGAGCGCGGATTGCACCGCTGCCGCCGCGACCTCACTGCATCCGGGTACCGACGATGCCGGCTTCAGGACGACGGCGGACCCGGCGGCGAGCGCGGCGAGTGCGCCGCCGATCGGGATCGCCACGGGAAAGTTCCACGGCGGCGTCACCAACGTCATCGGGGTGGGGGTGAAACGAGCGCCGTCGGTGCCGGCATGCCCGCTGGACGGATCGAGCTCGAGCGCTCGATCGGCGTAGTAGCGGGCGAAGTCGATCGCTTCGGAGACCTCCGGATCGGCTTCGGCCACCGTCTTGCCCCCCTCCGCCGCCATCATCGTGACCAGCTCCGCACGGGCGGCTTCGAGCTCGTCTGCGGCGCGGCGCAGGACGGCCGCCCGCTCGGCCGCAGGACGCTGCGCCCACTCGGGATGAGCGGCGCGGCCAGCGGCTACCACCCGGTCGACGTCGGCGACCGACGTGAGCACCGGCGAGACCGGTGTCGGAGCGGTGGCGGCGACCCGCTCAGCCGCCCACCGTCGCACCGACGGCAAGGCCGGGTCGGAGTCGGTGGTGTTGGCGAATGTCGGTCCCGCCGGCGGTCGGGTCGCGGAACGCCGCGGCCGCTCCGAGGTCGTCGACATCGCCACGACCGACGCCCGGAACCGGGCCTCCTGATCGATCATCGTGCCCGCCACGGGCGGATCCCTGGTCGACGCGGTGCCGTCGTCGGCGAACAGCGCGTAGAGGAAGTTCTGCGGCTGGGCGTTCTCCTCGAGCCGGCGGACGAGATACGCGACGGCGACGTCGAAGTCCTCCGGCGCCACCACCGGCGTGTAGAGCAGCACCGTCCCGACCGCCGTCCTGACGGCTCGCGCTTGCGCCGGCGACATTCCTTGGAGCATCTCGACGTCGAGCGCGGCGGACACTCCACGGCGCTCGGCGACCATGCGCGCGAGCGCGACGTCGTACAGGTTGTGGGAGGCGATACCGACGCGCAGCAGGCCGGCGAGCTCGGGGCGGAGCGACCGATCGACGAGCCGTAGGTAGTTCGCGTCGACCTCCCCCTTGCTGCCGTACGGCGCCGGCTCCCAGCCGTGGAGCTCGGCGTCGACCCGCTCCATCGAGAGGTTGGCGCCCTTGACCAGTCGGATCTTGATCCCGGCGCCACCCGACGCGACCCGCTGTTCGGCGAAGGCGATCAGGCGATCGAGGGCGGCGACGGAGTCGGGCAGATAGGCCTGCAGCACGATCCCCGCTTCGAGCTCGTGGAACTCCTGCTCGGCGAGGAGCGTCGTGAACACCTCGAGCGTCAGGTCGAGGTCGCGGTACTCCTCCATGTCGAGGTTGACGAACGCGTGCGGACGCTTCGCCATTGCCGCCCGATACAGCGGGCGGAGCCGGCCGAGCACGCGTCCGACGGTGGCGGCGGTGTCCCAGTTGGAGATCTGGGAGACGAGGGCGGAGACCTTGATCGAGACGTAGTCGACGTCGGAGCGCTCGAGCAGGGCGGCCGTGCGCGCCGCACGGTCGGCCGCTTCCGCCTCGCCGAGCACCGCTTCGCCGAGCAGGTTCATGTTGAGGCGGAACCCGTCGCGGCGGGCACGGTCGAGGTGGTCGGCGAGGGCCGGGTCGTGGGCGTCGACGACAAGGTGACCCACGAGCTGGCGCAGACGTCGCCGCGCCAACGGCACGACGATGCGCGGTGCCATGGGGGCCACGAACGAGCCGATCCGCAACAGCACGCGGTCGGTCCACCCGAGAAAGCCGGCGGCCGTCTTCGCCGAGATCGTCGCCAGCTCGCGGGCAGCCACGCGCTGGTCCTCCGGCCGGGCGACCCGATCGACGAAGCGGACTGCGAGGTCGAGGCCGGCCGGATCCCCGACCAGTCCGGCGAGCTGGCTGCTCACGGCCAACTCGGCCTTCGTCTGTTCGACCTCGGTCGCCGACATCCATCGCTCCGCGAGCGCGACGGCGTCGTCGACCAGCGCCGCGAAGTCGTCGGATCCCACGGAGGGAACGCGACCCGGCGCTTCAGCCATCGGCAGTGATGTCCGGCACGCCGCTCGTTCTACTCCCCCGTGGCTGCGGCTCCAAGCTGCTGCGCGTCGTCGTCGATCGGCTCGGTGAAGGGGAGGGACGACGAGGAATTTCTCCGATCCCGATAGGTTGGCAGTCGGTCTCCCCCCAGACCCACTCCATAGTCAGGGTCCGCCCATGCATCGCAGGTCGTTCGATCGCCGGCTCTCGGGCCCCCTCCTCGTGGTTCTCGCGCTCGCCGCTGCGGCGTGCGGCGGTGACGGCGACGGCGACGAGGATCCGGCTGCTTCCGAGTCGTCACCCGACACGGCGTCGGATGCTTCCTCGGGTTCCGTCGCGCCCGGCGACAGTGCCGCCGATACCGCGTCGGACCAATCGACGCCAGACGACAGCGGTGATGACGAGGCGACGTCCGGCGGAGAAGCGACGATCCTCATCCCCGACGCGATCGACGGCTGGGATCCCGCGTTCGCGGTCCAGCTGTCGACCTGGCAGATCCTCAAGGAGGTCAGCGAACCGCTGCTGCGGATCAGCGACGATGGCAGCGAGCTGGCGGCCGGGCTGGCGTCGGAATGGACCTACGACCCGACGGCGATGACCGTCACGGTGACGTTGCAGGACGGCGCCGCGTTCAGCGACGGAACGCCGGTCACCTCGGCTGACGTCGCGTTCTCGGCCGATCTCTGGAAGGCAGGTCCGCTCTACGGCCCATCGTACGCGGGGATCTTGTCGGTCGAGGCGCCCGACCCGCAGACGGCGGTGTTCTCGCTCGCCGCGCCCGACTCGTCATTTGCCGCGCTGTTGAGTTGGCCGACGTCGGCCATCACCCCGGCCGACTTCGGGGGGATGACCGCAGAGGCGTTCTACGCCGAGCCGATCGGCGCCGGTCCGTTCATGATCGAGTCGGAGAAGCTCGGCGAGGAGATCGTGCTCGCCCGCAACCCGAACTACTACGCGCCGGATGCTGTGCATCTCGATCGGGTCACGTACCGCATCGTCGGCGACAACAACCAACGCCTCGTCCAGCTCGAGGGCGGCACCGCCGACCTCGTCGAGCGGGTGCCCCTCGACCTGGTGACGCAGATCCGCGAGGCCGTCGTCGTCGAGGTGCCATCGGCTTCGGTGAGCATGATCGGATTCAACGCCGGCGCGTCACCAACGACGAGCGCCGACTTCCGACGGGCCGTGTCACTCGGCATCGACCGCACCGCGCTCATCGAGTCCGTGTACTCCGGCAAGGCCGAGCCGAACAACGGTGTGCTGCCCGCGTCACTCCCGGGATCGACCGGCAGCACGACGGACTGGGGCGTTCTCGACATCCCGGCCGCCGAGGCGGCCCTCGCCGCTTCGGGCTACGACGGCTCGCCGGTCGAGTTCCTCGTCGATTCGAGTCGAGGTATCGATCTGCTCGCCGCCCAGGCGATCCAACCGATGCTGCAGGCGATCGGCATCGAGACGAACATCGTCACTGTCGACAGCGCGACGTTCCTCGGCCGGCTCGGTGCCGGCGAGACGACGATGTTCGTCGGCAACTACTCGGCCGGCTCCCCGACGTTGAACGATCCGTTGGGCTTCATCCTCGTGACGCAGACGCTGTTCACCGGCTTCGAGTCGCCGCTGCTGCTCGAAGCGATGGGTGCCGTCGCGGCGGCGGTCGATCCGACCGACTCGAGTGCGGCGATCGCCGCCTACGAGGACGACGTGTACGCGAACACGTTCCTGGCGCCGCTCCTGTCGCCATGGGTCGTCGGTGCGCACGCCGAGCGGTTGCACGGCTATGGGCTCACGCCGTACTCGTTCTACGACCTGCGCTCACTCTGGGTCGATGGATGACCGCGAGCCTCGCTCGCGGACGGTAGGACATGGGTCGCTTCCGGTTCGTCTCGAAGCGACTCGCGCACACGATCCCGCTGCTGATCGGCATCAGCTTCCTCGTGTTCATGGTGCTGAAGGTCGCCCCGGGCGACTCGGTTCGCTTGCTGCTCGGTCCGCGCGCCACCGAGGAGCAGGTCAGTGCGTACAGCCGGGAGCACGGCTTCGACCGCAACATCTTCGTGCAGTACGCGTTCTACCTCCGCGACCTCGCCCACGGGAACTTCGGCGCGTCGAATCGGTCGGCGACGCCCGTGACCGAGATCCTCGCCGAACGGGCGCCCGAGACGATCTGGGTCATCACGTCGGGCTTGCTGTTCACCGCCGTGCTCGCGTTGCCGCTCGGCCTGCTGGCCGCCGCTCACCGTGACCGCCCCACCGACCACTTGATCCGCAGCACGACCCTCGTGCTCCTCTACCTGCCGACGTTCTGGGTGGGCTTCGTGCTGATCCGTGTCGTCGCGCTCCCGACGGGCTGGTTCCCCGTGTCGGGCTTCGGCGACACATTCGGCGAGCACGTGCGGGCCGTGATCCTTCCCGGTATGACACTGGCGCTGGCGTTCACTGCGGTGCTCGCCCGCAGCATCCGCTCCAGCGTGATCGACGTGCTGGAGGCCGACTACGTCGCCGTGGCGCGGACACTCGGCGTGCGGGGCATGCGACTCATCCGGCGCCACGTGCTGCGCAACAGCCTGATCCCGACGGTGAACATCCTCGCGACCCAGATCGGCTTCTTGTTGTTCGGCGTGGTGCTGGTGGAGTTCACGTTCGACATCCAAGGTCTCGGCACGGCCTTCGTCGATGCCGCCAGCCGTCAGGACCTCGGCGTCGTACAGGGGATCACCCTGGTGTTCGCGCTGGCGGTCGTGATGATCAATCTCGTCGCCGACATCGTGATCGCGTCGCTCGATCCGAGAGTGCTGATGGAATGACGAGTCTTGATGGAATGACCGGCGCCGCTGACTCGATTCCTGCCGTCCTGGCCGCGCCTCGCGCACGGCAGCGCCTTCCTCGCAAGGCGCTCGTCGGTCTCGCGATCGTCGCGGTGTACGTGTTCGCCGCCCTGTTCGCCGACGTCATCACGCGGAGCAGTCCGCTCGACCAGGATCTGCTCAACCGACTCGACGGGCCGAGCGGCAGCCATCTGCTCGGAACCGACGCCCTCGGCCGCGACGTGATGACACGTCTGATCCACTCCGTCCGCGTCGACCTTCGCGTCGCCGTGCTGGCGACCGCGCTCGCGGTGATGATCGGTTCGTTGCTCGGCACGGTCGCCGGGTTCTTCGGCGGCATCGTCGACACCATCGTGATGCGCCTCGCCGATCTGGTGCTCGCGTTCCCCGTCCTCGTCCTGTTCCTCGCCGTGCTGGGGGCGATCGGGCCCGGTCAGGGGTGGTGGTTCCTCGGCCCCGGTGAGCCGCCGGTGATCATCGTCGCCACGGGCGTCGGGTGGGTGGTGTACGCGCGGCTCGTGCGCGGCGAGATCCTCCGGATCCGGCAACTCGACTATGTCCTCGCGGCGCGGGCCGGCGGGCTGTCGGAGCGTCGGGTGCTGCTCCGCCACGTCCTTCCGAACGCGCTCAACCAAACGATCGTCTACGTCGTCGTCGACGTCGGGCTGGTCGTGCTCGCCCTGGCGTCGTTGTCGTTCCTCGGGCTCGGCATCCCGATCCCGATCCCCGAGTGGGGTGCGATGATCGCCGACGGGAAGCCCTACCTCGCTACCCATTGGTGGCTCGTCGTCGCTCCGGGCCTCGCCATCGGAGCGCTCGGCATCGGCCTGGCCCTGATCGGCGACAGCCTCGACGACAGGTTGAAAGGCTCCTGAGCGATGACGTCCGATTGGCCGATGCTCGTCGTCGACGGCCTGCGCGTCGCCATCGCCCGCGCCGATCGAACCGTGTACCCCGTCGACGGCGTGTCGTTCAGCGTCGCTCCCGGCGAGTGCTTGGGCATCGTCGGCGAGTCGGGCTCGGGAAAGAGCTTGACGTTGAAGGCGTTGGCGGGCGTGTTGCCACGGGTCGCTTCGATGGCCGATGGCTCGGTGCGTCTGGCTCCGGCGGCAGGCGACGAACCGGCGCCGTTCGATCCGACCGCGGCCCACAGCAACGGCGTGACGATGGTGTTCCAGGAGCCGATGACGGCCCTGAACCCGACGATGCGGATCGGTGACCTCGTCGCCGAATCGATCGTCGTGCAACGTGGCGTCCGCCGCGCGGAGGCGCGCCGCAACGCGCTCGAGCTGATGCGCGAGGTCGGCATTCCCGATCCCGAGAGTCGAGCGCAGGCATGGCCGCACGAGCTCTCCGGAGGGCTGCGCCAGCGGGTGATGATCGCGATGGCACTCGGCGGCGGACCGCGGGTGCTGCTCTGCGACGAACCGACCACCGCTCTCGACGTGACGATTCAAGACCAGATCCTCCGCCTGATCGATCGGCTCCGCCGCGAGCGTGGCCTGTCCGTCGTGTTCGTCACCCACGATCTGGCGGTCATCGGCCAGATCGCGCAACGGGTCGCCGTGATGTACGCGGGCCAGATCATCGAAGAGGGTCCCGTCGCCGAGGTCTTGACCGATCCTCGGCATGCGTACACGCAGAACTTGCTGCGGTCGATCCCGACCGTCGACCACGCGTCCCGCGCCGGCGACGGCCACCTCGTCGCGATCGGCGGCGCCCCGCCCGATCCCGGCTCGTTCGGCTTCGGATGCAGGTTCTCGCCGCGCTGCTCGATGACCATCGATGCTTGCAACGCCGAGGAACGCCGCCTCGTCCAGATCACGTCGTGGCGGACGACAGCGTGCCTGCGTCACGCCGAGGTGAGTCGGACATGACCGCGCAGCTGCGGGTCGACGATCTGCACGTCCACTTCGCGGTTCGCGGACGCGGTGGACGCCGGCACCAGCGGACCCTGCGCGCGGTCGACGGAGTGAGCATCGAGGTGGAGCACGGCGCGGTGACCGGCATCGTCGGAGAGTCCGGATGCGGAAAGTCGACCTTGGCCCGCACGATCATCGGGCTCACCGAAGCGACCTCCGGCGAGGTGTGGTTCGACGGCGAACTGCTGCCGCTCGTCCGCACGCCGTTGCAGCGGCGGCGGATCCAGATGGTGTTCCAAGATCCCGGGTCGTCGCTCAACCCGCGCAAGACGGTCGGGAGCACGCTCGCCGAGCTGATCCGCGCCCATCAGCTCAGACCGGACGGTCTCGTTCGCGGTCGGTGCGCTGAGCTCCTCGATCTCGTCGGGCTCCCGACTCGTCACCTCGATTCGCTGCCGCGTGAGATGTCGGGCGGTCAGCGCCAGCGAGTGGTGATCGCCCGTGCGCTCGCCGTCGAACCCGACCTGTTGATCGCCGACGAAGCCGTTGCCGCCGTCGACGTCTCGGTGCAGGCGGCGATTCTGAATCTTCTCGCCGAGCTCCGACAGTCGCTCGACCTGACGATGCTGTTCATCTCGCACGACCTCGGAGTGGTGCGCAGCATCTGCGATCGCGTCGCCGTGATGTACCTCGGTCGCGTCGTCGAGGAGGCCTCGACCGAGCAGCTCTTCACCGATCCGCAGCACCCGTACACCCGGGCGCTGCTCGCCGCCGCGCCGCGCCTCGGCGTCCCGCTGGGCACCGATCCGCCAGCGCTGATCGGCGAGCCGCCGAGTCCCTTCGACGTCGGGGTCGGGTGCCGGTTCCGTCCGCGCTGTGCGATCGCGGGCGAGCCGTGTCGCACGATCGACCCAGCCGAGGCGCACCGCGCCGGCCGTCGCGCGGCGTGCCACTACGCGTGGACCGGCGACGACCGCGACGCGGTGGGGTCACCGGTCGCGGTGCACGCCGGAACGGATTGACGGCAGGGATCCGGCGCCGCGGGTTCCCGCCATCGCGGTCCTACCAGGCGTAGGCCTCCGGCGCCGCGCCGCCGGGACCGGGGAAGATCTTGTCGAGGGCGTCGAGCGTGTCCGGCTCGAGCGCGATCTCGAGCGCCCGGTACGCCCCGGCGAGCTGCTCAGGCGTTCGGGGTCCGATGATCGGGGCCGTCACCACCGGCTGGTGGAGCAGCCACGCCAACGCCACGTCGGCCGGATCCTCACCGAGGTCGGCACACAGCGACTCCCACGCTTCGAGCTTGTCGCGGTTGTCCTCGACCAGGGTCTGAACGCGCTCCCCGGCGCGGCGTCCTTCGGTGACCTTGCGCAGCGCCCCACCGAGCAGCCCTCCGCCGAGCGGGCTCCACGGGATCACACCGACGCCGTACGCCTGACAGGCCGGGAGCACTTCGAGCTCGACCATCCGGGCGTTGAGGTTGTAGAGGCTCTGCTCCGACACCAGCCCTAGCGAGCCGCGCCGGTTGGCGGCCTCGTTGGCCTGCACGACGTGCCAGCCGGCGAAGTTCGAGCTCCCGACGTAGAGCACCTTGCCCTGCTGCACCAGCAGGTCCATCGCCTGCCAGATCTCGTCCCACGGGGTGTCGCGGTCGACGTGGTGCATCTGGTAGAGGTCGATGTGGTCGGTCTGCAGTCGCCGCAGGCTGGCCTCGCAGGCCTGACGGATGTGCAGCGCCGACAACTTCGACGAGTTCGGCCACTGGTCGCTCCCGCCGTAGACCTTGGTCGCGAGCACGGTCTTCTCGCGTCGATCCCCGCCGAGTGCGAACCACCGGCCGATGATCCGCTCGGTCTCGGTTCCTCCGTAGACGTTGGCGGTGTCGAAGAAGTTCACGCCCGACTCGAGCGCCGAGTCCATCAACTGTTGGCTGGTGACCTCGTCGGTGTGGGGGCCGAAGTTCATCGTGCCGAGGCACAACGGGCTGACGCGAAGGCCGGTGCGGCCGAGGAAGCGGTAATCCATGTCGGCAACCTACCGAGGCGACGACGAGGGCGACGGCTCCGAGTCGAGCGGCGCGACGACGGTCAGCGCGGTCCGCCGGCGCCGGCGGATCGCCGCCGGGCGCGGTCGCGGGCGGCCGGCCCGTCGACCGACCCGAGCGCCAGATCGGTGCAGAAGTCGTCGATGTGCACCCGCATGAGATCGCCGGCGGTCTCGGGGTCGCGCTGCGCGATCGCGTCGGCGATGGCGATGTGCTGATTCGCGACATGGCGGCGGATCTCCGGTGTCACCGTCGCCTCACGCATCGCACCCTCGACCGCTTGGCCGATCGCCGACATCCACATGTGCACGACCCGGTTGTGCGTCGCCGCCGAGATCGCCATGTGGAACCCCAGGTTCGCTCGAAGGAAGCCGTCCGGATCGTCGATGAGCGCCATGCCGCGCTCGGCGAGCTCGCGGATCCGCTCGACCTCGGCCGGACCGGCCCGGCGGGCGGCCAACCGGCAACCGCTGATCTCCTGGATCTGGCGGGCCTCGGTGAGCTCGGCCAGGCTGATGCTCTCGTCGCCCAGGAGGAACTCGAGGTCGTCGGCGAGGCCGCGTCCGATCTCGTCGGGGTCACCGGCGTTCACGAACGCGCCGCCGCCCGCGCCGGACATGATGCGGACATAGCCGCGCCCGCCGAGGAGTCGAAGGGCCTCGCGGATCGTCGACCGTCCGACCGCGAAACGGTCGGCGAGCTCGCCCTCGTCGGGCATCCGGACGCCGGCTTGGAACTCGCCGGTCATGATCGACGCCTGGATCTCCCTGGCGATCGCCTCGTACGCGACGACACGCTTGCTGGCCACGGCGCGGCAGCCTAATCACCCACTCGACCGGACATCTGATCGTTGCGCCCCAAACATCGGATCGTTACTGTGAGGCACCAGGGGGAGCGAGCCACACGACCGTGCTGGCGTCGCTGCTCTGTCCCGAAAGGAGCAGCCCATGACGATCCACCACCGTCGGAGCCGGGGTCCTCGCAACGTCCGGCACCGCGCCCTGCGCCTCGTCGGAGCCGTGAGCGCACTCGTGCTCGTCGTCGCCGCGTGCGGTGACGACGACGACTCCACCGACAGCTCGGCATCCGCCCCGACCGACACGTCGGCGACAACCGAGGCCCCGACCGCAACCGATCCGCCGGCCGCAACGGAAGCACCGGATGCCACCGAGGCGCCGGCGCCAACCGAGGCCCCGGCCGCAACGGACGCTCCGGCCGCGACGGAGCCCGCCGCGGCGCCCGAGAAGGCCGAGATCTCGCTCGGCATCCTGCCGATCGCCGACGTGGCGCCCGTGTTCATCGCCATCGACCAAGGCTTCTTCGCCGACGAGGGTCTCACCGTCTCCACCGAGTTCGCCCAAGGCGGGGCGGCGACGATCCCGGCCCTCGCGTCGGGTGATCTCGACATCGGGTTCGGCGCCTACCCGTCGTTCTTCAACGCCGTGTCACAGGATCTCCCGCTGAAGATCATCAGCGAGGCGAACCGTCCGGCACCGCTGTTCGCGGGGCTCTACTCGATGCCCGACTCCGGCATCGTCACGGTCGAGGACATGGCCGGCAAGACGATCGCCGTCAACACGTTGAACAATGTCGTCCAGCTCGCCGTACAGGCCCAGCTCGAGGACGCCGGGATGACGCTCGACGACGTGACGCTCGTCGAGATCCCGTTCCCCGACATGCCCGCCACACTCGAGCGCGGCGACGTCGATGTGATCTCGGTCGTCGAGCCGTTCGGTTCGATCGCCCGCAACACGCTCGACGCGACACTCGTGATCGACATGTTCGCCGGCCGCATGGAGGACTTCCCGGTCGCCGGCTTCTTCGTGACCGATTCGTTCCTGGCCGACAACCCCAACACCGTCGCCGCGTTCGTGCGGGCCTTCGACAAGGCCGTCGAGGTCGCCAACAGCGATCCGGACGCGGTGCCGACCATCCTGCCGACCTACATCGAGACGGCAACCGAGGAGAGTGCCAGGGCGCTGAACTACCCGTTGTTCGTCTCTGGCATCGACCTCGAGGTGTTGCAGCGGGTGCCTGACTTCATGGTCGACGCCGGCATCCTGACCGATCCGATCGATGTCGCGGAGTATGTCGCCGACTGAGACGGACACGTCGAGTTCCAGCGACCGCTCGGCCCGCCGGCGGGGCCGCGTGTCCACGACGAAGTGGATGCGCGGCCTGGTCGGCGCCGGTGTCGTCTTCGGTCTCGTCGAACTGCTGACGCGCGCCGGGCTCGTCAGCGCCAGCTACCTTCCGCCGGCCTCGTCGATCCTCGGCGAGACGGTCGGGCTGTTCGGCGAGGGTGAGTTCCTGTCGTCGCTGTGGGTGACCGTCAAGGCCTGCCTGATCGGCCTCTCGCTCTCCGTGCTCGTCGCCGTCCCGGCCGGCCTCGTGCTCGGGTTGTCGCCGACGGTCAACAAGGCCGCCGGCGCGGTCCTCGAGTTCCTCAGGCCGATCCCATCGGTCGCGCTTATCCCGCTCGCGATCTTGTTGTACGGGCGCGGCACCGAGATGAAGGTCGCGCTCGTGATCTATGCGTGCGTCTGGCCGATCCTGTTCAACACGATCTACGGCATCCGCAGCGTCGACCCGGTCGCGGCCGACACAGCGAGGGTGTTCGGGCTCGGCAGAGTCAAGACCGCGGTACGGGTGCATCTCCGCAGCGCGTCGCCGTTCGTCTACACGGGCATCAAGATCGCGGCGTCGATCGCGGTCATCCTCGCCGTCAGCGCCGAGTTGCTCGCCGGCGGCAGGTCGGGGATCGGCATCCTCATGCTCGAGGCCTCGTCGATCGGCGATCAGCCGCGCGTCTACGCGCTGACGATCGTCACCGGCCTGATCGGGTTGGCGCTCAACGTCGTGTTCGCGAGCATCGAGCGCCGGGTCTTCCCGTGGAACGTCAACGAGGACGACGCACGGTGACCTCACCGACGACGATCACGGCGCGCCTCCGCGACGCCGGCATCCGGGTCGCCGCCATCGCCGCGGCGATCGCGGTGTGGTACGTGCTCACCGCCCGCGCTGACTCGCTGTTCTTCCCGACGCCCGACAAGGTGTTCACCGCGGTATGGGACGATTGGATCCGTCCGTACTCCACGACCTGGTCGGAGAACCTGCGACCGAGCCTCACGCGCCTCCTCGCCGGCTACCTCATCGCCGCCGCGCTGGCGATCGCGGCCGGCATCATGATCGGCCGCTCGCGCCGCCTCGGCGACTACGTCGAGCCGGTGATCGACTTCGTGCGGGCCATCCCGCCGCCGGCGCTGCTGCCGCTGTTCCTGGTCCTGCTCGGCATCGGCGACTCGATGAAGATCGCCCTCATCGCGACCGGCGTGTTCCCACCGATCCTGCTGAACTCGATCGACGGCGTGCGATCGATCGACCCGTTGTACCTCGACACGGCGAACGTCTTCCGGATCTCCCGACTGCATCGAGTCACGCACGTGATCCTTCCCTCGGCGGCGCCGAAGATCTTCGCCGGGCTGCGCATCAGCCTGTCGATCGCCGTGATCCTGATGGTGATCTCCGAGCTCATCGCGGCGACCAACGGCGTCGGCTTCCGGATCCTGCAGTCGCAGCGGCAGTTCCTCATGGTCGATCTGTGGGCGGGTCTGGTCGTGCTCGGTGTCATCGGCGCCGGCCTCAACGCCGGGTTGTCCGTCATCGAACGCCGGGTGTTGCGTTGGGAACGGCGATGAGCACGTCAGGTCGATCGGTCGAGGCGGATGGCGGGGCGCCGTCGTTCCTGGCGGCCAACGACCTGCACCACGTGTTCGCCTCGGCGACCCCCCAGGAGCACCATGCCCTCGGCGGGATCTCGCTCGCGGTCGGCGAGGGCGAGTTCGTCTCCGTCGTCGGGCCGTCTGGCTGCGGCAAGACCACGTTGCTCCGTTGCCTCGCCGGGCTGATGACGCCCAGCTCCGGCACGGTCACGCTCTACGACCAGCGTGTCACGGCGGTCCCCAAGGACCTCACGCTCGTGTTCCAGGACTACGGCCGGTCGCTCTATCCGTGGCTCAAGGTGCGGACCAACGTCGACTTCCCGCTCCGCGACGCCGGCCTCGACAAGGCCGAACGGGCCGAGCGGGTCGCGCAGGCGCTCGCCGACGTCGGGCTCGAGGCGCACGCCGAGAAGTACCCGCGCCAGCTGTCGGGCGGGATGCAACAGCGCGTCGCGATCGCGCGGGCGCTCGCCTATCGACCGGCGCTGTTGCTGATGGACGAGCCGTATGCGTCGGTCGACGCCCAGACCCGCGCGGCACTGGAGGACATGCTGTTGTCGGTCTGGGCGACGCGGCGCAAGACGGTGCTGTTCGTCACCCACGACATCGACGAGAGCGTGTACCTCGCCGACCGTGTGATCGTGTTGTCGAAGGCGCCGGCGCGGGTGATCGCCGACCTGGCGGTCGACATCCCAAGACCGCGCGACCAGATCGACACCAAGTCGTTGCCGCGCTTCGTCGAGCTCCGCGCCGAAGTCGCGCGGCTCATCCGCGCCGAGGGCCACCAGGGCATCGCCACCGATGAGGTCCGGGAGGTCCGGTGAGCGACGAACTGGGGATCACGGCGGGCGGTGCGATCTTCCAGCGGCTGCGCCAGCTCGGCGTCGAGGTCGTGCTCGCCAACTCCGGCACCGACTTCCCGCCGATCATCGAGGGCTTGGCCGAGGCCGAGACCCGCGGCATCGACGTCCCGCGCTCCATCGTCGTCCCCCACGAGCACGTGGCGATGGGGATCGCCCACGGGTACTACCTCGCGTCCGGCCGCGCCCAGGCCGTGATCCTGCACACCAACGTCGGGCTCGCGAACGGCGCGATCGGGGCGATCAACATGGCGACCGATCACGTCCCGGTGATCCTGATGTCGGGTCGCACGCCGACGGTCGAGCGCCGCCGGTTCGGGGCCCGAACCGTCCCGATCGGATGGGGCCAGGAGATGCGCGACCAGGCCGCGCTCGTGCGCGAG
>DATMDV010000125.1:0-2899 GCA_035557475.1 Ilumatobacteraceae bacterium
CAGTCGCGTAGGCGATCACGGAGTAGTTCGCCGCAGACAGCAACGGAACGGTCGGCACGATCGCCGCGTTCGCCGTGTTGCCGGCGACGAGCAACGCCGCCGCCGATGTGAACGCGACGACGGCAACGCCTCTCCGGCGGATGGCGGCGCCACGGCCTCTGGACTGCCGACAGATCGCCAGCAAGGTGAAAACGATCAGACCTACGAGCACGATTCTCAGGGTGAGCATCGTCGGCTCCTTCCTGCCACCAGTGCAGGGCGCAAGAAGCGTGCCGGGCCGGGACCCGGCAGGAATACCCGGAACACCGCCTGCTCTAACCGATTACGACAATCCGGCAGCGTTCACCCTTCCGGGTGACACAACCGGCAGCTGATCACGGCCGGCTGTTCTGAGGCGTCGGGCGGATCGGTTCGAGGAGCTGGGACTCGAGGGTCTCGGCGTCGAGCGGGCGGGACAGCAGGAACCCTTGCGCTTCGTTGACATGTTGGAGGCGCAGGACGTCGAGCTCACCGGTGGTCTCGACGCCCTCGGCGAGCGTGGAGAGCCCGAGATCCTTACCGAGCTGGACGAGCGTGCCGATGAGCGCCTTCGACTCGGGAGACGTGCTGATCGCCTTGGTGAACTCACGGTCGATCTTGATGCAGTCGACGGGGAACTGGCGGAGGTAGGCGAGTGAGGAGTAGCCGGTGCCGAAGTCGTCAACGGCGATGCGCACACCAAGGTCCTTGATCGACTGAAGTCGCCGGGCAATGGCGGGCACGTTGTTCATGAGCACGGTCTCGGCGACCTCGATGATCAGTGAGGTGCCGGCGAGGCCGCTGACCTCCAGAGCCTCGCGGACGCGGTCGATGATGGCATCGTCGTCGAGTTGACGGCCCGACACGTTGACAGAGATGTCGAGGACATCGCCCCTCGCGTGCCACTCGGCGGTCTGCTCGCACGCCCGGCGGAGCACCCAGCGGCCGACGTCGTGGATCTGGCCGGTCTGTTCGAGGATGGGGATGAACTCTTCCGGTTCGATGTTGCCGAGCGTGGGATGCTCCCAACGCAGCAGCGCCTCCACCGCGACCACACTGAGGTCGTCGAGGTTGTAGATCGGCTGATAGGCGAGACGGAACTGATCATTGACGAGTGCCGAACGAAGCTCGAACTCGAACTCCATGTGGCGCGTGATCTCGGTCTGGAGCTCGGGGAAATAGACCTCGTAGCGGTTCTTCCCGGCACGCTTCGCGTGGTAGAGCGCGACGTCCGCGTCGCGCAGCAGCTCCCCACCGGTCGGGCGATCACCGACGGCGATGCCGACACTGGTGTTGACCATCAGCGGCATCGTGACGCCCTCGAGCTCGAACGGCTGACGCATCACATCGAGCAGGCGTTGGGCGACGAGCTCGGGCGTGACGTCGAGCTTGGCGTCCTCGATCAAGACGACGAACTCGTCGCCACCCATACGGCCGATCGTGTCGGCGTCGCGCAACGTGCTCGTCAGCCGGGCGGCCACGGAGACGAGCAACCGGTCGCCGGCCTCGTGGCCGAGCGAGTCGTTGACGTTCTTGAAGTCGTCGAGGTCGATGAACAACGCCGCGCCCATCGTGCCGTTGCGCCGGCTGCGGACGAGGAGCTGCTCGATGCGGTCCATGATCAGCGCGCGGTTCGGCAGATCGGTCAACGCGTCGTGTAGTGCCTGGTGACGGAGCTCCTCGGTGCGTTCGGCGACCAGCCGCAACGCCCGCGCCCGTCCGGTGCGCAACACCAACATCAGGGCCGCGACGAGGACGCTCAGCGCGATTCCCGACAGCAGCAGCACGAGCGGGTTGCCTTCGAGGACCCCTCCGCTGGCGGGAGGACCGAACGTCGTGACCGTCCACCCGTTGTGCAGGTCGATCGTCGCGGTCTCGGCGTCAATCGGCACGTCGCCACTCGAGAACTCCGCGACCGAGCCGTCGAGTTGGTAGCGCATCGACACGGTCATCTCGGGGTGACTCTGCAGTGCCCGCTGCAACAAGATCTGCGGGACCGACACGGTGCCGACCCATCCCACGAAGCCCTCGCGGCGGCCTTCGACCGTCGTCCGATCGGTGCCGTCCCGATACACGGGGACGTTGACGCCGAGCAGTGATCCGATGGCGGTGTCGATCGGTGTGTAGGCACTCGCTCCCGAGTCCCGGGCGACGTCGTCCGTGAGCGCTGCCCCGTCGGCCGCGCAGAAGTCGAATCCGGCGGTCGTCAGTGGAACACTTCGCACGACCCCGTACTTGGCGAGGCAGTACAGCTCTCGATCACCGGGCGGCGTGATCTCGAACGACCCGTCGTCTGGCAGGGCGCCCGCAGGATCGGTGAGCGCGGTCTCGATGAACGCCGGCAGCTCGGCCGCGGGCACGATGACAACGAAGCCGAAACCGAGAACCTCCGGGAAGCGGTCCATGTGATCGGCGACTTCCGACCAGTTGACGACATCCGCTTGCGACGCGTCCGGGTTGGCGACGACGTAGGCCCCGACGTTCAGCACCAAGTCGTCCTGGTGGGCGATCGCCAACTGCAGCGTCGAAGCGACTTCGGCCGACGACCGCTCGAAGACGTTGCGAGCGTCGTTGGCATCGCTGCGCGCCACCGAACGGGCGGCGAACAGCGAACCGACGATGCCCCCGACGACGATCAGGGCGGCGACCAGCATCCACAGGTCGTGGCGCTCCGAGCGCGCGAGCGCGTCGGCGGCGTCGGCGCCTGATTCCCAGGCCGGCTTCTTGTCCACTGCTGTTGACGATGATCTCTTTGGCGACGATGTCTTCGGGCGCTTGCCCATGGCACTCCAAGCACGCAGAGCGATGGCACCCCCAATGGGCACCAAGCTCTCATCGGCACGCTCGGGTGCACCCTGAACCGTTAATCGGTGCCAGATAT
>DATMDV010000126.1:0-8055 GCA_035557475.1 Ilumatobacteraceae bacterium
CGCCCACGTGGCTGAGTGGGAGGCACGCCAACCAGTGGTCGTCGGGGGACACCTCGAGCCGTGCCGACGAGGCGATTGCCGAGGCGGCGACCGCCTCGTGCGTCAGTACCACTCCCTTCGGGGTCCCCGTCGTGCCGCTCGTGACGACGACCAGCGCGTCCCGCTCATCCGCGGGGCGGCCGCCGGTGAGCGGGCTCTCGTCACCTGCGGCGTCGATGACGCTGCTCGGCCGCATCGTCTCGAACAGCTCGATCCGGCCCGGGTGAGGCAGCCGTTGGTCGACCGGGAGCGCGGCGTCGCCGCGGTCCCACACCGCACGCAACGCGTCGACGAACGCCGTCCCGCCGGGGAGGTCGAGGGCGACGAGACGGCCGGTCACGCGCCGTCAGGTCGTGACCGGATCGATCGGCGTGAAGCGGCCGACCGCGGCCTCGATCTCGGCGGCGATGGTGAGGCAACGCAGGTCGGTGTAGCGATCGCCCATCACCTGGACACCAACGGGGAGTCCATCGACGACTGCGCCCGGCACGACAGCCGCCGGAAGGCCGAGGACGTTGGCCGGGAGCACGGGGCGGAGGATCTCGAGCATCGCGCCCGACTCGCTGTCGCCGATGTCCTGACCGTGCTCGAACGCGGGGTGGGCCCACGTGGGCGACAGCAGGATCGGGTGCTCGGCGAAGAAGGCGGACCACATCCTCATCGCCCGGAAGCGATCAACCTGGAAACCAAGGACCTCATCGACACCGAGCGCCGGCACCGCGAGGTCGAAGTTGGCGATGATGGCCCGTCCGTCGTCGCCGACGACGGCGTCGAGCAGCGGACGTTGCAGGCGCAGGTCGATGATCAGCGACTTCGCCCAGAGGAGGAGCACGTGTTCGTAGTCGGGCGGCACGGCTTCGACGACGTCGTGGCCGGCGTCGCTCAGGATGTCGGCAACTCGTCGTACGGTCGCCACGATTCCGGTGTTGGTGCTGCCGCCCGGAGGTTCGGCGAGCACCGCCACGCGCAGCCGTTCGCCGGGCTCCGCATCCGTGAGCTGGGCAGGGACGCTGCGCGGATCACGTACGTCCAGCCCGGCGATTGCCAACAGGCCGGCGCGGACGTCGGCGACATGGCGGGCCATCGGCCCTTCGACGAGCATCTGTTGCTGGGCGAGCATCAGATCTTCCGGCGGGATCATCGTCGCCATCGGCACGACGCCAACGGATGGCTTGATCGATGCGATCCCGCAGCAGTGGGCGGGGTTCCTGAGCGAGCCGCCGATGTCGTTGCCGAGTCCGATCGGGCTCATGCCCGATGCGAGGGCGGCCGCTTCGCCTCCGCTCGAACCTCCCGCCGTCACGTGCGGGTTCCAGGGGTTGCGAGTGAGGCCGTGGAGCGACGAGTGGGTGTGGATCCGCAGGCCGAGATCGGGAAGGTTCGTGCGGGCGTAGGGGATCGCCCCGACGGCGCGCATGCGGGCAACGGTCGGCGCATCGACGGAGGCCACCGCCTCCGAGAGGGCAAGGACGCCCTGGGTCGTCGGCGTGCCGGCCACGTCGATGTTCTCCTTGACCGTGCACGGCACACCGTGGAGCTCACCGAGCTCGCGACCTTCGGCGACGGCGCGATCGGCGATGTCGGCGGCCACCAGCGCCTCGTCGGCGAGCAGCCTGACGATGGCGTTGAGCTGCCCGTTCACCTTGTCGACGCGAACCAGATGGGCCTCGACGACCTCGCGGCTCGAGACCTCGCCAGCACGGATCATGCGCGCCAGCTCCAACGCTCCCATTTGCCACAGTTCGCTCATGACCCCATCATGTCGCAGTTGTGGATCGGTCCTTGCAGCGTTGGGTGATCGGTGCCCGGCCGCGAACGCTGCCGGCCGCCGTCGTGCCGGTGCTCGTCGGTGCCGCGAGCGCGGTGGGCGAGGGCGGGATCGTGTGGTGGCGCGTCGGCGCCGCGCTCGTCGTGTCGCTCGCGCTCCAGGTCGGTGTCAACTACGCCAACGACTACAGCGATGGAGTGCGGGGCACCGACTCGGTGCGGGTCGGTCCGGTGCGACTCGTCGCGTCCGGCATCGCCAGCCCGGCCGCCGTGAAGCGTGCCGCGCTCGCGGTGTTCGGGGTTGCGGCCGTAGTGGGTCTGGCGTTGGCGGCCGCCACGACGTGGTGGCTTCTGGCCGTCGGCGTCGCGTGCATCGCCGCCGCGTGGGGTTACACCGGTGGGCCGTCGCCGTACGGCTACCTGGGGCTTGGCGAGGTGTTCGTGTTCGTGTTCTTCGGTCTCGTGGCCACCGTGGGGACCACCTACGTCGCAGTCGAGCGAGTGACCGCGCTGGCGGTGGTGGCCGGCTGCGGGGTCGGCTCCCTCGCGTGCGCGCTGCTCGTGGTCAACAACCTGCGCGACATCCCGACCGACGCCACCGCCGGCAAGCGCACCCTCGCGGTCAGGTTGGGCGACCCCCGGACGCGCAGCGTGTTCGTCGGACTCGTCGTGGCGGCGTTCGCGTTCAGTGGCGTCGCCGCCGCGTGGCGCGTGCCGACACTCCTCACCGTTGTGGCGATTCCCGTGGCTGCCGTCCCGGTCCGGGCGGTCGTCGACCGGGCGAGCGGCCCGGCCTTGATCGCCGTGCTCGGAGCGACGGGTCGGGCGCAGCTCGCCTACGGCTGCCTGTTCGCGCTCGGGCTAGCGGTCGGCGGTTGACGGGAGCGCAGCCACGTCACGATGGCCGCGCAGGTCTGAGCCGGGCGTTCGAGGTGGACGGCGTGACCGGCATCTTCGATGACGACGAATGACGAATCGGCGATCGCGTCGGCCATCCGGCGACCGATCGCGAGATACTTCGCGTCGTGCTCGCCGGCCAGGACGAGCACCGGCATCGCCAGCTCGCCGAGCCGTGCCCACAGCGGCGTCTGCGTCCCGGTGCCGGCCAGTCGCAGGCTCGTGGCAAGTCCCGCCGCGTTGTTGGTCAGACGGTTCTGGACGTCGGCGTCGGAGCGCTCGAGGCGGGCGAACAATGGCTGCGCCAGCCAGCGCTCGAGGAAGGCGCCAACCCCGATGCGCTCGATCTCGTCGGCGAGCGCGTCGTCGTCGGCGCGGCGGGTGGCGCGTTCTTCGTCATCCTCGATTCCGGGTGTCGTCCCGATGAGCACGAGCCGGTCGACGAGGTGCGGCGACGCGAGGGCGACATGCAAGCACAGCCGACCGCCCATCGAGTAACCGATGTAGGTACCCCGCCCGCCCTCATCGGCAAGCATCGAGGCACCGGCGGCCAGGTCGGCGTGAATGTCGCCGCGGTGGCCGTGTCCCGGGGCGTCGAGTGCCACGATGTCGACCGCGGGACCGAGACTCGCAGCGAGTCGCGCAACCGTCGGTCGCCAGCTGCTCGCGGTCTGCGTGAAGCCGTGGACGAGGACGATCCGGTCAGCGTTCACACGTGTCATCGACGCAGGCCGCATCGGCGGACACGGTGTCGCCGCCGAGCGGCCCGCGAGTCTCACGTTCCTCGCGTTCCGCGCGCGCCTTGGCGGCGAACCGGCGGAGCACCTGGACGAACACCTCCGGATCCTGGGCCCCCGGGATCGCCCACCGACGGTCGATGACATAGGTCGGAACGGCCGTGATGCCGGCATCGGTCGCTTGCCGCAGCATCGCCGCCACCTCGGCGGCACCGGCATCGCCGTCGACGAACTCGAGGATCTCGTCGCGATCGAAGCCGACGTCGGCCGCACAGTCGGCGAGCACCTCGGGGTCGCCGATGTCGAGCCCGTCGATGAAGTACGCCCGGAGCAGCCGCTCCTTGAGGGCCGCCTGCGGGATCGGGCACGGCGGCTCGGCAAGCCACAGCAGTCGGTGGGCGAGCAGCGTGTTGGCACGCAGTGCGCGGTCCATCCTGAACTCGATGCCGGCCTCGTGCGCCATCGCGGTGACCCGATCGATCACCGCGCGTGCCTGTTCGGGGCCGCCGAACTTCCGCGCGTACGCCTCGGCCACCGGCATCGACGTGCCCGGCGACGCGGTGGGATCGAGCTGGAACGGCCGGTACACCACCTCGACGTCCAACTCGCCGTCGAGCTCGCCAAGGGCCCGCTCGAACCGACGTTTGCCGATGTAGCACCACGGGCAGACGATGTCGGACCAGATCTCGACGCGCACCACCTCGTCGGGGGAACTCACGTCGATCACCATACGCCTCGTATCGTCAAGCGCGATGTCCGCCGCCGCGACGTTCTGCGCCACCCTGGTCGACGAGTGGGTACGGCTCGGCACCCGGCACGCGGTGGTCGCGCCGGGATCCCGGAGCACACCGATGGCGGTCGCTCTCGCGTCGAACGAGGCGGTGACCGTGCACGTCGTGCACGACGAGCGGGTGGCTGCGTTCGTCGCGCTCGGGATCGGGCTCGACGGTGTGCCGGCGGTGCTGCTCTGCACGAGTGGCACGGCCGCGGCCAACTTCCATCCCGCGGTGGTCGAGGCCGGGCTCTCCGACGTCCCGATGGTGGTGATCACGTCCGATCGGCCACCCGAATTGCGAGACGTCGGCGCCCCGCAGACGATCGATCAGACGCATCTGTACTCGCGGTCGGTGCGGTGGTTCCACGACCCCGGCGTCCCGGACGCCGCCGGAGCGCCGACGTGGCGCTCGCTGGCGTTCCGGGCCTTCAACGCGGCGCGGCACGGCCCGGTGCACCTCAATCTGCCGTTCCGCGAGCCACTCACCGGCATGCCGGGCGAGCTTCCCGCCGCGTCGCGACGCGAGCCGGTGTCGGCGCCGATCGCCACGGTGGGCATGCATGCCCCGGCATTCGCACGGGCCGTTGAAGGCATTCGCTCACTCGTCGATCAACTCGTCGATCATCAGCGCGGCGTGATCGTCGCCGGCGGGCGCAGCGGTGTGTCGACCGAGCGCATCGCGGCGCTCGCCGAGTCGACCGGATGGCCCGTGCTCGCCGATCCGACGAGCGGCGCCCGCGCGTTGCCGGCCGCGGTCACGACGTTCGACGCGCTGCTCCGCCATCGGGAGTTCGCCGACGCGCACGTCCCCGAAGTCGTCGTGCGCATCGGTCGCCCGCCAGCGTCGAGGGTGCTCGCCGAGTGGATCGCGGGCTCGTCATGCGTGGTCGTCCAGGTGGGCGGACCCGGCGTCATCGATCCCGGCCACGACGTCGCGCTCGTGTGCACGATCGACGACCTCGATGGTCTCCGGGGTGCCAGCGGCACGACGTGGGCTGCGCGTTGGCGGCACGCCGAGAAGCGCGCCACCGAGGCGATCGGGGTCGTGCTCGCGGGCGACGGCTCGCTCACCGAACCCGGCGTGGCTCACGTGGTCGCCACGTCGCGGCCCGAAGGCGTCGGCGTCGTCGTCGCCTCGTCGATGCCCGTCCGCGACCTCGAGTGGTTCGGCGGTCCGAGCGCGATCGCGCACGCCAACCGCGGCGCCAACGGCATCGATGGCGTCGTGTCGACCGCACTCGGCCGGGCGTTGGCCGGGACACCCACGATCGTCCTCGTGGGCGACATCGCGTTCGTCCACGACTCCAACGCCCTGGTCGGCCTCCGCACCCGGTCGGCCGACCTCCGGATCGTGGTCGTCGACAACGACGGTGGTGGCATCTTCTCGTTCCTCCCCCAGGCGGCCGCGCTGCCCGCCGATCAGTTCGAGACCCTGCTCGGCACCCCGCACGGCACCGACATCGAAGGCCTCGCCCGCGCCCACGGGATCGATGCGTCGACGATCACCGACGCGGCCGAACTGGCCGCGCGGTTGAGACACCCCGGCCCGTGGCTCGTTCGCGTCCCCACCAAGCGCGCCGAGAACGTCGTCGTCCACACCCGCCTCAACGCCGCCGTCGCCGCTGCCCTCGGCTGAAAATCCCGAACTGTCTGCGTCATCCGGGCTGTCGCTTCGTTTGAAGCAGACAGAACGGGGGATTTGGTCAGGGGCGGATGATGGCGGAGAGCATCGCTTGGAACTTGGCCTGGGTTTCGGCGAGCTCGGCGAGCGGATCGCTGTCGGCGACGATGCCGCCACCGGCGACGAGACGTGCGGAGAGACGATCGTCGGACAACTCGGCGCAGCGGATCGCGACCGCCCACGTCCCGTTGCCGCCGGCGTCGACCCAACCGACCGCGCCACCGTACGGGCCGCGCTCGAACCCTTCGACGGATGCGATCAGTTCGAGCGCTTGCGACCGGGGATGGCCGCCAACGGCGGGTGTCGGCGACAACGCGCGCACGAGCTCGAGCACGTTCGGCGCCGGGCTCGACAGGCGGCCTTCGACCCGCGATCCGAGGTGCTGCACGTTCGCCACCTTCACGATCGAGGGCTCCGGCTCCCAGTCGAGATAGCTGCACCATGGCAACAGGGTGTCGTGCACCATCTCGATGACGGTGCGGTGCTCGACCTGGTTCTTGGTGCTGGCGATGAGCTCCGACGCCAGCCGCGCGTCGATGTCGGCGTCGCCGGTGATCGGGGCGGTCCCGGCGAGCGGGTGCGAGTGGATGACCTCACCTTCGACCGCCACCAACAACTCGGGCGACGCCCCGATGAACCCGTCGACCGAGAAGCGGTAGCTCGAACCGAAGCTCGCCCGCAGCCGACCGAGCACGGCGTGGACGTCGATCGGGCGGTCCGACGAGACGGTGATCGGTCGGGCGATGACTGCTTTGACGATCTCACCGATCCGCACCATGTCGCGTGCCGACTCGACGGCACGGAGGTAGTGGGCGACGTCAACGGTGGGCCGGATGTCGTACGAGGCCGCGACGGGACGGGCGGGTGTCAGACCGACCGGTTGCTCGGCATCGTCGATCACGGTGACCGCGGCCGCGCCGTCGGGGTACTTGCGCACCACGGCGCTCGGGATCACGAGCTCGACAGGAGCGCCGGGCAGGAAGGGCACCACGCCGATCGCGATCGGCCCGCCTGCGCCGACCGCATCGTCGTGCTCGATCGACGCCAGCACCCCTGGTGCCTCGCCGTAGGGCACACGGGTGGCGACGCCGCGGCCGGCGACCCCGACACCGTCACGAACGAACAGGTAGCCATCGCCGCCTGCCACGTCGTTGAGATCGAGCAGACCCTCGAGCGGTCGGGTGACGGCGCGCATGTTCAATCACGCGTGCCGATCAAGAGCTGAGTGATGCCACCGGACAGGTGGTGATGCGACGCATCACCGAATCCCGCCGCGCGGAGCGACCGGATCATGTCGGCAGGTGGTGGCAGGTAGGCGACGCTCCGCGGGAGGTAGCGGTAGGCGGCGGCATCGGAGAGGAGGCCGCCGATGCGGGGCACGACCTTGCCGAAATAGATCCCGTTGCCCCATCGCACGATGCGGTTGCGCGGGATGCCGACGTCGAGCAGGGCGATCCGTCCACCGACGCGCACGACGCGACCGAGCTCGGCGAAGAAGGCGGGGAGCTCGACGAGGTTGCGCAGCGCGAAGCCGCACGCGACACCGTCGACCGCACGGTCGGGCACGGGCAGTCGCAGGATGTCGGCTTGCACACGGGGCGCGCCCGACCGGTCCGCGGTGAGCATCCCGTGACTCAGGTCGACCGAGATCGGCTGGTGGCCAGCACGGGCGAGGTCGATGCACAGGTCGCCGGTGCCGCTCGCCAGATCGAGGACCCGGCTTCCGGACACCAACTCGAGCGAGCGCACGGCCCGTCGGCGCCACCGCACGTCGAGGCGGAACGTCATGATCCGGTTGACGAGGTCATACCGCGGCGCGATGGCGTCGAACATGTCGCGCACCGCACGGACCTTGTCGTCGCCCTCTGGCAGCGAGTCGCGATCCCATGATGTCGCCTCGGGTCCTGATCGCACCATCGTGAGGCTATGCCCGCTCCGTTCTGGCGCAACAACGTGCAGGCGAGGGCCGAACGCGGCGTTCAGAGGTGAACTCCCGGTTCCGGTGGCGGCGGCGTCAGCCGCTTCGCCACCGGCTCATGAGAGAAGCCAGACTCCGATCGCATGATCGACTTTTCGTTCCCGCCCGAGGTCGACGAGGTCCGCCTCAAGGTCCGTGAGTTCATGGACTCGAGGGTGCGTCCGGAGTGGGAGGCGATCGA
>DATMDV010000127.1:0-18591 GCA_035557475.1 Ilumatobacteraceae bacterium
ATCGCGCTGCTTGATGGTGCGGTGGAACCACTCGATGACGTCGCCGTACACGTTGGGGGAGTAGCACTCGACCGTCGCCGGCAGGTTGAGGATGATCGGCTTGTCCGGCGTCGGCTCGACGACCTCCATCACCGCCTCGCAGATGTCGATCGCGAACTGCGGCTCGGTCAGCGTGAAGCTCTCCGGCGAGTACTCGTAGCGGATCGCCGTCTCCGGGATCGTCGCCTCCAGCTTGCGGGCCAAGCGCGCCGCGTTGACCGCGATGTCGATGATGCCCTGCTGGTCCAACCCGAACACGACCTCGCGCTGCAGCGGGTTGGTCGAGTTGTAGAAGTGCACGATCGCCCGTGGTGCCCCGCGCAGGCACTCGTACGTGCGCTCGAGCAGCTCCTGGCGGCACTGCACGAGCACCTGGATCGTGACGTCATCGGGGATCAGGTCTTCTTCGATGAGCTGGCGGATGAAGTCGAAGTCGGGCTGGCTGGCGGCCGGGAACCCGACTTCGATCTCCTTGAAGCCCATCCGTACGACCTCTTCGAACATCCGCATCTTGCGGGTCGGATCCATCGGGTCGATGAGGGCCTGGTTGCCGTCGCGCAGGTCGACCGAGCACCACAGGGGCGCCTTGTCGATGACGACGTTCGGCCACGTGCGGTCGTAGAGGACGATCGGCACCGAGGCTCGGTACTTGTCGAACGGCATCCTGCGTGGTGTCGAGTTGGCGGGCGGCATGTCAGCTCCTGAAAAATGAAGAACCCCCCGGCCGGTTCGGCGGGGGGTGCGGGCGAACGCAGATATGTGACGCTCGCCCTACATGAGAAGGAGGAGGTCGCTGCGGCGAGTCATCACGACCAACCTATCGCGCCGCAGTGTGAAACGGCAATTGGATATGCCGCGCCGATGACAGCGCGCTCGGTGGGGTGCAGGGAAGGCAGCTCGGCGGGCAAACTGCCAGGTATCGTGGGTCGAACCATGATTGACCCCAGCGCGCGGCCCGGCGGCCGTCGCAATGCTTCCCGCCGACGCCGCCAGCCGCGTCGGCCGACCGATCACCACGACCGATCGGTCTCCGGCAACGGCGACACCCCCCAGTCGTACGGCAACCTCACGACGATCAACCTGTTGCCTCCTGTCGAGGCACCGACGGGTTTCGCCGATCTCGGCGTGCCCGAACGCATCGACCTCGGCCTCGCCGCCGCCGGTTTCGCCCAGCCGTTCGCGATCCAGACCGAGGCGATCCCGGTCGCCCTGCAGGGTCGCGACGTGTGCGGTCGAGCCCAGACCGGTTCTGGCAAGACGCTCGCGTTCGGCGTGCCGATGCTTGCCCGCATCACCGATGTGGCCGAGCCGCGCGCACCGCTCGGCCTCGTCCTCGTCCCGACCCGTGAGCTCGCCATCCAGGTCGCCGAGGTGCTCGTGCCCGTGGCCGCAGAGGCCGGCATGCGGGTGCTGCCCGTGTACGGCGGCGCCAGCCGGCACCAGCAGATCGAAGCGCTCGCCAAGGGTGTCGAGCTCGTGATCGCCACGCCACTGCGCCTGATCGACTTGTTGAAGTCGGGCGAGGTCGACGTCGGGAGCGTCCAGATCGTGTGTCTCGACGAGGCCGACCGGATGGCCGACGACGGCTTCACGCCGCAGGTCGAGTGGATTCTGCGCCATTGCACCGGGCGTACCCAGACGATGTTGTTCTCGGCGACGCTCGACGGCGACGTCGGCCACCTGATCCGCCACTACCTCACCGATCCGATCGAGGTCGCGGTCGATTCGGCCACCGGAACGGTCGGCACGATGCACCACCTCTTCATGGCGGTGCACCACATGGACAAGGACCGCGTGATCGGCGCCATCGCCCAGGGCATCCCCAAGGTCCTCGTGTTCTGCCAGACCAAGCGTCTGTGCGACCGCGTCACGTCCTCGCTCGAGGAGCTCGGCGTCAGCGTCGCGGCGATCCACGGCGACCTCCCGCAGCCGTCCCGTGAACGCGCGATGCGTCGCTTCGCCGAGGGCAAGCTCGCCGTGCTGGTCGCCACCGACGTCGCCGCACGCGGCATCGACATCGACGACATCGGTGTGGTCATCCATTACGAGCCGGCCAAGGACGCCAAGGACTACCTCCACCGTTCCGGTCGCACCGCGCGCGCCGGGCGCGACGGCTGGGCGATCACGTTCGTCGAGTACAACCAGCACACGCAGATGCGGATCCTCCAGCGCGGACTCCGGCTCGCGAACACCCCGCCGGTCGAGGTCTTCAGCAACAACCCCAACCTGCGCGACCTCGCCCTCTTCGAAGCCGACGCCAAGATCTGACGGCGAGCCTCCCGGACGTCGTGCTGGGCGACTTCGTTCAGGCCGACTCGTTCTGGCCGACTCGTTCTGGGTAGCTGATCCTTTCGGCAGCCGCAAGGATCGGCCGCCCAGATGCAAATGGGTGGGACGTCCCCGTGTCAGGTCGTGAGCCAGACCGGTCGGTTGGCCTCGTAGTCGGTGATGTCGTCGGCGTGGCCCAGCGTGATGCCGATGTCGTCGAGGCCGTCGAGGAAGCGCTGTTGGGTGGTCGCGTCCATCGGGAACGGCTCGACGAGTCCCACCGCCGGCACCTCGACGACGAGGCGCTCGACGTCGACGACGATCTCGGTCTGCGGATCGGCGTCGATCGCGGCCCAGATCGCCTCGACCGTCGGCTCCGGCAGCACGACGGCAACCAACCCGTTCTTGGCGCAGTTGTTGCGGAAGATGTCGGAGAAGCTCGGCGCGATGACGGCGTCGAACCCGTACTGCTGGAGCGCCCACACGGCGTGCTCGCGGCTCGACCCGATGCCGAACGAGGCGCCCGCGACGAGCACCCGGGCGCCCGCGTAACGCTCGTCGTTGAGGACGAAGTCGCGGTCGTCGCGCCACGTCGAGAACAGGCCCTTCTCGAACCCGGTGCGCGCGACCTGCTTGAGCCACACGGCGGGGATGATCTGGTCGGTGTCGACGTCGCTGCGCTTGAGCGGGATCGCCGTCCCTTGCACGATCCGCAGTTCCTTCATGACAGGTCTCCTGGCGTTGCGAAATGGCCGAGGATGGCCGTCGCCGCGGCGACCTCTGGCGACACGAGGTGCGTTCGTCCGCCGCGGCCCTGACGGCCCTCGAAGTTGCGGTTGCTGGTACTCGCCGAACGTTCGCCAGGCGCCAGCTTGTCGGGGTTCATCGCCAGGCACATCGAGCACCCCGGTTCGCGCCAGTCGACCCCGGCGGCGATGAAGATGCGATCGAGGCCCTCGGCTTCGGCCTGCGCCTTCACGGCGTGGCTCCCCGGAACGACCATCACCCGCTTCACCGTGACGATGCGGCCCTCGAAGACCGCGGCCGCGGCGCGCAGGTCCTCGATCCGGCTGTTCGTGCACGAACCGATGAACACCGTGTCGACACCGATCTCGCGGATCGGTGTGCCAGGTCGGAGATCCATGTACGTCAACGCGCGTTCGACCGACTCCCTGGCCGCGGGATCGGCGTACGAGGCGGGCGACGGGATGCTGGCGTCGATCGACAGCACCTGGCCGGGATTGGTGCCCCACGAGACATACGGAGTGAGCGCCGAGGCGTCGATCGTGACCTGCTTGTCCCACACCGCGCCGTCGTCGGTGCGCAACGAGCGCCAGTCGTCGAGGGCAGCTTCCCAGGCCGCGCCCTTGGGGGCGTGCGTACGGCCTTCGAGGTACGCGAACGTCGTGTCGTCGGGCGCCACGAGCCCGGCCCGTGCCCCCGCCTCGATCGACATGTTGCACACCGTCATGCGGCCTTCCATCGACAACGCCTCGATCGCCGGGCCGCGGTACTCGATGACGTGACCGATCCCGCCGCCGGTGCCGATCTCGCCGATGATCGCCAGGATGATGTCCTTGGCGGTGACCCCGGCCGGCGCGTCGCCTTCGAGGTCGATCGCCATCCACTTCGGTCGCGACTGGGGCAACGTCTGGGTGGCCAGCACGTGTTCGACCTCGCTCGTGCCGATACCGAACGCCAGGGCGCCGAACGCGCCGTGGGTCGCGGTGTGGCTGTCGCCGCACACGATCGTGGTGCCCGGCAATGTCCGCCCTTGCTCCGGACCGATCACGTGGACGATGCCCTGGTTCGGATCGCCCATCGGGTAGAGCGTGATGCCGAACTCGGCGGCGTTGGCCCGCATCGTGTCGACCTGCTTGGCCGAGACCGGGTCGGCGATCGGCTGGTCGATGTCGGCGGTCGGGACGTTGTGGTCCTCGGTGGCAACGGTGAGCTCCGGTCGGCGCACGCGGCGACCGCTCAGGCGCAGCCCGTCGAACGCCTGCGGACTGGTGACCTCGTGGACGAGGTGCAGGTCGATGTACAGCAGGTCGGGCTCGCCGGGTGCCGAGTGCACGAGGTGCCGGTTCCAGATCTTCTCCGGGAGCGTGTAGGCGGTCATCCGAGGGGTGTCTCGCTTCTTCTCAACATGTGAGATAGTCTTCCTGCGATATGGACATGGTAACGGGTGTCGGCGTGATCGACAAGGCCGTCGACATCCTGCGCACCGTCGCCGAGCGACCGTGCAACCTCGGCGCCCTCCAGGATGCGACGGGCATCCCGCGGGCGACGGCCCATCGGCTGGCGGTCGCGCTCGAGGCGCACGGCCTCCTGCGCCGTGCCGACGACGGACAGTTCGACCTCGGTCCGGAGCTGGCGGCACTCGGTCGGCTCGCTGCTGAACGGTTCCCCCTCGTCGAATTGGCGCGCCCGGCGCTGACGCGGCTGCGCGATGAGACGGGCGAGAGCGTGCAGCTGTTCGTGCGTGAAGGCGCGCAGCGGCGGTGCGTGCTATCGCTCCCATCACCTCACGCCTTGCGGTGGATCGTTCCCGACGGGGCGCGACTGCCCCTCGAGCTCGGTTCGGCCGGCCGTGTGCTCTCGGGTGAGCTGGGTCCGCAGGGCTGGGTGGCGAGCGTCGAGGAGCGCGAGGCGGGCGTCGCGTCGGTCAGCGCTCCAGTGCGGTCGACACACGGCGACATCGTCGCCGCGGTGAGCATCAGTGGTCCCGTCGAGCGGTTGTCGCGGCAGCCGGGCGAGCGCTTCGGGCGCCAGGTCGTCGCCGCCGCAGCCCGCATAACGGTGCCATGATCGGCCACTACCCCCTTGTTTGTGTCACCGCAACCGGCGACCTTCGCCGATGTCGGTGACACAAACAAGGGGGATCGGCGGGACGGGCAGCGGTTGCACACATCCAGGGTGTCCGACGTTCCTCGCCAGGGGCGCGCGTTCTAACGTCGACGCGATGGGTGTGTGCCGGTGAAGACGATCTGGTTCCACCTGATGCCGTATCCGGCGCTTCCGGACGACTTCACCCAGGAGCACCGGTCGGTGTGGGTCGACATCGATCCCGGCCTGTTCGATCCGGCCGTGGCCCACCGGGCCTACAACGACTACATCGACGAGCTCGAGCACGCGGCCGCGTGCGGGTTCGACGGCGTCGGCGTCAACGAGCACCACGCCAACGCCTACGGGCTGATGCCGAGCCCCAACATCGTCGCCGCCGCGCTCGCACGCACGTGTCCCGACGCGGCGATCGTGCTGCTCGGCAACTCGGTGGCGCTCTACAACCCGCCGCTCCGAGTCGCCGAGGAGATGGCGATGCTCGACTGCATCACCGGCGGACGTCTCGTCGCCGGCTTCCCGGTCGGCACGCCGATGGACACCACGTTCGCGTACGGACAGAACCCGGCGACGTTGCGCGAGCGATACCACGAGGGCATCGAGCTGATCCTGCGGGCGTGGACCGAGCCCGAGGTCTTCTCGTTCAGCGGCCGCCACCACCGACTGCGATACGTCAACTGCTGGCCGCGCCCCGTCCAGCAGCCGCACCCGCCGGTGTGGATCCCGGGTGGTGGCTCGATCGACACCTGGGAGTGGTGCGCGCGCGAGGGGCACGTGTACCTGTACCTCTCGTACTTCGGGTACAAGGCGGCGCAGAGGACGATGAAGGGGTTCTGGGAACGGGTCCGGGAAGCCGGTCGCGAGGCCAACCCGTTCCAGGCCGGGTTCGCGCAGTTCTTCGCGGTGGCCGACTCGGAGGCCGAGGCCCGCGACCTCTACCGCGGGCCCGCGGAGTACTTCTTCAACCGCTGTCTGCACGTGTACCCCGGGTTCGCCGATCCGCCGGGGTACAAGACCGCCAACACGGTGCGGGCCGGGGTCGAAGGCATGATCGAGCGAGCCGCCCGTGAGGCGGCCCAACGGTCGGCATCGAACGCCGCCGGGTTCTTCGGCAAGTCCGGGTTGTCGTTCGATGACATGGTCGAGGCCGGCTACATCGTGCTCGGTGATCCCGACCAGGTGGCCGAGCGCATCGTCGAGCTCACCACCTCGCTCAACGTCGGGCATCTGATGGCGCTGTGCCAGTTCGGCGACATGGGCCGCGAGTTGACGATGTACAACACCGAGTTGATGGCTACCAAAGTGCTGCCCCAGGTCAGCGACCTGTTCGAGGACCGGTGGGAGAACACATGGTGGCCGGCATCCCTCGGCGGCGCGGCGCGGTGAGCGCAGTCGGCCATGACAACGTGATCAGGACCGGGATCAGTGAAGTCGGCGCCCGGCGGACGGTCGACTTCCGGGGCGCCAGGGCGGTGATCGACGAACGCGGCGAGGGCACGACCGTCGGGTACCTGCACGGACCGATCGGATGCCCACCGCACCATCCGTTCCTCGATGTCGTCGCCGAGCGATGCCGTGTCGTGGCACCGAGCCTTCCCGGCTGCACGGGATCTGATCCGTGTGACGATCTCCGCGGGATCCACGACTGGGTCGTCGCCGTTTCGGAGCTCGTCGACCTCGCCGGCTTGGCCGGCGCTCCACTCGTCGCCTCGTCGACGGGCGCGATGCTCGCACTCGAGCTCGCCGCCGTACGGCCTGACGTGTTCAGCCACCTCGTGCTCGTGTCGCCACTCGGTCTGTGGGTCGACGACGACCCGATCGCCGATCCGTTCGGCACCACGTTGACGCGCCAGCGCGAGCTGCTGACCGCCGATCCCGCGCGCACCGCACCGTTCTTCGACGACGTCGAAGGTCGCGATGCGTCCGGTCTGGCCGACGATGGCGTCGTCCGGTACACGACCCGAACGGCCGCAGCGTCGCTCGTCTGGCCGATCCCCGAGTTCGGTCTCACCACCCGTCTCCACCTCGTGCGATGTCCCGTTACGTTGATCTGGGGCGAGTCGGACAGGCTCAACCCGCCGAGCTACCTCGAGCGGTACGCAGCACGGTTGACAAACGTCACTGCGACGCGTCTGGTGCCGGGTGCAGGGCATCTCGTCGAGTGGGACGCCCCGGCGCTCGTCGCCGAGGTGCTGTGGAACGTGATCGGCCTACGCTGATCACGTGACCGCGACCGAGACACCGATCGACGTCCTCCCGTCCAACTGGCGCGAGCAGGTCCGTGAGCTGGCCGAAGCCCGCGATGCCGTGATCCTCGCCCACAACTACCAGGTCCCCGACATCCAGGACATCGCCCATCACACCGGCGACTCGCTCGGCCTGTCGCGCCTCGCCGCCGAGGTCGATGCGTCGACGATCGTGTTCTGCGGTGTGCACTTCATGGCCGAGACGGCCAAGATCCTGAGCTACGACAAGACGGTGCTGATCCCCGACGCGCGAGCCGGCTGCAGCCTCGCCGAGACGATCACCGCCGACCAGCTCCGGGCGTGGAAGGCCGAGTATCCGGGCGCCGTCGTCGTCAGCTACGTCAACACGACCGCGGCGGTGAAGGCGGAGACCGACATCTGCTGCACGTCGTCGAACGCCGTCGATGTGGTGGCGAGCATCCCCGCCGACCGCGAGGTGCTGTTCTGCCCCGACCAGTTCCTCGGGGCCCACGTGCAGCGGATCACCGGTCGCGAGAACATGCACATCTGGCTCGGCGAGTGTCATGTGCACGCGGGAATCAACGGCGCCGACCTCAAGGCGCGCGTCGACGCCGACCCCGACGCCGAGCTGTTCATCCATCCCGAGTGCGGCTGCGCGACCAGTGCTCTGTACCTCGCGTCGGCCGGGGTGGTCCCCGAGGAGCGCACCAAGATCCTGTCGACGAGCGGGATGATCACGGCGGCCCGCGACACGACCGCCCGCAAGGTACTGGTGGCGACGGAGACGGGGATGCTGCACCAGTTGCGCGGCGCCAACCAGACGACATCGTTCGAGCCGGTCAACCCGGCAGCGGTGTGCAAGTACATGAAGATGATCACGCCCGCCAAGCTGCTGCGGTCGCTGCGCGACGGCACCGATGTCGTCGACGTGCCGCCCGACATCGCCGAGCGCGCCCGCCAGTCGGTCGAGCGGATGATCGCGATCGGCAGCCCGTCCCCGACGGGTGAGTGACGGGCGCCCGACCGCTCCGCACCGCGGACTCCACGTGTTGATCCTGTGAGGATGTGGTCGTGCTGATGATGCCGATGCGCCTCGCTGCGCCGGTGCCGACGTGGGAGCGCGACGTCGACGTGGTCGTGCTCGGGTCGGGCGCCGCCGGCCTGTCCGCCGCACTCGCGGCACGACCGGTGCGCAGCGTGCTCGTCGTGACCAAGGACATCCTGTCGGCGGGCAGCACGGCGTGGGCGCAGGGCGGCCTGGCGGGCGTCCTCGCGCCCGACGACACGCTCGAGGATCACGTCCGAGACACGCTCGCGGCCGGTGCCGGGCTGTGCGACGAGGCGGTCGTGCGCGAGCTCGTCGAGGAAGCGCCGAAGTCGATCCGCTACCTGATGCGGCTCGGCGCCGCGTTCGACCCGGGAGAGGGGAGCGACATCGCGTTGACACGCGAAGGCGGCCACAGCCATCGCCGCATCGTCCATTCGGGAGGCGACCAGAGCGGCGCCGAGGTGCAACGCACGCTCGACGAGTCGGCGCTCGGCGCCGGCGTGGAGGTGTTGAGCCGGGCGTTCGCGCTCGATTTCGTCATGGGTCGCACGACGGCCGGCGAGCGCCAGGTGGCGGGCGTCCGGATCGCCGACATCGACGCCGACGGCGAGGTCCTGTCGGTCGGTGTGGTCACTGCCCGCGCCGTCGTGATCGCGAGCGGCGGCTACGGCCAGGTGTTCGCGAGCACGTCGAACCCGCCTGCCGTCACCGGCGACGGACTGGCGATGGCGCTACGCGTCGGGCTCTCCGTGACCGACGTCGAGTTCGTCCAGTTCCACCCGACGGTGATGTGGCGCGGGCCGGGAGCGCGCGGTCAGCAGACCCTCGTCAGTGAGGCCGTCCGTGGCGAGGGCGCGATCCTGTACGACGCGGCCGGGGTGCGCGTGATGGCGGGGGTGCACCCCGAGGAGGACCTCGCGCCCCGCGACGTCGTCGCGGCGGCGATCACGCGACGCATGGCGGAGGCGCCGGCGGGCGTCGACGACCATGTCTTCCTCGACGCGACGCACATGGGCGAGCAGTTCTACGAGCGTTTCCCATCGATCACCGCCGCGTGCCGGGAGATCGGTATCGACCCCGCCCGCCAACGGATCCCCGTTGCGCCCGCTTCCCACTACGCGTGCGGCGGCATCCGGGCCGGACTCGACGGGGCGACCGCGATGCGCGGCCTCTATGCCGTGGGCGAGGTGGCGTGCACCGGTGTCCACGGTGCGAACCGGCTGGCGTCGAACAGCCTCACCGAGAGCGTGGTCGCCGGTACCCGCGTCGGGCGCGACCTGGCGTGGGAGCTCCCCGAGCGCATCGAACCGGTCGCCGACGACACGGGCGCTCAGGACGACCGCCTGCTCGATCCGGTGCGGGTGACGGAGGTGCGGGCGGTGATGTCGCGTCACGTCGCCGTGTTGCGCGACGCCGGCTCGCTGGCCACTGCGTCCGGGGCGCTGGGGGCGATCACGCGCGGGCTCGCCGAGGATGTCGTCCCGTCGCGTCGCGCGTGGGAGGGCACCAACCTGTTGACCGTCGCCGGCGCCGTCGTCGCCGCGGCGACCGCTCGCACCGAGAGCCGAGGATGCCACCGGCGCACCGACCATCCGGACCCTCGCGACGTGTGGTTGACCCATCTCGACGTGCGTGCCGACCTGCTCGGCGAGCTGCATGTCGAGGGCATCCCGCCCGAAGCCTGATCAACCGTCGGGTGCGGTCGCGGTCGCGTCGAGGCGCTTCTCGAAGCACCGGCTGTGCGGCGCGTGCGCGTACTCGCCCCACCGCTCGCGAGCGGTGAAGCCGGCGCGCTCGTACATCTGGATCGCCTCCGGTTGCCGGCTCCCGGTCTCGAGCACGATCTGATCGATGCCGAGTTCCGTCGCTTCGTGCTCGAGACGGTCGAGGACGGCGGCGCCGAGCTTGTTGCCCCGTGCGTCCGGCACGACGTACATGCGCTTGATCTCGGCGATCCGACGGCCGGTGCCGTCGGAGTCGCTGTCGATGTCCCCATCGATGTCGCCATCAAGGTCACGGATGCGGCGGATCGCTCCGCACGCCACCGCACGGTCGGCGAGGCGTCCGACGACGACGGCGCCGATGCCGGGTGACACGTCGTCGGGCTCGAGCCGGAAGTGGTTGTCCGACGGATCGTCGTACCGTCCCGTGAGCTCGTCGTTCAAGCGGGCAATGAGGTCGAGCGCGTCGGGATCCTCGAGCGACGTCCGCTCGACGACGAACGGTGCCGGCGGGCGCGCGAACCGGAACGCGTACGGCGACGGGCCGTGCCGTTGCAGGAAGTCCAGACGGCGCTTCGCATCGTCGACCGTCGGGACGTCGCCGGCCCTGATCCACCACAGCGCAACTCCTGTGCTGCCCGCCGCGAACCACTCGCGCCGCCGGGCGAGGAACTCGGCGTGCTCGGTGCGGTACGCGAACTCCTTGAGCGCCGCGACCGACGTCCACACGGTCATGTTGACGATGACCATCGGGTCGGGATACGGCCGGAGCGCGGTGGCATCGCCGTCGTCGGTCTGCAACCGCCACACGAAGCCGGGAGACCCGTCGCCGAGCGCGTTGATGCGTTCGAGGTTGTCGGTGAAGTCGGCGATCGACGGGTCGTCGACGGGCGCGAGCAGGGTCGCAATGTTGAGTTGGGCGATGTGGTAATCGCCGGGAGTGGCCGTCACGGAGCAGACCGTATAGCGGTACTGTCGGCCGCGATGTTCGTGTTTCAGCCGTTGTCCGACGCGACGAGGCATCGACTGATCACGGCCGGACTCGATCCCGACGCCGTCGCCGCGACGGCCCGCATGGCGGTGACCGAGGACCTGATGGGTGGCGTCGACGTCACATCGACGGCGACGATTCCGCTCGCCCAGCGCAGCGTCGCCACGTTCGGCGCCCGCGCCGCCGGTGTCGTCGCCGGGCTCCCGATCGCGGCTGCGGTCATCGAGGCGGTGTGTGGTGACGCGGCGAGCAAGTTCGTGCACCTCGTCAGCGATGGTGACCGGGTCGCCGCCGGCACCGAGGTCGCCAGCGTGACGGCGCCGACCCGGCTGCTCCTCACGGCCGAGCGCAGCGCGTTGAACCTGCTGTGCCACCTGTCGGGGATCGCGACGCTCACCCGGCGATGGGCCGACGAGTTGGCCGGTACCTCGGCTCGGGTCCGCGACACGCGCAAGACGACGCCGGGGCTGCGGGCGATGGAGAAGTACGCGGTGCGTTGCGGCGGCGGCGTGAATCATCGCATGGGCCTGTCGGACATGGCACTCGTCAAGGACAATCACGTCGCCGCCGCCGGGGGAGTGGCGGCGGCGTACGCGCTGGTCCGGGCACTCGAAGCGACGATCCCGGTCGAGATCGAAGTCGACACGCTCGACGGTCTTCGGGCCGCGATCGAAGCAGGCGCCGACGAGGTGCTGCTCGACAACTTCGACCTCGAGACGACACGCGCCGCCGTCGCATACCGCGACGATCACGCACCGCGCGTCCAGCTCGAAGCGAGTGGCGGTCTCACGGTCGAGGTCGCGCGCCGGGTGGCCGAGACCGGCGTCGACTTCATCGCCGTCGGTGAACTGACCCATTCGGCGCGGGTGCTCGACCTCGGCCTCGACCTCCGCGACGGCTGACCCGTGTTTGTGTCACCGACATCGGCGAAGATCGCCGGTAACGGTGACACAGACACGGGGTTGAGGGCGTTGTGACGCGTCAGCCGAGTCGCATCTGCTTCATCTGCGGAGAAGCGAACACGTTCGTGATGTGCGCGCCACGCAGGAACTCGTCGAGGCGGGACGCCTCGGCGTCGAGCAGCCGCCGCGCGTCCCGGGAGATCTCCTCCACGACGATCAGCCGGACCCGCTCCTCCTCATCCTGCACCCAGCACCCGACGATTCGCCCGTCCACCCACACCGTCGTCCCGGCGTTGCCTGCCGAGTCGAAGAGGTACGGCGTGTGCGCCGGGTCGAGGTAGAACGCCCGCTCCCGCCACCCCATCGTCGTCGGATCGAGCGTCGGCAACAGGGCGACCCACGGCTCAGCCCGCGCCGGTGCTTCCAGGTCCGCAGTATCGGTGGGCAGCACCCATCCGGTCGATCCGCCCTCCAGCACGACCTCAACCGCTTCGACATCGAGCAGCGCCTTACGGACAATGGCCTTCGTCGACCCGAGCCACCAGACGAGATCGGCCTCGGTCGCCGGGCCGAACGTCCACAGCCAATGACCGACGAGCTCGACACAGCCGGCCCCGGGCTCGCTGGGCGTCATCTCCTCGCCGAGCCAACTCGCCATCGACGTCCACAACGGCCGGGAGATCCGCCAATGCCCGGCGTTGCGCCCGCGCACGACGTCTCCGGCGGCGGCGAGGATCGTGAGGAGCCGCGACATCGTCGACACCTCCGCCGACCACTTCGTCCCGGGCGCTGAAGTGAACGTCCCCCCGAGGTGGGGCAGCGCGCCACGCAGCTCCCGCGCCGAGAGCTCCGCTCCGGTCAGACGTTCCACGATCTCCGTCGACGCCGCGGCGATCCAATCCGCGCCGAGCTGCCCCCCGAGGACGCCGGCCTCCTTGGCGAGTCGCCGGCCTTCGGCCTCGGCGACCCGTCGTCCAGCACACCCGGCCACGGCGGGAAGCAGCTCACGCGTGACGACGAACAGGGTGCGCCGCATCGCCATCACCTTCACGAGCGACCGCTCGTCGTAGAGCGCGGCTTCGACGTCGTCGACCGTGAGCTCGCGCACGCGGGCATGCAGGGCGAGGTGCGGGGTTGTGGGCTCGGTGGCGTGCAGCGCAGTCATCGCCGTCGTGGCGGTCCCGATGTCGTCGTACCGATGGTCGGCCTGGAGGCCGTGCCGGCGGGCGATCCGGGCCCGGCGATGATCGTCGGTCACGCGGAGCATGCGTCATTGTGCGCAGGTCGACCCGTGGCCGATGGGCCGCCTCGGCTGCGGACAACCAGCGCTCGATCATCGGCGCGCACCGCGTTGCAGCTGGGTGGTGTAGACAACTGTCATGAGCGAGATCGCCGTCACCATCACGCCGCTGGAGAACGGGCCATACCTGATCAAGGGGCCTGTGACCATTCACGATGCCGACGGGGGCGAGTACCAGATCGATCGGGCGACGATCGCCCTGTGCCGCTGCGGCGGGTCGACGAGCAAGCCGTTCTGTGACGGCACCCATTCCAAGATCGGCTTCTCCGCCGCCGAGCGCGCCGTCCGAGAGTCGGGTTCCGAACAACCTCCGGAGTGACCGCTGAGGGCGTCTGACCCGCACAGGGTCGCGCGCTGTCAGTACGTCCCGAACAACTCGGCGACGACGATCAGGTCGGTGTTGGCCGGGAGTCCGAGCTGCGGATCACCGCCGGGACCGAACGCCTCGTCGAACGGGATCGTGATGACCCGCCGGCCACCGATGCGCATCCCCTCGATCCCGGTGACGAGCCCAGGAATCGAACCACCCTCGACGAGTTGGAACGAGAACGGTTCGCCGTTCTCCCACGTGTTGAACAAGACCTCGACGGTGTCGCCCTGCACGAGCAGCATGTGGATCACTGCGGTCCGGCCGGCCGCGACCGGCTCACCGGTACCGACGACGAGGTCGACGGACGAGAGCTCGGAGGCGTCGACCGATGGCTCGAGCGCGACGTCGGTCGGCGCGTCGGCAGGATCCGGGGCCGGAATCACCCCGCGTGCCTCGATCACGAACGTCAGCGCATCGCCGGGTTGAATTGCCGAACCGCCGGGTGGGCTGTCGCCGTAGGCCAGTTCGGAGGGCACGTCGAGCTGGCGTGTCGTCCCCACCTGGATCCCGATCAGGCCCTGATCCCAGCCGGCGATCACGCGACCCTGGCCGAGGGGGAAGTCGTATGGGATGCCGCGCTCGTAGCTGCTGTCGAACTCGACGCCGTCGGCGGTTCGCACGCCGACGTAGTCGACCACGACCGTGTCGCCGAGCGCCGCGGCGTATCCGGTGCCGGCCACGAGGTCGGTGATCTGGAGCTCGGTCGGGATCTGAGCCGGCACCGAAACGCTGGGCTTGGGTGTGCGTGGCACGGTCGTGGTCGACTCGCCGGGAACCAGCTCGACGTCGTCGACCGTGGTGGAATCGACGGCGGTGCCGTCGGATTCGCTCGTGTCGTCGCCGCACGCCCCGAGTGCGAGCGCGGCGGCGAGGGCGAGAGCGAGGGGGCGGCGCACCGGAGCGACGCTAGTGGAGGTCGGACGTCAGGGACCCGCGGTCGACCCGGCTCACAACCGACCCGATCGCCCGCAGCAGTGTCGGCACGAACTGATCGGTCCTGGTCACGACGGCGTCGTGCTCGCCGTCGACGCGAAACGCCTCGGCGCCCGGGATCGAATCGAACAACTCGACCTGACGCCGCAACGGGACGGTGGCGTCGCGCATCGTGACGACGATCGACGTCGGCACGTCGATCTGCCCGATCCACGCACTCGACGTGAAGTTGCCGATCGCGCTGCCGGCCTCGAGCATCATCCGCCAGTCGTGCGATGCGGCCTGTTGCACCGCCCATGGTTCCCAGATCAGGCTCTTGCGCTGCAGGTAGAACTGCTCGGTCAACCATTCGCGAGCCTGCGCCGGGGTGACCCTGGCGAGGGCGGCGAGCCCGGTCAGGCCGAGGAACGACAGCCGCTCGCCACGGAGCTCGGCGAAGTACGGCGCCGTCGCACAGAGGACCAGGCCATCGACCCGTTCGCGATGTCGATGCCACACCAATTGGGCGACCGCGCCACCCATCGAGTAGCCGACCGGGATGAACCGGTCGATCCCGAGCGCGTCGGCGACGGCGACGACGTCGTCGGCGACGTCGTCGAGACGAAAAGCTCGCTTGCTCCGGATCCCTCGTCCGTGACCGCGATGGTCGTACGCAAATACGCGGTAGTGCCTGGCGAGGGGCTCGTAGCACGTGTGCCAGTTGACGTCGGCGGTCGCCGTCCAGCCGTGGAGCAGGGCGATCGCCGGTGCACCGGGCGGGCCGGCCAGGTCGCGCAGATGGATCGTGCCGCGTCCTTCGAGCTCGATGTCGTACCCCGGCGGGAGCGATGGGGCCGAGATCGAGTCGTTGACGACGAGGTCGCTCAGGCCCGCTCGACCTTCAGGACGCGTACCCGCAGCTCGCCGTTCGGCGCCTGGTACGACACCCACTGGCCGGCCTCGGCACCGACCAGGGCGGCACCGAGCGGGGCCGTCGGGCTGATGACGTCGAGACCGCCGACCTGCTCCTCGATGTGACCGACGAGGTAGCGCTCGGCCGCCTCGTCGTCGTCGCCCTCGTACACGAGGGTGACGATGGTGCCGGCCGCGACGATGCCGTCGGCGCCGCCTTCGATGATCTCGGAGTTCTCGAGCAGGTGCTCGAGTTGGCGGATCCGGCCCTCCATGTGCCCCTGCTCGTCCTTGGCCGCGTGGTAATCGCCGTTCTCGGACAGGTCGCCCATCTCGCGGGCGCGCTCGATCTTCTCGGCGACCTCGATCCGCCCGCGGGTGGTCAGATCGTCGAATTCGGCGGTCAGGCGTTCGTACGCCGAGCGGGACAGTTGGTTGGCTGCCATGGGGCGGACAGCCTACCGGCGGCCGAGTCGTCCCTTTCGCTGGCGTTTCGGGGCCGCGGCCTAGAGTCGGCGCCGTGACGGAGGGGACTGGGACAGACGGAGTTGGTCCGCATCGGATCGCGGTGATCGGCGGCGACGGGATCGGGCCGGAGGTCACGGCCGAGGCGGTCAAGGTGGTTCGTGCCGCCGGCGTCGACCTCGCCACCACCGAGTTCGATCTGGGAGGCGCCCGATACCTGCGCGACGGTGAGATCCTCTCGGACGCGACGCTCGACGAGCTGCGCGGCTTCGACGCGATCCTGCTCGGCGCGGTCGGCACGCCCGACGTGCCGCCAGGAGTGATCGAGCGCGGGCTGTTGCTCAAGATGCGCTTCGAGCTCGACCTGTACGTGAATCAACGTCCATTCGTCGGGACGGCTCCGGGGCACGACCGGCCGCATGCGTTCGTGGTCATCCGCGAGAACACCGAGGGCCCCTACGTCGGCGAGGGAGGGGTGCTGCGTCGAGGTACTGCGAACGAAGTCGCGACCCAGGGCTCGGTCAACACCCGGATGGGAGTCGAGCGCTGCGTGCGCTACGCGTTCGAGCTGGCGGCCGGCCGTGAGCGCAAACATGTCACGCTCGTCCACAAGACCAACGTGCTCACGTTCGCCGGCGATCTGTGGCAGCGCACGTTCGACGCCGTCGCGTCGGAGTTTCCCGACATCGCGACCGCCTACAACCATGTCGACGCGGCGTGCATCTACTTCGTCCAGGACCCACATCGCTACGACGTGATCGTGACCGACAACCTGTTCGGCGACATCCTCACCGACCTCGGCGGTGCGGTGTCAGGTGGCATCGGGATGGCGAGCAGCGCCAACCTCAACCCGGCGCGCACTGGTCCGTCGATGTTCGAACCAGTGCACGGGTCGGCGCCCGACATCGTCGGCACCGGCGCGGCGAACCCGACCGCGGCGATCCTCAGCGCCGCGTTGATGCTCGATTTCCTCGGCGAGGACGATGCCGCCGACCGGATCCGCAAGGCGTGCTCGGATCCCGTTAGCGGGAGCACCACCTCGGTCGGTGACGAAATCGCCGCCCGGGTGAGAGAATAGGGACATGCCCATCACCCCGACCCCGAAGATCTGGATGAACGGCGAGCTCGTCGACTGGGACAAGGCCCAGGTGCACGTGCTCACCCACACCCTCCACTACGGCATGGGCGTGTTCGAGGGCATCCGCGCCTACGAGACGGCCGATGGCCCGGCCGTGTTCCGCCTGACCGACCACATCGTGCGCCTCGCCAACTCCGCCAAGATCCTCGGAATGGAGCTGCCGTACACCGTCGACGAGCTGATCGAGGCGACCAAGGCGACGGTGGCGTCGACCGGCCTCGACGCCTGCTACGTGCGGCCGATCGCCTATTTCGGCTACGGCGAGATGGGACTCAACACGCTGCCGTGCACCGTCGACGTGGCGATCGCCTGCTGGCCGTGGGGCGCCTACCTCGGCGACGACGCCGTCACCAAGGGTGTGCGGATGAAGATCTCGTCGTGGACCCGCCACGACCACAACACGATGCCGCCGGCGGCGAAGACCACCGGGAATTACGTCAATTCGTCGCTCGCCAAGGTCGAGGCGCTCAAGGCCGGCTACGACGAGGCGATCATGCTCGCCCCCAACGGGCTCGTGGCCGAGTGCTCGGGCGAGAACCTGTTCGTGTCGCGCGACGACATCCTCATCACGCCGCCGTTGTCGGCCGGCGCCCTCGAGGGCATCACGCAGAACTCGGTGATGACGATCGCCCGCGACCTCGGTTTCGAGGTGCGGGTCGACAACCTCGCCCGCAGCGACCTGTACATCGCCGAGGAGGCGTTCGTGTGCGGGACGGCCGCTGAGGTCAGCTCGGTCAACTCCGTCGACGACCGCGTCCTGCCGTGCCCCGGTCCGAAGACGAAGGCGATCGCCGAGGTGTACGCCCGGGCGGTGCGCGGCCAGGAAGACCGCTACAAGGACTGGTGCGAGCTCGCCGGCTGAGTCCGCCGTCGCCGGTCAGCTGACGGCGGCACGCAACATCGCGAGGAACCCGCTCCGGTCGGCAGCCGTCACGACGAGTGCGTTCGGTTCGCGTCCTGTGAGCCCCAACAGGTCCATCACGACCATCCCCCGGGTGATCGAGCTCACCGTCTCGACCTCGCAGTGGAGCCGACGGGTCTCGGTGGCGATCGATGGGTCGATCGCGTAGGCCATCGCGATCGGATCGGGGAGGTCGAAGCCGGCGAGCTTCGTCTCGTGCAACGCGAACGTGTTCACGATCGCCTGGATGTCGATGCAGAACTCGGCGAGTTGCGTGCCGATCGAGCGGATCTCGGCTGCGTCTGCCGGATCCAGCACCGCGTAGAGCCGGGAGATGTCCCAGCCCACGAGCTCGATTGCGAGCCCGGACCCCAGCACCACGTCGACAGCGTGCGGGTCGACCCACATGTTGAACTCGGCGACCGGGTTCGTGTTGCCGACGTGATCGGCGACGGCGCCCATCACGACGCAACGAGGGATTCGCTCCGGCAGCGTCGAATCGCGTTGCAGGGCCCTGGCGATGTTGGTGAGCGGACCGAGCGTGACGAGCGTGAGTGCTCCTGCGTGCTCGTG
>DATMDV010000128.1:0-4434 GCA_035557475.1 Ilumatobacteraceae bacterium
CGTCATCCAGGTGCTGTCGCGCCGCACCAAGAACAACCCGGTGCTGATCGGCGAGCCGGGCGTCGGCAAGACCGCCATCGTCGAGGGCCTCGCCCGCCGCATTGCCGACGGCGACGTGCCGGAAGGGTTGAAGGACAAGCGCCTCATCTCCCTCGACATGGGGTCGCTGATCGCCGGCTCGAAGTACCGCGGTGAGTTCGAGGAGCGGCTGAAGGCCGTCCTCAAGGAGATCACCGATGCCGAGGGTGAGATCATCACGTTCGTCGACGAGCTGCACACCATCGTCGGCGCGGGCGCGGCGGAAGGGGCGATGGACGCCGGCAACATGATCAAGCCGCTCCTCGCCCGCGGCGAACTGCGCATGATCGGCGCCACCACGCTCGACGAGTACCGCAAACACGTCGAGAAGGACGCCGCGCTCGAGCGGCGGTTCCAGCAGGTCTACGTCGGCGAGCCCTCGGTGGAGGACACGATCGCCATCCTGCGCGGCCTCAAGGAGCGCTACGAAGTGCACCACGGCGTGCGCATCCAGGACTCGGCACTCGTGTCGGCGGCGGTCCTGTCGAACCGTTACCTCACCAACCGGTTCCTCCCCGACAAGGCGATCGACCTCGTCGACGAGGCGGCGAGCAAGCTGCGCATCGAGATCGACTCGATGCCGACCGAGATCGACGTCGTCGAGCGCCGGATCCTGCAGCTCGAGATCGAACAAGTCGCGCTCGAGAAGGAGAGCGACACGGCGTCGCTCGAGCGTCTCGATGCGCTGCACGACGAGCTCGCCGCGCTCAACGCCCAGGTCGCCGACATGAAGCGCCACTGGGAGGGTGAGAAGCAGGCGATCGCCGCGATCCGCAACCTGAAAGAGGAGCTCGAACAGCTCCGCACCCAGCTCGAGCGCGAGACCGATCTCAACATCGCCGCCGAGATCCGCTACGGCCGGATCCCCGAGCTCGAACGCCGCATCGACGAGGCGACCGCCCACCTCGACGAGCTCCAGAGCGAGAAGCGGATGCTCAAGGAGGAGGTCGACGCCGAGGACATCGCCGAGGTCGTGTCGAAGTGGACCGGCGTACCGGTCTCGCGGCTGATGGAGAGCGAGATGGCCAAGCTCATCCACCTGGAGGAGCAACTCCATCAGCGTGTGATCGGCCAGGACGAACCGGTCGTCGCCGTTTCGAACGCGATCCGCCGCAGCCGGGCCGGGCTCTCCGATCCGAACCGGCCGATCGGGTCGTTCCTGTTCCTCGGCCCGACGGGCGTCGGCAAGACCGAGCTCGCCCGGGCACTTGCCGAGTACTTGTTCGACGACGAGCGGGCGATGGTGCGCATCGACATGGGCGAGTACATGGAGAAGCACTCGGTCAGCCGGCTGATCGGCGCGCCTCCCGGCTATGTCGGGTACGACGAGGGTGGCCAGCTCACCGAAGCGGTGCGCCGGCGCCCGTACTCGGTCGTGCTGCTCGACGAGATCGAGAAGGCGCATTCGGACGTGTTCAACGTGCTGTTGCAGGTGCTCGACGACGGGCGCCTGACCGACGGGCAGGGCCGCACGGTCGACTTCACGAACTGCGTGCTGATCATGACGTCGAACCTGCAGAGCGACCCGAACCAGTTCTTCAAGCCCGAGTTCATCAACCGGATCGACGACATGATCCGGTTCCGCTCACTAACAGAGGCTGATCTCGCGCGGATAGTGACTATCCAGATCGATCGCCTCCGGGCCCGCCTGGCCGAACGGCGGATCGGCTTGACCGTCACCGAGGACGCGCTCGTGGCGCTGGCCCGTGAGGGGTACGACCCGGCGTTCGGCGCGCGGCCGCTGAAACGTGTGATTCAACGGGAAATCGGCGATCGCGCGGCGGTGCTGATCCTCGAGGGCAAGGTCCACGAGGGCGGATCGATCGTCGTCGACGTGGCCGGCGACGCACTCACTGTTTCGCCCTCAGACTTTGCACAAACTTGACTTCGACCACATTCAGCGCGAACACAAACGTGTGCAGACTGCTGATGTTTCCTTCCGCTCGCCGCCTCCAGGGTTCCCGCCTCCTGGAGGCGGCGACTGGTTTTTCGGCCCAGATCACGGGCCGTTTTCCAGCGCCGCGCCGGGCTGATCTTGGTGCCGCCGGAAACCGTCTGACCAGCGGCTGAGCGTCGAACGGGCTCCGTTCAGGCGCGCACGAGCCGGTAGCGCACACGCAGCGGCCGCGCCGCGGCGATGTCGACGCTGCCGCCATCGACCTGTGCCAGACGCCTGGCAAGGGGCAGGCCGCGGCCGTGCGGCGCCGACGGATCGTTCGGCCCTTCGAACACGGATTTGACATCGGCGTCACTCAGCCCTGGACCCTGATCGATCACGGTCACCGAGGTGTCCTCGACGAGCAGCGTCACCGAACCGCGGCCGTGGCGAAGCGCGTTGTCGATCAGGATGTCGATCACCTGACCGGCGAGACCCTTGGTGCCCACCACCCGCGACGTCTCCATCGTGATGACGGCGATCGAGCGTCGCGCTTCGGCGAACCGCGGGCTCCATTCGGCGACGTGGTCGTCGACGACGGTGACCAAGTCGAACGTCGTGCGCTCCCGGGTCGTGCTATCACGTGTCGCGGCCAGCAACTCGTCGATCGTGGCGTTGAGTTGCTCGGTCTGCGACAACCCGGACAGGGCCTCGTCGACGACCTCAGGGTTCGAATGGCGGGCGAGGATCTCGAACCGCATCGCGATGCCCGTGAGGCCGCTGCGGAGCTGGTGGGTCGCATCGGCCGTGAAGTGGCGCTCGGTCGACAGCATCCGGTCGACTCGGGCGCCGCTGATGCGCAGCGCGTTCGTGATGCGGTCGATCTCGGGGATCTGGGTGGCGGGCAACTTGGAGGAGCTGAAATCACCGTCGCCGAAGCGGGCCGCCGTCGCAGCGACGCGTTCGAGGGGACGCGCCAGCTGGCGTGCCTGCACCGCGGCCAGCCCAGCGGCGGCGAGGACGGCCCCGGCGGCCAGGGCGAGCAGGATGTAGGTCTGTTCGCGGAAGCGGTTGTCGAGCGGGGCGCTGTCGGCGATCACTTCGATCTGGGTGTTGCGCGGACCGCTGCGTACCACCGAGATCGGATCCACGATTCCGCGCGGGACCTGATCGACGATCACCCCGTCCTCGATGGAGGTGATCCGCAGCCCATCGCCGGCGCTGACCAACGACCCGAGCCGCTCCAGGTCCGGCGGCTGTCCCGCCGCGTAGTCGTCGGCCAGGGCGCTCGAGATGGCGACGATCTGCTCCTCCAGCCGCCCCCGTAGTTCGGACTCGGCCGAGCTGTACACGACGATCCCGACCGGGATCGCCAGCGCCGTGAGCACGACCAGCACGATCGCGATCGTCGAGACGACGAGGCGACGGCGCACGATTGGTGCCTGATCAGCCCTGGAAGCGGAAGCCGACCCCGCGGATCGTCACCACGATCGAAGGCGGATCGCTGTCGTCGCCGATCTTCTTGCGCAAGGTCGACACGTGCGTGTCGAGCGTGCGGGTCGAGCCCCACCAGTGCTCGTCCCAGACCTGGTTCATGATCTGCTCACGGGTGAACGTGACCCCTGGGCGGCTCATCAACAAGGCGAGCAGATCGAACTCCTTCGACGTCAACTCGATCTCGCGGTCGTCGATGAAGGTCCGGCGGGCATCGCGGTCGACGCGAAGGCCGGCACCTTCGAGCAGCGGGGTCGCGCGCGTCGCCTGTTCGACGACCCGGAGCCGGGCGCGCACGCGGGCGATGAGCTCGGCGAGCCGGAACGGCTTGGCGATGTAGTCGTCGGCCCCGGCACCCAGCCCGACGATCACGTCCATCTCTTCGGCCCGGGCGGTCAGCATGACGATCGGGAGGTCGGGGATCTCGGCGCGCAGCTTGCGGCACACGTCGAGCCCGTCGATGTCGGGCAGTGTCAGGTCGAGCAGCACGAGGTCCGGGCGGTCGCGGTCGACGGCCGCGAGGGCGTCTTTGCCACCGTCGACGTGGGTGACGGTGAAGCCTTCCGAGACCAGCACCCGCACGAGCGGCTCACTGATCCGTTCGTCATCTTCGACCAGCAGTATCAACGTCACGACACGAGCGTACGCGCCGCATCACCCGCGCCGTCGGAGTGCGGCCGCGTGAGCGGGAAAACCTTCGTGCTCGGCGAGGGCGATGACTGACGGTGTCATGCGTGCCAGTGCCCCGGCATCCGCCCTCGCGACGGCCGTTCGCTTCAAGAACGCGTTGGCCGTGATGCCCGACGACACGTGGGCGAAGCCACTTGTCGGCAACGACGCCGGACAGCCGATCACGAAGTTGGCGGCACTGAACGGGGTGTGCTGGCCGACGAGGATCTCGCCCGCGTTCTGCAGCTCGTCGACGACGCGGTCGACGTCACCGTCGGCGACCGCGACCTGCAAGTGCTCGGGCGCGTACCGATTCG
>DATMDV010000129.1:0-2249 GCA_035557475.1 Ilumatobacteraceae bacterium
GAGCTCGAGGCCGTGTTCCGGGGCGCCGGCTGGAACGTGATCAAGGTCATCTGGGGATCGAAGTGGGACGAGTTGTTGTCGCTCGACAAGGACGGTGTGCTCGTCAACCAGATGAACAACACCCTCGACGGACAGTTCCAGCGCTACTCGGTCGAGAGCGGCGAGTACATCCGCGATCACTTCTTCGGTCCTGACCCACGCCTGCGCGAGATCGTGTCGCACATCTCCGACGACGAGCTGCGCAACCTCCCCCGCGGCGGCCACGACTACCGCAAGCTGTACGCCGCCTACAAGGCCGCAACCGAGAACCTCGGCAGCGGCCGGCCGACTGTGATCCTCGCCAAGACGATCAAGGGGTGGACGCTCGGCGCCGGCTTCGAGGGCCGCAACTCGACGCACCAGATCAAGAAGATGACGAAGGAACAGCTCGTCGCCCTGCGCGACCGGTTGTACCTCCACGACGAGATCCCCGAATCGGCGATCGAAGCCGACGACCCGCCGTACTTCCGCCCCAGCCAAGACTCGATCGAGTACCAGTACATGATGGAGCGCCGTAAGGCCCTCGACGGCTCGATCCCCAAGCGGTCGACGCGGGCGCGGCGCCCGATCTCGATGCCGAGCGACAAGCCGTTCGAGGAGATGCGAGCGGGCTCAGGAAAGCAGGAGGTGAGCACCACGATGGGCTTCACCCGCCTGTTGCGGAACCTCTGCCGTGACGAAGCGATCGGGGCGCGGGTCGTGCCGATCATCCCTGACGAGGCCCGCACGTTCGGCATGGACGCCCTGTTCCGCGAGCTCCACATCTACGCCGCGCAGGGGCAGAAGTACGAGTCCGTCGACCACGACCTGTTGCTCAGCTACAGCGAGTCGAAGAAGGGTCAGATCCTCGAAGAGGGCATCACCGAGGCCGGCTCGATGGCGAGCTTCATCGCCGCCGCCACCAGCTACGCGACGCGCGGGATCCCGATGGTGCCGTTCTACACGTTCTATTCGATGTTCGGTTTCCAACGCGTCGGCGACCTCATCTGGCAGGCCGCCGACTCGCGAGCGCGCGGCTTCCTGCTCGGCGCCACCGCCGGTCGTACGACGCTGCACGGCGAAGGCCTGCAGCACCAGGACGGCCACTCGTTGGTGCTCGCCAGCACAGTGCCCGCGTGCCAGGCCTACGACCCGGCGTTCGCCTACGAGGTGGGCGCGATCGTGCAGGCCGGGCTCGAGCGGATGTACGGAGCGACAACCGCCGACGAAGATCGCGACGTCTTCTACTACCTGACGCTCTACAACGAGAACTACGTCATGCCGCCAGTGCCGGCCGACCCGGCGGTCGCCGACGGCATCATGCGCGGGCTCTATCGCTGGGCACCCGGTCCACCGGAGCCGGAGAAGCGGGCGACGATCCTGTTCTCCGGATCTGCCCAGGGGATCGCCCGCCACGCCGCGGCCGAGCTCGCCGAGCACTACAACACCTCCGCCGAACTGTGGTCGGCGACGAGCTACAAACGTCTCCGCGAGGAGGCGCTCGGGGTCGAACGTTGGAACCGCCTCCACCCCACCGAGGAGCGGCGGGTCCCGATCGTCACCCAGATGCTCGACACGGCGGCCGGGCCGATCACGGCAGTCACCGACTTCATGAAGGCGGTGCCCGACCAGATCGCCAGGTTCGTCCCGCGCGACCGGCCGTTCAACATCCTCGGCACCGACGGGATGGGGCGCTCCGATACACGCGAGGCCTTGCGCCGGCATTTCGAGATCGACGCCGGCCACGTCGTCGTCGCCACCCTCACCGGGTTGGTGGAGGCCGGCCTCGCCGACGTGTCAGCGGTGTCGGACGCGATCGCGCGATACGACATCGACCCCGAGGCGATCGATCCCCTCAACGCGTGACAGGCTGATCGCATGCCAGGCACGCTCTACATCACCGGTGACACGACCGCCGACGGGTTGCTCAACACCCACAGCACCGCTCTCCTCCTCGGCATGCTGCTCGACCAGCAGGTCCCGATGGAGTGGGCGTTCGCCGGTCCGGCCAAGCTCTACGAGCGCCTCGGCCACCTCGACGCGACGAAGATCGCGTCGATGGACGTCGACGAGTTCGTCGCGGTGTGCACCGCCAAGCCGGCGATCCACCGTTTCCCCGCCGCCATGGGTCGCCGGATCCACGAGGTGTGCACCGTGCTCGCCGACGAGTACGACGGCACCGCCGAGAACCTGTGGCGCGACGTCCCCGACGGCGTCACGCTCTACTCGCG
>DATMDV010000130.1:0-33210 GCA_035557475.1 Ilumatobacteraceae bacterium
GGTCCCCGACGACGATCGTCTCGGCGACCTCAACAATGGGTGGAGCGTCGCCCTCACCACGCTCATGAACGAGCGCTCCGCGATCGGCGCCGGAGGTGGAGGTGGCAACAACCTGCTGACCCGCCTCGTGGCGATGACGAAGGCGTTCGGGCTCGCCGGTGATCCACTCGTGCGCCAGGAGCTGGCCGATCTCGTCATCCGGTCGCGGGTGCAGAACATGAACAACCAACGCGCCCTCGACAAGATCCGCGCCGGCCAGATGCCGGGGCCGGAGATGAGCATGGCCAAGCTCGGCGGCACGATGATCATGCGCCGGATGGGCGACTTCGTCTCCCACGTGCTCGGGCCGAAGATGATCGCCGACACCGGCGAGTGGGGCACCTACGCGTGGAGCCAGCTCGTGCTCGGCACGCCCGGCGGACGCATCGCCGGCGGCAGCGACGAGGTGATGCGCAACATCGTCGGCGAGCGCGTGCTGGGCCTGCCGAAGGATGCCGGCATCGACTCGACGTCCCCGTTCCGCGAGCTCAAGGTCGGCACGCAAAAGACGATGCTTGATTGAGTCGGCTCACCCCACGCCGGAGCGTCCCACGTCTGGTCGCCGACTCGTGAGGGTCAGGTCCGTTTCACCGTCGCTCACACCCGATCCAGCGCGGCCGCCAGCACCTCCGGGAACTCGTCGGGGGTGCACGCCAGCACCGTGACGCCGAGCGCCGCCAGGTCGGCCGCGGCCACATGGTCGTGCACGGGTGCACCGTCGTCGCTGAGGGCGAGCAGGCACAACACGGTGACGTCGGCCCGCACGAGCTCGGCGACACGAGTCCGCAGCAGCTCGGCGTTACCACCTTCGAACAGGTCGCTGATCAGCACGAGCACCGTGTCGCGCGGCCGGGTCACGAGCCGCCGGCAGTAGCCGAGCGCTTGGGCGATGTCGGTGCCGCCCCCGAGCTGCACGCCGAACAGAACGTCGACGGGATCGTGCAGGAGCGGGGTGAGGTCGGTGACCGACGTGTCGAACGCGACGAGATGCGTGCGCAACGTCGGGAGCTGGGCCAGCACGGCGCCGAACAGTGACGCGTACACGACGCTGTCGGCCATCGAGCCCGACTGATCGATGGCGATGATCACGTCGCGGGCGAGGCTGCGGTGGCGCCGCCCGTAGCCGATCAGTCGCTCGGGCACGACGGTTCGGTACTCGGGCAGCCAATGGCGCAAGTTGGCGTGCACCGTGTGGGGCCAGTCGATGTCGCCCGGCCGCGGCCGCCGCGAGCGGTTGGCGCGGGCGAGCGCGCCGTCGACCGCCTGGCGGGTGCGGTCGGCGAGCCGCTGCTCGACGTCGGCGAGCACCCGGGCGACGACGGTGCGGGCGGTCGCCCGCGTCTCGTCTGGCAACAGGCGGTTGAGCTCGACGAGCAACGTGACCAGGTGCAGATCGGGTTCGACCGCTTCGAGCATCTCGGGCTCGAGCAGCAGCCGGCGCAGATCGAGGCGTTCGATCGCGTCTCGTTGCAGCACCTGCACCACCGGCGACGGGAAGTAGCGCCGGATGTCGCCGAGCCAACGCGCGACCCTCGGCGCCGACCGCCCGAGCCCGCCGGCCCGCCCGATGGTGCGACCGCGGGTTCGCCGTCCGCCGTCGCCGCCGTCGCGCGCGGCCGCACCCGACTCGTCGTACACCGCGCCGAGCGCGGCGTCGATGCGGGCGTCGTCGCCGTCGAGCGCCGTGTCCGTGCCGTCGGCGTCGCCACCGCCGAGCACGAGTCGCCAGCGCCGCATCCGTTCGGTCTCCGACACGCGCATCACGTCGGTCATGGCGGATCCCCCGCGGAGTCGTCCGAGTCGACCGGGAGCCCGAACGCAAAGCGCACCGTGCGCAGGGCGGCCTCGGCGCGCGCGGGATCGATCTCGGGGCCGAACCCGGTGGGCGCCTCGCGCGCCTCGCCGGCGAGGAGCCGGCCGAGCTGACGCCGTTCGGCCGGTTCGAACGCGCCGAACGTGCGGCGCAGCAGTGGGATCACGTCGGTGAACGCATCGGGGGCCAACGACGACAACCACCGGTCGACGAGATCGCGCAGATCGGCGTCGTGGAGCAGCACCGTGCCGCTGCCGGCGACGAACCCCTCGACGAATGCGGCGCCGATCGCCGGCGGCGTGCCCGCCGACAGCGCCCGCCCGAGTCGACGCTCGACGCGCGCCGCGTCCCAGTCGCCGCCGTCGTGCAGCAGGCGGGTGGCGCGCCCCTGAACGAGGCCGTGGGCGCGTCCGTCGGCGAGTTGGGCCAACACGTCGGCCAGCCCGGCGTGCCGCGCCGGATGGTCGACGAGCGCGAGCGCGGCCTGCACGCCACTCAGGCGCTCGACCGTCACACGCGCCGCGGCGTCGTCGAGTGATGCGCACGCGACGACGACACCGGCCAGCACCCTGACGACGAGTCCGTCGAACACGGCCCGCAGCGCCGACACGTCGGTGGCGCGCACGTCGCCGTAGCGCTGGGCGTGGGCGAGTGGAGCGAGCGCCGCCATCAGTTGGCCGATGTCGGGATCGTTGGCGGCACGTGCCGAGAGCTGGACGACGATCGGCTCGACAGCGTCGGCGAGTTGGGCGAGCAGTGCCAGGTCGAGGGCAGCCGCCAGCTCGAGCAGACCGTCGGCGTTGGCGGCCCGCTCGACGAGCCGGTTGGTCGCCGCTTGCTCGACGGTGGTGCCGTGCCCGGCGAGCTCGACCAGGCGCACCGACAGCTCGGGCTCCCACACCACTCGCCAGGTCTCGCGGAACGTCCCGCTCGTGCCGCGGCCCTCTTCGAGCGCGCCCCATCCGACGCCGAGGGCGACGAGCTGGTGCAGGAGGTGCGACCGGGCCAGACCGTTCGGTGTGCGCAGGTCGAGCTCGATGACCGCCGGCTCGGCCTTGGGCTTCAGCCGCACCCGGCGTTGCCGGGCGAGCAGGTCGCGTGCCAGCGGCACCTGCGGGGCCCCGGGCGGAACCTCGCCGATGGCCTCGCCGACGACGAGCCGCCGCCGCACGAGCGGCAAGCCACCCATCACCGCGTCGGCGGAGTCGAGCACCTCGTCGAGACCCGGGCGCGGCCGGCCACGCAGGACCGACAGCGTCTCGGCCATCCGCGACGCGGCGATGAGGTGATCGGGTGACGCTGCCATGCCCGCACCGCGCAGCAGCTGTGCGGCGTCGACGAAGAACCGGGTGACGCCGTCGGGGCCGGGATGGCGGAACACGTGGTCGTACCATCCGGGATGGCGGACACCCGCGCCGTATCCGGTGGCGGCCGCCAGGCGCCGGTGGGTCCACGGCACCCAGCTGACTCCGACCTTGACCTTGGGGAGGCCGCGCAGGGTGGCGTTGTCGGTGGCGGCGGGTGTGGCCGCGGTGTCGAGCGCCGGCACGTGCCACGCACCGCACACGACGGCAACCGTGGCGTAGCCGTCGTTGACCGCGGCTCGGATGGCGCGCCGCATGTGCGCTTCGCGCCGCTCCTCGCCGAGCGACGGCACCGTGCCGGAGCGCACGGCGGCCATCGCGTCGGCCACCGCTTCGAACGCGACCAGGCCGTCGCCGCGATGCTCGACGACGTCGTCCCACCATCGTTCGGCATCGGGCTCACCCGCCGCTGCCGCCAGCGCACCCAACGGATCAACCGGGGCGCCATCGGTCAGCGCGATCTCGTCGAGCCCTGCATCGTCGGCCGCACGCATCAGGGTGTTGGCCAGCGGGAGGTCGATCGCCCGCACGACGACGCCGCGTTCGTTGGCCCACGCGACCGCCTGCCACTCGGGGCTGAACGAGGCGAGCGGGGCGAACGCCGCCCGGTGTGGCTGGTCGACGACGTGGCCGAGCAGGGCGACGGGCGGGACGAGCTGCTCGTCGCCGATCCAGGCCAGGGCGGCGGTGGTCTCGGCCGGCGCCTCGACGAGCACGACGTCGGGCTGCAGCTCGTCGAACGCCTTCACGACCGATCGCGCCGAGCCGGGACCGTGATGCCGGATGCCGAGCAGGTGAACGGCCACTGGCCCGACCCGTCAGCCCAGCGCGCGGCACGCGTCGTAGAAGTCGTCCCAGCCGTCGCGGTCGCGCACGACCGCTTCGAGATACTCACGCCAGGCGATGGCGTCGTGGACCGGGTCGCGCACGACCGCACCGACGATGCCGGCCGCCACGTCGCCTGCCCGCAGCGTGCCGTCGCCGAAATGGGCCGCCAGCGACAGGCCACTGGTGACGACCGAGATCGCCTCGGCTGTCGACAGCGTGCCGCTCGGCACCTTGAGGCTCGTCGCACCGTCGGCGGTGACACCGCCGCGCAGCTCGCGAAAGATCGTGACGACGCGGCGGATCTCGTCGGCGCCGGCGGGGACCGCGGGCAGTGCGAGCGCGGCGCCGAGCTCGCCGACGCGCTGGTTGACGATCGCCATCTCCTCGTCGACGGTCTCGGGGAGCGGGAGCACGACGGTGTTGAAGCGTCGGCGCAACGCACTCGACAGCTCGTTGATGCCCCGGTCGCGGTCGTTGGCGGTGGCGATCAGGTTGAAGCCGCGGACCGCGGCGACCTCGGAGTTGAGCTCGGGCACCGGCAGCGTCTTCTCGGAGAGGATCATCACGAGCGCGTCCTGGACGTCGGACGGCATTCGGGTGAGCTCTTCGACGCGGGCGATCGACCCGGCGCGCATCGCGCGGTACACCGGGCTCGGCACCAGCGCCGCCTCGCTCGGGCCCTCGGCGAGCAGGCGGGCGTAGTTCCATCCGTAGCGCAGCGTCTCCTCGGTGGTACCGGCGGTGCCCTGCACGAGCAGCGTCGAGTCGCCGCTGATCGCGGCCGCGAGGTGCTCGCTCACCCACGTCTTGGCGGTGCCAGGGACGCCGAGCAGCAGCAGCGCCCGATCGGTGGCGAGAGTGGCGACGGCGATCTCCATCAGCCGCCGCCGACCGACGTACTTGGGCACGATCACCGTGCCGTCGGCGAGGGTGCCGCCCATCAGGTAGGTGACGACCGCCCACGGCGACAGCCGCCAACTGGGGGGCCGCTCGCGATCGTCGCTGGCGGCCAGCGCTGCCAGCTCGTGGGCATGCTGGGTCTCGGCATGCGGGCGTAGGATCGCCACCGTTTCCATTCGTCCCGACGTTACCGAGGGGGTGTCTCGATGGCCGCCCGCAAGCCCAAGAGCAAGAACACGACCAGTGAGCTGATGGCCTCGCTCAAGTCGCTCGCGCTCGGGTTGCCGGGCGCGTGGCCCGACAACCCGTGGGGTGACTCGGTCGTCAAGGTCGGCAAGAAGATCTTCGTCTTCCTCGGTGAGGGCACCGAGGAACCGGGGATCACCGTCAAGGTCCCCGAATCACACGATCACGCGATGAGCTTCGCGGGTGCCATGCCGACCGGGTACGGGCTCGGCAAGGCGGGCTGGGTGACGATCCCCGTCGCCGGTCTGGGCGGTGATGACGCCGAGGTGCTACACGACTTCGTCGAGGAGAGCTACCGGAACATCGCCACGAAGAAGCTGATCAAGGAGCTCGACGCGGCGCGCGACGCGGATGGGGCGCGCTAGCCGCGCCTGACATCACCTCACCAACTCCTCCAACATTCGGTGGCGAGTGCGGGCGAGGTCGGCGAGCGACAGCGCCAGACCGGCTGATCGCGACAACGGATCGACCGCCCCCAGTGCGGACGCCGCGTCGCGGAGCACGTCGGGCCGGCAACGCGCCACGAGGTTGACGAGCACGGCCTTGTGGGCGGCGCCGAATCGGCCGGAAGCGAACGCAGCGCCGAGCGTCGACGCAAACGTGTGGGCGTCGGCGCCGAGGAGGTCGGCGAGCTCGGGCGGCACGGCGAGCAGGGGGACGGTCGTCACGGCGTCGGCGTCGACGCGTGCGGATGTGCGCGGGGCGAGCTCGGGCACGTGCTCGGTGACCCACCGGGCGATCGGTCCGGCCGCGACCGCGGCGCGGGCGAGGCGCGTGGCGTCGGTGCGGTGCCTGAGCAGCAGGCCCACCACGACCTCGGGCGGCAGTCGCCAGCCGCGTTCGATCACGGTCAGCACCCACTCGTCCTCGAGCACCGGCCATTCGGCCACCACGTACCGCCAGGTCGCAGCGGCGGCGGCGGGGCACGCCGGGCGCGGATCAGGTTCGGGCGGGGCCAGCCGGTCGGTCGCCGGGCCGGCGACGAAGCCGGCGCGACGGGCCGCCGCCCCGGCCGACACCGCGGCGAGCATCCGTTGCGAGCGTGACTCGCGGATGGTGTCGTCGACGAGGTCGGCCAGCAGCCCCGGCGGCGCCTCGGGTGGATCGCGCCGGTCGGTGCCGAGCAGCGCGACGGTCACCAGATCCGACCAGTAGCGGTCGAGCGGAGGCGATGGCGCGATCATGCGACTCCGACGAACGATGGGTCGGCGACCGGGCCGACGTCGAGCGCCCGGTCGGCGGCGTGAACGGTGAGCGGGACCACACCGTGAGGGGTCCACTCGACGGTGATCGACGCCGGCTCGCCACCCGTGGCGGCGAGGACCGTCGCCAACGCACGCGGTGAGGCGAGGAGGGGGAGCGTGCCCGAGTCGTCGGTGAGCACCCAACGCCCGCCGTGTCGTGTCGGCGCCGCGAGCACGGTTGCGGGATGTCGCTCGAGCCACGGTTCGGCGGCGACTGCGGTGCCGATCTCGTCGCACGCCCCGACGATGGACGATGCCGGCGGTGCGACGAGCGGCTCGGGCTCACCGAAGCGCTCGCCGACGAGCGCACGGAGGGCCGGCCCTGGGTAGCGATGCAGGTCGGCGTGTATCGCGGTGCCGACGGTCAGCGATCGGTCGAGGCTCTGGCGATAGGCCGCGAACGACAGCACCATCGCCCACCGCCCGCTTGCCGCGCCGCGCAGCCAGGTCCGGCGCACCTCGATGCGGTCCTCGCGGGTGTCGCTGCGACCGGCGACGATCCAGCGATCGGTGTCGGGAACTCCAGCGAGCACGTCGGCCTGGCGTACCTGCCATCCGGTGGCGGTGGCGACCGAATCGGCGAGCGGCCCCGGGAGGTCGGCGAGCCGCCGTCCGGCCTGGGCGAGGAGGTGCAGGACGCCGAGCTCGGCGAGCACACGGGCGTGCCAGTCGGGATCGGAACCGACGAGCCCGGCGAGCCGGCGGATCCGGTTGGCGAGGGCCCCGGCGCGGGCGTCGACCAGGCGGGCGGCGAGATCGTCCCATGTGGCGTAGCGGGCCAGCGACGGGTCGGCGAGGCCGGTGCGAATGCGATCGTCGAGCCAGCGGTCGAGCTCGACGAGCCCCTCGCGCATGCGGGCGACCCGCTCGTCGCGCGCCCGGTCGCCATCGGCCGGCGGCAGCGGCTCGGGTCGGTCGGTTGGTTCGGGCTCGTCGCCGGTGCCTGGGACGGCACCGGTGTCGGGCTGCGGCGTCGATCCGCGATCCGTGGCGTCGCGATCGGCTCCATCGGGTTCGGCGACGGCTCCGGCACCGGGTTTGGCGGCCGGACCATCGGCGCGACCGGCTCGTGTGCGTGCCCATCGGGCGACGGCCGGCGGTGGCGTCGCCTCCGGCACCATGCCGCGCACCCACATGACGAGGAGGGCGATGGCGTGCTTGCACGGCAGCCGGCGGCTGGGGCACGTGCATCGCCAGGCGACGTCGACGTGATCGACCGCCGTCTCGTACGGCTCGGCGCCCGACCCGCTGCAGCGACCCCACAACATCAGGTCGTCGCATCCAAGTCCCGCCCATCGCTGCGGCACCGCGATCGCCTCGGCCGCGCCCAGCGACGACGGCGACGGCGCCACCGCCGCCACCTGCTCGATCGTCCAGCGCCCGGTCGCCACCATCCCCACCGACGATACGACAGCCCTGTCACACCGCCCCCGTCCACCCCGCCCACCCCGTCGTCAGCGCGCCACGCGTTGCCCAAATCGAACTGTTCGATCTGCTGCGCACACGGTGTCGAGTCAAATCGAACTGTTCGACTGGCGTCGACGCGGCGTCGCGGACTTAGGCTCGGGGGGTGATCCCGGTCGTCGACATCGCCGCGTTCCTGGCCGACGAGACGTCGCCCGATGCCCTGGCGTTCGTGGACGAGCTGACCACGGCGTGCCACGAGATCGGGTTCGTGCAACTCACCGGCCATGGCGTCGACGCCGCCCTCGAGCGGCGTGTGCACGATGTCTCGCGCCAGTTCTTCGCGCTCCCGGAGCCCGATCGGCTCGAGATCGCCAACACCAACACCCGCTACTTCCGGGGCTACACGCGCCTCGGGATGGAGCACACCAACGGCATCAGCGACTGGCGCGACCAGATCGACATCGGCCCCGAGCACGAGCCGGTTGAGACCGGGCCCGACGATCCGGCGTGGCTGCGGTTGCGCGGCCCCAACCAATGGCCGTCGGCCGTTCCCGAGCTGCGGCCGGTCATCACCGAGTGGATGGCGCAGATGGACACCGTCGGTCAGGCCGTGATGCGGGCCCTGGCGATCGGGCTCGGCCAACCGGCCGACCTGTTCGAGTCGGTCGTAACGCCCGATCCGGAGGTGCTCGTCAAGATCATCCGCTACCCCGCCCAGGACGCCGCCGCCGACACGGGTCAGGGCGTCGGACCACACCACGACTCGGGCCTGTTGAGCTTCATCTTCCAAGACCACGTCGGCGGTCTCGAAGTCCAGGTCGGCGACGGGTTCGTGGCGGCCCCGCACATGGCCGGCGCGTACGTCCTCAACCTCGGCGAGATGCTGCAGCTGGCGACGCAGGGCTACTTGCGCGCGACGCGTCACCGGGTCGTGTCGCCGCCACCTGGTGTCGAGCGGATCTCGGTCGCCTACTTCTTCAATCCCTGCATGGCGTCGACGCTCGCGCCGATCGAGCTGCCGCCAGATCTGGCGGCCAAGGCGATCGGCGGCCAGAACCACAACCCCGACGATCCGGTGTTCGCGACGTACGGCGACAACTGGCTGAAGTTCCGGATCCGCTCGCATCCCGACGTCGCCGCCATCCACCATTCCGATCTGGTTGGCGGCAACTGAGCGGTACGCTCCGCGCATGGCTGACCCTCGCCTGGACGGCACGGAGATCGCCGACTCGGTGGCCGAGCTGATCGGCAACACGCCCATCGTGCGACTGCGGCGGATGATGGAGGTCGAGAATCTTCCCTGCGTGCTCGCCATGAAGATGGAGACCACGAACCCCGGCGGCTCGTCGAAGGACCGACCAGCGCTCGAGATGATCCTCGCCGCTGAGCGTGACGGATCGCTGCAGCCGGGCGGCACGATCGTCGAGCCGACGAGCGGCAACACGGGTGTCGGCCTGGCGATCGTGGCCGCCCAGCGCGGGTACAAGTGCGTGTTCGTGATGACCGACAAGACGGCGCCCGAGAAGGTGTCACTGCTGCGCGCGTACGGTGCCGAAGTCGTGGTGTGCCCGGTCGCTGTGCCGCCCGACGACCCGCAGAGCTACTACAAGGTCGCCGAGCGCCTGACCGCCGAGCTCGACGCGTTCCGCCCCAACCAGTACGCCAACCCGAACAATCCGGCCGCCCACGAGAAGACGACGGGCCCCGAGCTGTGGCGCCAGACGGCGGGCCGCATCACCCACTTCGTCGCCGGCGCCGGGACGTGTGGCTCGCTCACCGGCACAGCTCGCTACCTCAAGGCGCAGAACCCGGCGATCAAGATCATCGCCGCCGACCCGGAGGGCTCGGTGTTCTCGGGTGGCTCCGGCCGGCCCTATCTGGTGGAGGGTGTCGGTGAGGACTTCTTCCCGGCCGCGTGGGAGCCCGACCTCTACGACGACGTGATCGCGATCAGCGACGAGGAGAGCTTCCTCACCGCCCGCCGCGTCAGCCAGGTCGAGGGCATCCTGATCGGCGGATCCGGCGGCATGGCGGTCGCTGCCGCGATCAAGGTCGCGAAGCGGGCGGCACCCGACGACATCGTCGTGGTGTTCAACCCCGATTCCGGTCGCGGCTACCTCTCCCGCGTGTTCGACGATGCGTGGATGGCGAACTACGGGTTCCTGCGCGAGTGCGACCAGTGTGTCGGCGCCGTGCTCGACACACGCAACCCGACGCTCGACTCGCTGCTGTACGTCAGCCCCAACGAGACAGTGCGTGTCGCGATCGAGCGGATGCGCGCCAACGGCGTGAGCCAGTTGCCGGTCTGCAAGAACACGCCACCGTTCGCCGCCGCCGAGATCTCCGGATCGGTCGACGAGCTCGAGCTGATGGAGGCGATCTTCCGCGAGCCGTCGGTGATGGACACCGCGGTCGAGAAGGTGATGGGCCCGAAGCTGCCGACGGTCGGCGTCGGCCAGCAGCTCGAGAAGGCGATCGGGATGCTCGAGACGGCGCCGGCGCTGCTCGTGCTGTCGGGCGGGCGCCCGTTGAGCGTGCTCACCCGCACCGACATCCTGTCGTACTTCGAGGCGGTCGCCAGCCAGTGAGCACTCGTGGGTGAGCTCGAGGAACAGTCGGGCTGGGCGTTCGAGACCCGGGCGGTGCACACCGGCCAGGCGCCCGACCCGACCAGTGGCGCGGTCGTCGTGCCGATCACGTTGGCGACGACGTTCGCCCAGGACGAGGTCGGTGTCCACAAGGGCTTCGAGTACTCGCGGTCGGGCAACCCGACCCGGCACGCGCTCGAGGTGTGTCTCGCCTCACTCGAGGAGGCGCGCCACGGGCTGGCGTTCGCGAGCGGGCTCGCTGCCGAGGACACCATCCTCCGCCTCCTGCGGCAGGGGCAGCGGATCCTGCTCGGCAACGACGCCTACGGCGGCACGTTCCGCTTGATCGACAAGGTCTGGGGGCCACTCGGGTTCCCGTGGACGGCGGTCGACCTCACCGACCTCGACGCGATCGCCGAGAACTGGCCGGACGACACCGGGATGGTGTGGCTCGAGACGCCGACCAACCCGCTCCTCACCTGCATCGACATCGAGGCGATCGCCGAGGTCGCCCATCGCAACGACGCCCTCGTGGTCGTCGACAACACGTTCGCCACGCCGTACCTGCAACAGCCGATCACACTCGGTGCCGATGTCGTCGTGCACTCGGCCACGAAGTATCTCGGTGGTCACAGCGATGTGGTCGGCGGGTTCATCGCCGTCGACGACGACGGCATCGCCGAACGCCTGCGCTTCACGCAGAACGCGGCGGGCGCGGTGCCGGCGCCGTTCGACTGCTACCTCGTGCTGCGCGGCGTGAAGACGCTCGGGGTGCGGATGGACCGCCATTGCGAGAACGCCCGCGCCGTGGTCGACCTGCTCGCCGGCCACGACGCCGTCGATCGCGTGCTGTATCCGCAGTTGCCCGATCATCCCGGCCATGCTGCGGCGGCCAAGCAGATGCGCGACTACGGCGGGATGGTGAGCTTCACGCTCGCGGCCGGCGAGGCCGCGGCCAAGCGGGTGGCCGCCGCGACCCGCGTGTTCACGCTTGCCGAATCGCTCGGTGCGGTCGAGAGCCTGATCGAGCACCCGGGAGCGATGACCCACGCCTCCGTCGCCGGTTCGCCGCTCGAGGTGCCATCGAACCTCATCCGACTGTCGGTGGGCATCGAGCACTCGGCCGACCTCGTCGCCGACCTCGATCAGGCACTGGCAATCCTGTGACCCAGCGCCCGCTCATCATCGCAGCCAACCGCCTTCCGGTGACGCGCACCGACGACGGATGGGAGGCGAGCCCGGGCGGCCTCGTACGGGCGTTGTTCCCGTTGCTGCGCGAGAGCGGCGGCACATGGGTCGGGTGGACGGGCGCGTCCGACGACAACGCCGAACCGTTCGTGATCGACGGCGTGCAGCTGCACCCGGTGATGCTGTCGGCCGACGACATCGAGGCCTACTACGAAGGCTTCTCGAACGACACGTTGTGGCCGCTGTATCACGACGCGATCCGCGAATCCGGCTACCACGAGTGGCAGTGGGACGCCTACGTCGACGTCAACCAGCGCTTCGCCGACACGCTCGCCGAGATCGCACCGCCCAACGCCAACGTGTGGATCCACGACTACCACCTGCAACTCGTCCCGCAGCAGCTCCGCGAGCGTCGCGGCGACGTGCGGATCGGGTTCTTCAACCACATCCCGTTCCCGCCGTACGAGCTGTTCGCGCGCATCCCGTGGCGCGTCGAGATCGTGAACGGATTGCTCGGTGCCGATCTGCTCGGGTTCCAGCGCCAACTCGGCGCCCAGAACTTCATCGCCGCCGCGCGACGGTTGCTGACCCTCCACATCAGCGACGACGACGTGTGCCGCGACGACCACGTCACGCACGTCGGAACGTTCCCGATCTCGATCGACGTCGAGGAGTTCGAGACGCTCGCCGCCGGGCGGGCGACGCGACGGCGGGCCAGCACGATCCGCGCCCGGCTCGGCGATCCCGAGGTGATCCTGCTCGGCGTCGACCGGCTCGACTACACCAAGGGCATCGGCAACCGCCTCCGCACGTTCGGGTCGCTGCTCGACGCCGGCCGCCTCGATCCTGAACGCCACGTGCTCGTCCAGGTGGCGACACCGACCCGCGAGAGTGTCGACCAGTACATCGACGAGCGCCACGACATCGAACGCACCGTCGGTGAGATCAACGGCCGCCACGCCCGGCTCGGCTATCCGGTCATCCACTACCTGTATCGAACGCTGCCGCTCGACGAGCTCGTCCCGCTCTACCGGGCCGCCGACGTGTTGTTGGTGACGCCGTTCCGGGACGGCATGAACCTCGTCGCCAAGGAGTTCGTGGCGACCCGCCTCGACGACGACGGCGTGCTGGTCCTGTCGGAGTTCACCGGGGCGGCCGACGAGCTGAGTGACGCGGTGCGCGTCAACCCGCATGACGAGCGGCAGTTCGAAGAGGCCATCATGACCGCCGTCGACATGAACCGTCACGAACGTCGCCAGCGCATGGTGGCGATGCGGGCGGCGGTGCGGTCGTCCGACGTGGCGGGCTGGGCGCGCGCCTTTCTCGAGAGGTTGAACGACGCGTCGTGAACCCGGAGTTGATCGATCCGGCCGAGCTCACGGCCGCCATGCCCCGCGATCGCGGCCGGCTCATGCTCGCCCTCGACGTCGACGGTGTCCTGGCTCCGATCGTGTCGCGCGCGGAACGCTCCGAGCTGCTCCCGGGTGTCTTGCCGGTGCTGCGATCGCTGGCGCACTACATCCCGATCGCGATCGTGTCGGGCAGGTCGGTCGCCGACCTCGAGCATCTGTACGCGTTCCCCGGTGATGTCGTCGTCGTCGGCAGCCACGGGCTCGAGACGCGCGGCGGGCCCTCGGTCGAGCTCAATGACGACGAACGGTCCCGGCTCGACATCTTGCGCAACCTCGCCCGCGAGGCCGAGGTGATCGCCGGGACCGGATCGTGGGTCGAGCAGAAGCCGGCGAGCGCGGTCTTGCACGTGCGGCAGGCGGACGAGGAGCGCGGACGCATGGCCACCAAGTGGTTGGTCGGTGCGGCGAGCGTGATCGAGGGTGGCCACGTGAAGACCGGGCATGCCGTCGTCGAGCTGCTGGCACGGTCGACGAGCAAGGCGGACGCGGTCGAGCGCCTCCGGCATCACTACGGCCGCGCCGTGGTCGCCTTCGCCGGTGACGACCTGACCGATGAGGAGGTCTTCGCCGGTCTACGTCCCCACGACTTCGGCGTGCGGGTGGGCCCGGGCGCGACGGCCGCCAACTACCGCCTGGCCGGCCCGCCCCAGGTCCTCGAATGGCTGTCGGCGCTGCTCACCGGCTTCGCCGAGGCCACCGACGGCCGCGGCCGCTACTACGAGCTCTGACGACCCGAACCAACCGGTTCTGTCTGCTTCAGATTGCCCGTGGCTTCGTTTGAAGCAGACAGAACCGGGATTTGGTCAGAACAGGGTTGGCTGGCCGGGGCGGAAGACGCGGGCGATGCCCGGCCAGGGCACGTAGTGGTCCATGAAGATCCACGTGCGGCGATGGATCGCCGACGGGCCGTAGCCCTGGAGGGCGGCCTTGTGGTCGGGACACGGATATCCCTTGTTGGAGTCGAACGACCAGTTCGGGTAGTGGTCGGACAATTCGCGCATCTCGCGGTCGCGCACGACCTTGGCGAGGATGCTCGCCGCCGCCACGCTCAAGCAGTCGCGATCGGCCTTGACTCGCATCTCGACCCGTCCGACCGTCGGCGACACGAAGTTCCACAGCCCATCGCTCACGGCCGCGTCGGGGACGACACCCAGCCCGGCCACCGCCCGTCGGGTCGCCACCCGCTGGGCCTCCGCCATCCCGAGCTCGTCACATTCCTCCTGGCTGGCGCTCCCCACCGCCCATGCGGTGCACCAGCCGGCGATGCGATCGAACAGCTTCTCGCGCTCGGTTTCCGTGAGCATCTTCGAGTCGCGCACGCCGTTCACCCGCGACTCCTTGGGCAGGATCGCGGCACCGACCATCAACGGCCCGGCCCACGCGCCCCGGCCGACCTCGTCGATGCCGACGACGACGTCGTGCCCCTGGTCCCAGAGCTCCCGTTCGACCGACCGGGTCGGTGGGCGTCCTCGGACCGTCATCGACGGCGACGCTACCGCAGCACCAGCAGCGGAGCGCCGCTCTCGATCTCGCCGACGCGCCACCAGCTGTCGGTGAAGCCGCCGCCGACGAGATCTGCGACGACGTCGGGATCGACGGCGGCGAGCAACCCGCCCGACGTCTGCGGGTCGAAGCACAGTGCTTCCGGGCCGGCAGCCGCGTTCGAGTCGAGGTGTCCGGCCAGATAGTCACGATTGCGCGGATCGCCCCCCGTGCGGGCACCCGCCGCGGCGGCCGCGGCGGCCGCCGGGTAGGCGACGATGCCCGACGTGTCGACGACCACGCGAACGCCGCTGCGCTCGGCCACCTCCCAACCGTGACCGCCGAGCCCGTATCCGGTGACGTCAGTGACCGCGTGCACCGCGTCGCCGAGCGACTGCAGCGTCTCGGACGCCGTTCGGTTGAGGCGACGCATGCCGGCGATCGCCGCCGCCTTGTCGGCTGAGTTCCCGGCGGCGAGCGCGAGGCCGGTGCCGATCGGCTTCGACAGCACGAGCACGTCGCCCGGGCGGGCGCCGGCCTTGCGGAAAACACGGTCGGGATGGACGACGCCCTGCACCGCGAGCCCGAAGATCGGCTCGGGGTTGCGGATCGTGTGGCCGCCGGCGACCGAGCCGCCCGCTTCGGCGACCACGGTCGCGGCGGCCTCGAAGATCGCCGCGATCGCCTCGCGCGGGAAGTGCTCGGGGAACGCCGCGACGTTGATCGCCATCACGACCCGGCCGCCCATCGCGAACACGTCGCTGCAGGCGTTGGCGGCGGCGATCGCGCCGAAGTCGGCGGGATGATCGACGAGCGGTGGGAAGAAGTCGGTGGTCGAAACGATCGCCACGTCGTCGCTCACCCGATACACGGCCGCGTCGTCGAACGGGGCGAGACCGATGAGCAGCGCCGGATCGGTCGGCGCCGGGAAGTCGGCGACGAGATCCTTGAGCAGCGCGGCACCCCACTTCGCGGCACAGCCGCCGCACGACGTCCACTCGGTCAATCGCAAGTCGTCGAACGTGTGGTCGTTGCGATCTGACGCGGTGTCGGTGACAACCATGCGCGCCAGACTATGGGGCGATGTACCAGGTGGGACCATACGAGTTCACGAAGCTGGATGCCCGCACCACCTTTCTCGACCTCGCCGATCTGTGGCGCGAGCATCTGACCGGTCTCCCCGAATTGCCGGCCGCCGTCGGCGCGTTTGCCGACGTGTGGGCGGATGCGACGGCCGATCGCATCGCGATGGCCGCGGGTGAGGTCATCGACCCCGCCGCACCAGTGGATCGGCTCGACATCGCCGGCCAGATCGCCGAGCGGTGCCTCGCGAGTGGGGCGTGGACCGACGCGCAGGTCGCCGATGCCCTCGGCGCGGCGTGGCTCGGCCTGCGTGACGTCGCCGATGCGCTGAGAGATGCCGGCGCTTTCGGCGACCCGTCGTCGGGGACGGTCGTCCAACTCAACCGGTCGGGTGGCGGAGTCCCCAAGCTGCCGCTGCCCGTCGCCGACGTCGATTGGGGCGGCGTCGTGGGCGACGTCCAAGCCAACCGCCGCCATCACGGACGCCCGTGGCAGGCGTTGTGCCTGTGGGACGCCGACGTGATCGACCGCTTCGCTTCGGAGGGTCATCCGATCGGCTACGGATCGGCCGGCGAGAACGTGACGATCCGGGGTATCGAATGGGGGCGAGTGCGGCCCGGTGTGCGACTCCGTCTCGGCACAGCCCGGTGCGAGGCGTCGTCGTATGCGGTCCCGTGCTCGCAGAACGCGGGATGGTTCGTCGGCCGGGCGTTCAACCTGATGCACCACGACCGCGGGCCGGTCAGCCGGATCTACGCGACGGTGCTCGAGCCCGGACGCATCGCGCCGGACGACGACGTCGTGCTCGAACCGTGAGCGGGCGATCGTACGAAGTCAGCTGAACGACGTCGCGGGAGCCGGCCAGAGCGCCTCGCCCTTGATGGCGGTGGTCCTCCAACCGGGGTCGAGCAGCGGAGCGGTCAGCTCGACCGGCTCGCCCGTCACATCCCACAGCACGGCGGGGCGCTCCCCGTGCCAACGCAGTGCGTAGTCGATGCGCGACTGCGGTCCGATCGGCAAGCCGAACACCTCGAAGTTGGCGCCGAGCCATCCGGTTGGCAGGCCGTACGGCAGCAACGCGCCGTGTCGGATCAATCCCTCCTCGATCCAGGGGATGCACCACACACCGTCGGGCGGCATCGCCGGCCGTGGCGTCCGTTCCCGACCGTTGATGATGCGCGCAACGTCGCCCGCCGCGCGCGATTCACCGACACCGGCGAGCACGCGTCGTGCCGCATCGAGCGCGGCGTCGGAGCGCCAACCCGCACTTGGCGCGAACGCCGCCACGGCCTCGGCGAGATCGGCGACGACGTCGCCATCGTCGACGCTCGACATGCCACCGATGCGGTGCAGCTCGCCGATGGCGACCGCGAACGCGCCGGGGTCTTCCGCCGGCGATGGGTGCGCGCCGAGGACGAGCTCACATCGCGCCGCCGTCACTGCGTCGGCGAGCGCCTCGCCGCGATCGGCGGCCGGGAGCTCGAGCCGGCTCGCCGTCGAGGTGATCAACCGCCAGCCGCCGACGACCTGCGCCGCGCTCGGCAGCCCCGCGGGGAGACGAGCGATGCGGGAGGGCTCGTGGGCGATCGCGACGAGCGTCGTGGCGCGATGCCCGACCGGGAGGACGAACGCGGAGGGCGGCAGCTCGATGCCCTCGATCGGCACCGCCACCACCGGACGATCGGTGAGGACCCCGTCGCGGCCGGAGAACGCGATCGCGATGGGCAGTGTCGAGTCGTTCTCGACCTCGACGACGGTCAGTCCGCCCGCGTCGGCGACGGAATAGACCCGTTGGACGGCGTCGCCGGTCGGAATCCGCACCCGTGTCTCGACGACGGCCGTGCCCGACAATCGCTGCTGTCGCACGGCCGGCTCGCGTGACGGGACGTGCCAGCGATCGTCGGCCGCGACGAACCAGTCGAGCCTCGGCGATCCGTCCCACGGTTCGATCGCTCCCCATGGCGTCACGTCGGCGCGCCACGATCCGCCCGCGACGCCGGTGGTGGTCATCACCCGATCATCGCGCCGGGACCATCGCGTCCGTGCGACGTTCCGTACAGTGACGGCGATGGAACCCGCGGTGCTGATCCCGGTCAAGGCGTTCCACGCGGCCAAGGCCAGGCTGTCGCCTACCGTCGCCGCAGCCGACCGGGCAGCGCTCGCGCGATGGATGGCGGGACGCGTCGTCGAAGCCGTCCGGCCGCTGCCGACATTCGTGGCGTGCGACGACGACGCGGTCGCGATGTGGGCGGAGTCGCTAGGTGCCATGGTGCTGTGGGGCCCGGGCCTCGGTCTCAACGGTGCGGTCGACGCCGGCGTCGAGACGATCGCCGGGAAGGGCTTCGACGACGTCATCATCAGCCACGGCGACCTGCCGATCCCGCGGTCACTGCCGGCGCTCGCGCGTCCGGGTGGCATCGTCATCGTTCCCGACCGACGCCTGGACGGGACGAACGTCATCGTCCGCCCGTGCGCGATCGAGCTCCGCGCCTCCTACGGTCGCGGCTCGTTCCGGCACCATCTCGATCGGGCCCTGGCGACCGGTCGCCAAGTGACGGTGCGGCACGACACCGAGCTCTCGCTCGATCTCGACACGGTCGCCGATCTGACCCACCCGCTGATCCACCCCCTCGTGTCCGGAGCGCTCGGTCCGGTGGCGATCACCGTGACGAACGTGGCGCGCTGACCGGCGGCCGACGATGAGCAGCAACGAACCAGGGCAGCCGCCCGTGGCCGACGCCATGACGTGGACTCGCGACCTCGACGTGCCGAGCTCGGCCCTCGCGATCGGCGCCCATCCCGACGACGTCGAGTTCGGTTGCGGCGCGACATTGGCGAAGTGGGCCGCGGCCGGCTGCACGATCCATCACCTCGTGTGCACCGACGGCTCGAAGGGAACGTGGGACGCACTCGCCGATCCGGTCGCACTCGCGGCGCGCCGTCAGGACGAGCAGCGCGCCGCGGCACGCCGGCTGGCCGGCGCCGCCGCCGGCGAAGTGCGCTTCCTCGGCTACGTCGACGGCGAGCTCGACAGTGACCTGGTGGCGCGCGGCAAGGTCGCGCGAGTGCTTCGCGAGCTGCGACCCGACGTCGTGTTCGGCCACGATCCGTGGAAGCGCTACCGGCTCCACCCCGACCACCGGCACGCCGGTCTGCTCACGTGCGATGGTGTCGTCGCCGCGCGCGATCCGCACTTCTTCCCCGAGCACGGGCTTGCCGCCCATCGGCCGAGCGCGCTCATGCTGTTCGAGGCCGACGCGCCGGACCACGTCGAAGACGTCAGCGCGACGGTCGAGACGAAGATCGACGCGCTCGAGGCGCACGAGAGTCAGTTCGAGTCGACCATGAAAGCGCGCGACGACGAGCAGTTGCAGGCGTTCCGCGATCGCGTGCGCAACCGCCTCGCCGAGCTCGGCCGCCCGCACACGCTTGGTGCCGCCGAAGTCTTCAAGTTGATGACCGACCTCTGACGGACATCCGACCATCGCGCTCGACGTTCGCGATGGCGCGACTACGGACGCGCCACGGGCGGGGCGTGGCGCCCCGCCCGTGAGACGTCCGAGGACGCCGTGTGATCAGCGCTTGCGACCAGCGGCCTTCTTGGCGGGTGCCTTCTTGGCGGCTGCTCTCTTCTTGGCAGGTGCCTTCTTGGCCGCTGCCTTCTTCTTGGCGGGAGCCTTCTTGGCGGCTGCGCGCTTCTTGGCAGGGGCCTTCTTGGCCGCTGCCTTCTTCTTCGCAGGTGCCTTCTTGGCGGCTGCCTTCTTCTTGGCGGGAGCCTTCTTGGCCGCTGCCTTCTTCTTGGCAGGGGCCTTCTTCGCTGGGCTCTTCTTGGCTGCGGCCTTCTTGGCCGTGGACTTCTTTGCTGCCATCAGTTGCTCACTTTGGGTTGAGGGTGGACTTCAGGGTCGAGCTCGCGCTGAATTTCATGGCCGTCGACGCAGAGATCTGCACCGGCGCACCCGTCTGTGGGTTGCGTCCGACGCGAGCGGGACGCTTCGTGGTGCTGAACGAACCGAAGCCCGGCCAAGCGACCTTGTCACCGTTCTTCGTCGACGAGACGACGTGGTCGAAGAAGGCACCGATCGTTCGCTCGGCATCGGCCTTCGACACGCCTGCCGACTCAGCGACGGCTTCGACGAGTTCTGCCTTGGTCATGGACATTCCTTCTGATCACGAGTGGACGAGTCGCGACGATGCGGCTCGTTGGCTCCCTCGAGCCGACGTCATCACATCCATCATCGCAGTGCTGTTGCAAGCATCGATCTTGTTGCATCTGCAATGATTGGCAAGTGGTGTTTCGCGGCGGTAGTGGCTCATTCCGTCGACAACGCGGCCAACTCACGTCGCAACGCATCCGCGATCGACGCGGCTTCGCCGTCCGCGTAGCGATGACGTGGCCAGAAGAACCCGCGCAAACCATCGCCGCGCGTGCGCGGCACGACGTGAACATGCAGATGGGCGACGCTCTGGCTCACGACGTTGTTGTTGGCGACGAACGTGCCCTGCGACCCGAGCGCACCGGGCATCGCCGCGGCGATCAGTCGGACCCGCTCGAAGAACGGGCCGACCTCGGCGACATCGAGGTCGGGCAGGGTGACGACGTGGCGGAGCGGCACGACGAGCGTGTGACCGAGGAACAGCGGTGATCGGTCGAGAAAAGCAACGGCGACGTCGTCACGCAAGACGACGTCGGCATCGACCGAGCCACGCACGATGTCGCAGAACACGCAGGACTTGTCCACGCCGACATGATGCCTGCGGCGTCGGCCGCCTTCCAGCACCGGCGTCGGCCGGCACCCACCACGACGGTCGATCGACCGACCATCCACCATCGACCGCTGGCCGTGGGATACAACAACAAGCCGTTGGGGTACCTCGAACCACGTGGCCCGATGGGGATGGAATGCAGCAATGCAGATCCAGACGACGTAGAGAGGAGTGGCGGTGACCGATCTCGTCCAGGCCGAAAGGGCGCGCCGCGCTGCGACGATCATGAGCGGCTCGACGAACGGCAGCGAGATCGTCGATCGAGCTCCGACCAGGACTCGGCTCGTGCTCGACACGTCCGTGTTGATCGCGGATCCGGTGTGCATCCACTCGTTCGGCGACAACGACGTCGTCGTGCCACTGACCGTCGTCGAGGAGCTCGATGAATTGAAGACGCGGCCTGACGACGTCGGTCGCGCGGCGCGTGCCGCGCTCCGCGCGCTCGAGGAGCTTCGCGTCAGGCACGGCGGCTCATTGGCCGAGCCGGTGCCCGTGGGCGATGGCACGATCAGGATCGAGATCAACGGGATCCAGAAACACCTCCTCATCGAGCACGGCCTCGACCCGAACGTGCCCGACAATCGCATCATCGGCGCCGCCCTCGGACAAGCCGCGCAGGCGCACACGATCGTCGTGTCGAACGACGCGGCATTGCGCATCAAGGCCGCCCACCTCGGCGTCGCAGCCATGGAACATCAGCCGAGCCGTCGGGCCTGCGCACGGCCGATCGGGTGGTCGGTGATCGAGTCGACCTACGAGGTGATCGACTGCCTCTACGCCGCCGGCGCCGTCACCGTGAGCGCGGTCGACACCGCGGCGCCGATCGGCGAGAACGAGTTCGTCGTGCTGCGCTCGGGCTCGCAATCAGCGCTCGCACGCCGGGTCGACGACGAGTTCGTCCTGCTGCCGCACTCGGTGCCCGAGGCGTGGGGGCTGCGGCCGCGTGGCAAGGAGCAACGGTTCGCGCTCGAGCTCCTGCTCGACCCCGACATCGCCGTGGTCGCGCTCGACGGGCGGGCCGGCACGGGCAAGACGCTGTTGGCGATCGCAGCCGGTCTCGAGCAGGTCGTCGAGCAGTCGCGCTACGAACGGGTCGCCGTCTACCGGCCACTCGTGCCGGTGGGCCGGGCCGACGTCGGGTTCCTGCCCGGCGGGCTCGACGAGAAGCTCGACCCGTGGATGTCGGCGATCCACGACGCCATCGTGGCGTTGAGCGATCACGGCAGCAGCCACGACGCGCGGCGGCTGATCGACGAACTGACGTGCCGCGGCCAGTTGTCGCTCGAGTCGGTGACGTTCCTGCGGGGCCGGTCATTGCACCGCCAGATGGTGGTCATCGACGAGGCCCAGAACCTCGAGCCGACGACGCTGCGCACGATCCTCACGCGTATCGGAGAGGGCACCAAGGTCGTGTTCACGGGCGACACCAGCCAGATCGACGCGCCCTACCTGGGTGAGTCGAACAATGCCCTCGCGGTGCTCACCAACGCCTTCGCCGGCCAGCGCTGCTTCGGTCACGTCACGCTGACCTCGTGCGAGCGCAGCGACGTGGCGAGCCTCGCCGCTGAACTCCTTTGAAGTTGAGCCGGCTCACAGAACGCCGGAGAGACGAACGTCTGGGTCGGCGGCTCGTGCGGCGCACGGTCGGCGGCTCGTGAGGCGCACGCAGCCGCTCATGAGATGAGACACCCTCTGCGTATGGTGGTCTCTGTGACGAACGCACCGGTCGCACTCCCCCGCTTCGCGGTCGTCGACATCGAGACGTCCGGACTCTCGACCCGGCGCCACCGCATCCTCCAGATCGGCCTGGTCACCGTCGTGGGCGGTCAGGTCGCCGACCAGTGGAGCACGCTCGTGCGGTTGCGCTGGCCGTGGCAGCGCGTCGGTCCGCGCAAGGTGCACGGCCTCACACGCGGGCATTTGCGCGACGCGCCCACGTTGCGCTCGGCGTTGACCGAGCTCGCCGGCCGGCTCGACGGTGCGGTGTTCACCGCCCACAACGCCGACTTCGACGCGGCGTTCATCGAACGCGCGGCGCGGCGCGAGCACATCGCGTTGCGTCTCGATCCGCGGCTCTGCACGTTGCGCCTGTCGCGCCAGCTCGATCCCGAGCGGACGATGTCACATCGCCTCGGCGACATCTGCACGCGGTACGGCGTGGCGCTCGAACGTCCCCACGACGCCCTGCAGGACGCCCTCGCGGCGGCATCGGTCCTCCCCCACCTGCTCGCCGAACACGGCGTCGACTCCGACGCGTCGCTCGCCGCGCTCTACGACGCGTCGCGATAGCGAGCCAAGATCCGGCTCGCCGCGGCCCGTCCGAGCTCGGCCAGACGTGCCGGCTCGACGACCTCGGCCCGATCACCGAGTCGCACGAGCACCCGTTCGAGCCATCGGTCGCTGGCCACCGGGAGGCGGGCGATCACCCATCCGTCGTCGTCGGGCTCGCCGACGTCGTCGACCGGGTAGGTCTCGATCACCCATCGCGCCGCCGGCGCCAGACGCAACGTCACCCTCGGCATCCCGCCGTCGAGGAACCATTGCCCCGGCTCGGGAAGCGGTTCGTCGGTCGGCTCGCCGAGCTCGCCGGTCGGCTCCAGCGACTCGATCCGGTCGAGCCGGAACGTGCGGAGCGTCTCGGTGCGGTGGTCCGTGGCCGTGACGTACCAGTTGCCGCGGTCGGCGTACACCTGGCGGGGTGTGATCACGCGTTCCGTCGACTCGTCGCGCGACGCGCTCCAATACGTGATGCGCAGCCGTTCGAGCCGCCGCGCCGCATCGGCGACCCGGTCGGTCGCCTCCGGTCGCTCGAGGTCGACGTCGAGCCCTTCGCCGAACCCCGAATCGGCGCCTGCGTCGCCGCCGAGTGCCGCGGCGAGCTTGGCAAGTCCGCGGCCGAGGGGTCCCGCCGGATCGGCCCCCGGCAGCTCCATCGCCGCCCGGCCGGCTGCCAACAGCTCGAACGCCTCGGTCGAGTTGAGCCGCAGCGGTCTGGTGAACAGCCGCGGCACGCCGACGAACACGGTGCCCTCGTCGATGAAGATGTCGATCAACTCGTCGACGAAGGGCGGCAGCCCGCACATCGCGACCAGTTCGAGGTCGGCCGCGACCTCGCCTTCGGTCAGGCGGAAGCGCTCGGCGACCTCGGCGAGTGGCACCTCGCCGCGCTCCATCAGCCACGGGAGCATGACCAGCAGGCGCCGCAGGCGCTCCTCGGCGCCGCGGTGGACGCGCGACATCAGCCGGCCGCCTCGCGTTCGAGCCACTCGACGATGTCGGCGCGCACGTCGGCGGGTGATCGGACCTCGGCGTGCTCCATCAGGCCGAGCACCCACGAGCGGAACGCTTCGCGGTTGGCGCAGGGGACCCGGACGTCGACATCGCCGTTCGGATTCGTGTCGACGAGACGATCCGCGCCGAGCTCGCGGACGACAGCGGGTGCGCGAACGGCGTCGACGCGAACGATCGCCTCCGCCGTGTCACCGTCGGGGCCGAGCATCTTCGGATCGTCGGGCAACACCGTGCGCAGGTTGAGGCCATCGGGGTGCTCGAACTGTTCGCCGTCACCCATCGTGATCCGCCCCTCGATGCGGTCGACGCGAAACGTCCGCCGCTCGCCTCGCGTGTGATCGAAGCCGACGAGATACCAGAAGCCGTCACGCAACAGCAATCCGTACGGCTCGACGGTGCGGTCGACGTCGCGGTAGACGAACTCGACCGTCGCCCGCCTGGCGATCGCGTCGCGCAGCAACGGCAGGCCGGGCAGCGACGGCATCGTCGCCACCACCGCCGGCTCGCGGTCGATCACGCCCGAGCCGAGCTTCCACATCGCCTCCTGACCGAGATCCGAACCCGTCCGGGTCGCCGCGACTGCCACCTGGAGCGCCCGCATCTCGTCGGGCTCGAGACGCAGATCGTCGAGCTCGTAGCGGGCGCGGTCGATCCAGTACTTCGTCGAGCCCGCATATGGCCCACCGACGACGACCTCCTGCTCGATCGGCACTCCCATCTCGCGGAGCGCCGCCTTGTCGCGTTCGAACGCGCCCCGCCGGGCTGACTCCTTCTCGGGGTACTGACCGCGCAACTCCCCCGCGATCTCGACCAGGCTGAGCGGTTCCGACGTTTCGAGCAGCAGGGCGAGCAGGTTGGTGAGGCGCTCGACCCGCTCGGCCATCAACGCGAGCCGTACTCGTAGAACCCGCGACCGGTCTTGCGCCCGAGCAAACCGGCCTCGACCATCCGCGACAACAGCGGCGGCGGCGCGTACAGGGGCTCCTTGAACTCCTCGTAGAGGCTTTGCGCCACGGCGAGCGTGGTGTCGAGGCCGATCAGGTCGGTCAGGTGCAGCGGGCCCATCGGGTGGTTGCAGCCCTCGACCATGCCGGTGTCGATGTCGTCGGCGGTGGCGAACCCCGACTCCATCATCCGGATCGCCGACAGGAGGTACGGGATCAGCAACGCGTTGACCACGAACCCGGCGCGGTCCTGGCTGCGGATGACGCGCTTGTGCAGCACGTCGGTGGCGAACGAGTCGGCCTGCGAGATCGTGTCGGGGGAGGTCATCAAGCTGGTGACGAGCTCGACGAGGCGGAGGACCGGGACCGGGTTGAAGAAGTGGATCCCGATCACCTGCTCGGGTCGGGCGGTGGCGATGCCGAGCTTCATGATCGGGATCGAGCTGGTGTTGCTGGCGAGGATCGCCTGCTCGTCGGCCACGAATCGGTCGAGCTGTCCGAACACGTCGGTCTTCATCTTCTCGTTCTCGACGATCGCCTCGACGACGAGCTGGCGGTCGGCCATGTCGCCAAGGTCGGTGGTGAACGCGAGGCGGGACACCGCCGCGTCCCGTTCCTCCTCGGTCAGCTTGCCGGAGCTGAGGCCACGGTCGAGCGACTTCACGAGGCGGCCGCGCCCCGCCTCGGCGGTCGCTTCATCGACCTCTCGGACGAGCACGTCGAGTCCGGCCCGGGCACAGACCTCGGCGATCCCGGACCCCATCAGGCCACATCCGACGACCCCGACCCGCTCGATCGCGGGCGCGCCAACCACACTCACGACTCGGCCCGTTCGGCCGACAGCTCCGCGACGTAGTCCTGCTCGAGATCGTCACGCAGCGCCTCGCGGTCGTCGATCGCGAACTGGCAGGCGACGATCTCGACCAGATCGGGCGCGTCGGCGAGCTCCGCCCACGTCTCGGGCTGCCACGTCCGGCTACGCCGGAACGCCTTGGCGCAATGGACGAACAGCTCGCGGGTCTCGACGACGAGAGCCGACTTCGGTCGCCGCAGCTCGGGATGGTGGCGGTCGAGGATGTCGTCGGCCGTGCTGATCGTGGCCGGGCCGTTGATGCGCAACGTGTCGTCGAGCCCGGGGACGAGGAACAGCAGCCCGACCTGCGGGTTGTCGACCACGTTCTGCAGCGAGTCGAGACGGTTGTTGCCACCGAGATCGGGGATCGCGATGTGGTTGTCGTCGAGCACCGTCACGAACCCGGGTGGGCCGCCACGCGGCGACACGTCGCAGTGACCGGCCGCGCTGGCCGTCGCCAGCATGACGATCGGACTCTTGGCGATGAAGCGAGCCGACGCCTCGTCGATCGACGTGCGCGACTTGCCGGCGGCGCCCGCACCGGGCATGCGGTAGATGGCGCGGAGATCATCCGCGGTCGAGAGGTTCATCCCGCCAGCCTGCCACGGACGACGTCGCTCAGCGACGGCGAGTTCGATACCAGTGGATGAGGGCGTTGGTCGACGCGTCGTGGAGCTCGGGCTGTGGTTCGCCGGTGAGCTCCGGGGTGATCCGGTTGGCGAGCTCCTTGCCGAGCTCGACGCCCCACTGATCGAAGCTGTTGATCCCCCACACGACCCCTTGCACGAACACGATGTGCTCGTACAGGGCGATCAGCTGGCCGAGCACTGCCGGCGTGAGCGTGTCGGCGAGGATCGTCGTGCTCGGTCGGTTCCCCGGGAAGTTGCGGTACGGCTCGGCCGTGTTCGCGCGGCCGAAGGCGAGCGCCTCGGCCTGGGCGAACAAGTTCGCCATCAGCAGGTCGTGGTGGTCGCGATGGGGGTGGTGCGGGTTGGCGAAACCGATGAAGTCGACCGGGACGATCCGGGTGCCCTGGTGCAGCAGTTGGTAGAACGCGTGCTGGCCGTTCGTCCCCGGCTCGCCCCACACGATCGGGCCGGTCGACGTGGTGACCGGCGAACCGGCGAGCCGCACCGACTTGCCGTTCGACTCCATGTCGAGCTGTTGCAGGTAGGCGGGGAAACGGCCGAGCTCCTCGGAGTACGGCAGCACCGCCTTCGTCTCGTAGCCGAGCACATTCGAGTGCCACACGCCGATCATCGCCAGCAGCACGGGCGCGTTGGTCTCGAGCGGCGCGTCGGTGAAGTGCTCGTCGACGGTGCGGAACCCGGCGAGGAACTCGCGGAACGCGTCCGGACCGACGAGCAGCATCAGCGACAGCCCGATCGCCGAATCGACGGAGTAACGGCCGCCCACCCAGTCCCAGAAGCCGAACATGTTGGCGGTGTCAATGCCGAACGCGGCGACCTGCTCGGCGTTCGTCGAGACGGCGACGAAGTGGTCGGCGACGGCTTCCTCGCCGAGCGATCCGACCAGCCATGTCCGCGCGGTGCGGGCGTTGGTGAGGGTCTCGATGGTCGTGAACGTCTTGGACGACACGACGAACAGCGTGGATGCGGGGTCGAGATCGGCGAGCGTGCCGGCGATGTCGGCGCCGTCGACGTTGGAGACGAAGTGACACGTGAGCCGCGGATGGCCGTAGGCGGCGAGCGCCCTCGCCGCCATCGCCGGACCGAGGTCCGAACCGCCGATGCCGATGTTGACGATGTCGGTGATCCGCTCGTCGGCGCGGATGCGATCGGCGAACTCCGCCATGCGGTCGAGCACCTCGTGGACGTCGACGACGACGTTCACGCCGTCGAGCTTTACGACCGAACCGGCCGGTGCCCGCAAGGCCGTGTGCAGCACTGCTCGGTGCTCGGTGACGTTGATCGGTTCGCCGGCCAACATCGCCGCCCGGCGGGGTTCCACGCCGGCCGCGCGGGCGACCGCGACCAGGGCGTTGAGGACCGTATCGTCGATCGCGTTCTTCGAGTAGTCGATCCGAAGGTCGCCGACCTCGACCACGTAGCGCGCGGCCCGGCCTGGGTCGCTGTCGAACAGCTCGGCCAGCGGACCCGGCACCGGGTGTGCGACGAGCGCCTCCCACTCGGGCGTCGCGGTGATGTCGACGCTGACGATGCCGATGAGATTTGGGCCGATGGGATTTGGGGCCGGGTCGGTGTCGGGCATCGACTCGACGCTAGCCAGGCAACTCGCTCGCCGCCGCCGGGTCGAGGAACGCCTTGGTGCCCTTGCGTCGAACCTTGTCGACCGGGATCGTGCGGTCGCGCAGCAGCCAGCGACGCACGGCCGGGGCCTTGCCCGACCCCGTGGCGATGACCATCCGTGCCCGCGCGCCGTTCACCACCATCGGTGTCAGGGTCATCCGCCGGAAGCCACGGAACTCGTCGGTGACCTCGACCGCCCGCTCGCTCTTCAGGACGCGCGTCTCGCCGGGTGGCCACGACGCCGTGTGGCCGTCGTCGCCGAGTCCGAGGTGCACGACGTCGAAGCGATCGGGCAGCGACGCCTCGTACTCGTCGGCGGCGCGGCGCAGGTCGGTGGCGGTGACCGGCATCAGCTGCAACCGGGCCGGCAGGTCGGCCAGTTGCACCGCGTTGCGGTTGGGATCACCGTCGGGCGCGATCCGCTCGTCGACCTGCCAGACCACGACGTCGGCCCACGGGATCGGCAGGTTCCCCAGCGCCGACAGCACGGCTGGCGCGGTGGCGCCGCCGCTGACGGCGATCCGGCCGACCCCGCGCCGGTGGACCGCCTCGGTGAGGCGACGGGCGAGCCAACTCGCCGCGGCTCCGGCAGGATCGTCGCTCACGATCAGCTCCACCCGCTCAGCTTCGCAGGCTCGCGATCCACCCCCGAGCATCGACTCCCCACCCACCCCTGTTTGTGTCACCGCTACCGGCGACCTTCGCCGATGTCGGTGACACAAACCGTGGGTTCGAGACGGTTAGACGGCGGCGAGGGTGCGGCGGACGGTGTCGATCGTGCCGTCAGGGTCCAGCGTGACCTGGTCGTAGGTGAACTGGATCGGGAGGAACCCATCGAGGAGGAGCGCGTTCTGGCGCTCGGTGTCGCGTGACATCTGCGCCTTCGTGCGATGCCAGCGGTAGCCGAGCAGCTCGACGATCACACGCGAGCCCGGGAATCGGCAGTCGACCCGCACGAGCCGGTCACCCGCCCGCGTGAGCACCTGCTGGGTCAAGGGCCTCGGCAGCATCGCCCGCCCGCACAGTTCGAGGAACCGACGCTCCAGCCAGCTGTGACCACCACGGGTGATCTCGCTGCCCTCGATCACGGCGAGCAACTGCGGGATGCCGTAACGGCCGCTCGAGCGCAGCTCGGTGATTCGTCGGTGCAGCGCCTCCTCGCTGGTGAGCCCATCGCGCAGAGCGGCGTCGAGCGCGGTTGTCAGGCGGTCGGGTCGGAGGAAGCGGGCGACGTCGATCATCGTGCGCGTCGCGGACATCACGGCGATCCCTTCCACGGTCGTGCGGTCGAGGTTCGGGAGCTCGGTCGTTGTGTGGACGAAGTGGTGGGCGCGTTGCACGTTGCGACCGCGCAACACGGTGATATGAAACGGAGGCCTCAGGATGAAGCCGTCCAGTCCGTGGAGTGCGGCGGCGCTCGGTCCGCTGACAAAGGCCTCCGGCCCGCAGTCGAGTACGAGTGTGGCGAGTTCGGCACGGGCCGAGGTGGCAGAGAACGGGCTGCGATACGTGTGCGGAAGGACCTGTTCGAGGATGCCGCTCTGGACTCGGCGTCGAAGCTGATCCGGGCTCATCCCCGCCTCGCCGATCTGCTCGGCGGTGATGGCTCCGTGCTGACCTGTCGCGGTGTCCGCCATCCGGCGGAGTGCATCAGGCACGCCGGAAGTGAACCACGTCGCGCCGCCCGGACCAACACGACCCGACACCCCCGCTGTTTGTGTCACAGCAACCGGCGATCCTCGCCGATGTCGGTGACACAAACCAGGGGGATGCGGACTCGAAAGCGGGATCCGTGACACGCTGAGGCGACGATGAGGTGGACGGTGCACGGCGAGCGCGTCATCTACGACAGCGAGTGGGTCAGTCTGGCGCTGGCCGATGTCGAACTGCCGAGCGGCAAGCGCTTCGAGCACCACGTCGTACGCATGCCGTACGAGGCGGCCGGAACCGTCGTCGACGATCCCGAACGCGGTGTGCTGCTTCTGTGGCGGCATCGGTTCACCACCGACACATGGGGGTGGGAGATCCCGGGCGGCCGCGTCGACGACGGCGAGACACCCGCCGAGGCGGCCACGCGCGAAACCGTCGAGGAAGCGGGATGGCGACCGGGCCCGTTGACGCTGATGACCGCTTACTACCCGCACAACGGCATCTCGGACATGACGTTCCACTTGTTCGCCGCCACCTCCGCGGTGTACGTCGGGGAACCGACCGAACGCGACGAGGCAGAACGCGTCGAGTGGCTGGCGTGGCCCGACGTGCTCGACGAGCTCCGAGCCGGCCATGTCGGCGACGGGCTGTCGTTGACGGCGTTGCTGTGGCGACTCGCCGTTGGGGACGCCGAGGGCGCTGGCAGACTGACGAAGTGAACAGCCGCCCGATCGTCGACCGCGACGACGTCGACGATGTCGACGACGCCCGCGGAATCGGTCACGAGCTGCACGGCGGCGACGCAGGCGGTGGTGCCGGCGACATCGGCGACGAAGGCGACGGGGGCGACCCCGACGACACGATCGTGCTCCCGTGGTGGCAACACCCGTTCAACATCGCCCTCATCGCCGTGACCGCCGCCCTCCTGGCGGGGATGATCGGCTGGATGATCGGCGATTCCGGCGCCGGCCGTGACGCCGATCCCGTCGACGTCGGATTCCTCCAGGACATGCGTGTGCACCACGAGCAGGCCGTGGGGATGAGCTTCATGTACCTCGCCCTCGACGACACCCAACCGGGCCTGCGGGCGGTGGCGCGAAGCATCGCGTTCGGCCAAGGCATCGAGATCGGCCGGATGGTGCAGCTGCTGCGCGACTTCGGCCAGTCCGAGGCCAACGAGGGCGAGACGGTGATGGCGTGGATGGGGCACGCGGTGCCGATCGACGAGATGCCCGGCCTCGCGAGCGACGCCGAGCTCGACGAGCTCGGCACGACGAGTGGCACCCAAGCCGACGAACTGTTCGTCGAGCTGATGGTCCGCCACCACGAGGGCGGGATCGAGATGGCCACGTTCGCCGCGGCCAACGCGTCGGACGGCGAGGTGCGGGCGATGGCGGCGGCGATCGTCGACAGCCAGAACGACGAGATCACCGAGATCGAACGACTCGTCGATTAGCCCGGTCTGATTGGGTCGGCTCACCGCGAGCCGCTCCGTGGCACGTCTGGTCGCCGACCCCTGTCTGATTGGGGCGGCTCACCGCGAGCCGCTCCGTGGCACGTCTGGTCGCCGACCCGCCCGCGTGAGGCTTCGGGGGACCCCTGCGTACACTCCGGGCGTGCGACGTCGATCACCTCGTCGGGTGATCGTCGCCCTGTCGGCGGCGGTCGGATTGTCGCTCACTGCCTGCGGTGCCGACGTCGACGTGACGACCGGCCGTGCCGATTCGATCACCACCGAACCGGGCTCGCCCGACACCACCGACGACACCACCGACGACACGGGTCCGCCATCCACGGAGCCGAGCGACCCGTCGGACCCCAGCGCCCCGACCACGACGTTGGAACAGGTCATCGACGACTCCAACGACATCGCCGACGTGGTGAACGTGGGAAACGACAAGGAACCGCGTGCCTACGACGAGTTCGTGGCCGCCTCGCTCAGCGACGTCCAGGCGTTCTGGCGCGCCACCTACCCGCAGGTCTACGGCGAGCCGTTCGAGGAGCTGGCGGGCGGCATCTACGCGGCCTACCGGAACCGCGAAGACGACATCCCCGGGTGCGGCCAGCCACGCACGTCGTACGAAGAGGTGGCGCAGTTCGTCGCGTTCTACTGCACACTCGGCGACTTCATGGTGTACGACGACGGCGACCGCAGCCTGCTCGGAGCGCTCGCCGAGAACTTCGGTCCGTCGATCATGGGAGTCGTGCTCGCCCACGAGTTCGGCCACGCGATCCAGTTCCGCACCGGTGATCTCGAGCAGGGTTATCCGACGATCCGTACCGAGCAGCAGGCCGACTGCTTCGCCGGGGCGTGGGTGAATTGGGCGTCGAGTGGCCAGTCACCGACGATCCAGCTCACCGACGCCGACATCCGCGGCGGCCTGATCGCGATGGTCACGGTCCGCGATCCGGTCGGTATCACCCAGGAAGTCGAGGGCGCCCACGGTTCGGCGTTCGACCGGGTGGGTGCCTTCCAGGTGGGTTTCACACAGGGTGCGCAACGGTGCTCCGAGATCCTCGAGGATCCACTGCCGTTGATGCCGAACGAGTTCCTCAGCGACCTCGACGCCTTCAACGAGGGCGACCTGCCCTACGGGTTCGACCCGGAAACCGACATCATCCCGCTCGTCGTCGACGCGCTGAACCTGTACTGGACGTTCGATGCGGGCGGCGCCGGCATCGAGTTCCCCGAGCTCACGCTGGTGCCGGTCTCGTCGACCGACGAGATCTCGTGCCCTGACCTCAGCCCCCCGGTAGTCGAGCAGACGGCGGTGGTGTGCAGTTCGACGAACGAGGTGTACTTCGACGAGCCGTTCGCCGAACAGCTCTACAACGACCCGATCGAGGGCCGGGCCGACTTCGCCGTCGGATACCTCATCGCCACCGGCTGGGCCGAGGAGGCGCAGCTCCTGCTCGGCAGTCCGCTCACGGGCGAGCCGCGGGCGCTCGCCAACGACTGCCTCGTCGGTGCGTGGTCGGCCGACATGCTCCCGGGGCGACCACTGCGGCCCGAGGAGGGCGAGGCGCGGGCCGGCCAAGCGTCGCCCGGTGATCTCGACGAGGCGGTGCTGGCGGCGATCACGATCGGTGATCCCGGCTTCGGTGACGATCGAATCGGCAGCGCCTTCGAGAAGATCGATAGCTTCCGTGAAGGTGTGCTGGGTGGGATCCCGGCGTGCACCGAACGGATCAACGGATGAACGACACGAACGACACGAACGACCCGCGATGAACGACGTTCTCGCAGCCCTCGACCTCGGCACGAACAGCTTCCACATGGTCGTCGCCCGTCGCACGGGCGAGCAGGACTTCGAGATCGTCAGCCGCGAGAAGGAGGTCGTGCGCCTCGGCCACGGCGGCACCGACATGAAGGAGATCTCGCCGGACGCGATGGATCGGGCGATCGCCTGCCTGCAACGGATGCGACGGATCGCCGAGAGCCATGGGGTCATCGCCCTGCGGGCGGTCGCCACCAGCGCCACCCGCGAGGCCGCCAACGCCGACGTCTTCATCCGCCGCGCGAGTGAGGAGGCACAGGTCGAGATCGAGGTGATCTCGGGGCTCGAGGAAGCGCGGCTGATCCACCTCGGCGTGCTCCAGGCCGTACCGGTGTTCGACAAGCGGGCGCTGTTCGTCGACATCGGCGGCGGGTCGACCGAGATCCTCATCGGCGAGCGGGGTGACATGCTTGCCGCTCGCAGCTTCAAGCTCGGCGCCGTGCGGCTGACCGACCGCTTCTTTCCTGGCGGCACCACGACGGGCGAGTCCGTCACTGCCTGCCGCGAGTACGTCCGCTCGGTGCTCACCCACTTCGAGCGCCACGTCGACGAGCACGGGTTCG
>DATMDV010000131.1:0-5363 GCA_035557475.1 Ilumatobacteraceae bacterium
GCTGATGCAGGACATACCGCTCTCGATCACCCATCTGTTCGACCGGGCGGAGAAGTACTTCCGGCACAAGGAGGTCGTGACCGCCACGGCGGCCGGCCGCGAGCGGATCACGTACGGCGACTGGGCCGACCGCACGCGGCGGCTCGGCGGCGTGCTCGACACGCTCGGCATCTCCGATGACGGTCGGGTGGCGACGTTCGCGTGGAACACCGCCCGCCACCTCGAGCTGTACTTCGCGGCTCCGTGCACTGGCCGCGTCCTGCACACGCTGAATATCCGGCTGTTCCCCGAACAGCTCACCTACATCGTCAACCACGCCGACGACGAGGTGATCTTCGTCGACCGCTCGCTCCTCGCCCTCTTGGCACCGCTGTTGCCGACGTTCGAGCGCGTTCGTCATCTCGTGCTCATGGACGACGGCAAGGGCGACATCCCAGCCGACCTCGACGGACACGAGTTGCTCGACTACGAGGAGCTGCTGGCAGCTGCGTCACCGGTCGAGTTCCACATCGACGACGAGCACCGGGCGGCGAGCATGTGCTACACGAGCGGCACGACCGGCAATCCGAAGGGCGTCGTCTACACGCATCGCAGCACGTTCCTCCACACGATGGGTGCGCTCACGGCCGATTCGCTCGGCGCGCGCGAGTCCGACGTGATCCTCCCGGTCGTGCCCATGTTTCACGCCAACGCGTGGGGGCTCGCGCACGCGGGTGTAGCCGCCGGCTCGACGCTCGTGATGCCAGGCCCCGACCTCTCGGGCCGTGCCCTCGCCGACCTGATCGTCGACGAGCGGGTCACGGTCGCGGCGGGCGTGCCGACGATCTGGATGCAGGTGCTTCCAGAGCTGAAGGGCCGCGACACGTCGTCGCTGCGGGCGATCCCGTGCGGCGGTTCGGCCGTTCCGAAGGCCCTGTCGGAGGCGTATCGCGCCCAGCTCGGCCAACCCATCCTGCAAGCGTGGGGGATGACCGAGACGAGCCCGATCGCCGCCGTGTGCCGGCTCGACGCCGAGGAGCTGTCGCTGCCCGACGACGAGCAGGCCGAGCTGCGCACGATGGTCGGGCGGATCAACTTCGGCGTCGAGTGCCGCGTCGTCGCTCCCGACTCCACCGATCCGGTGCCGTGGGACGGTGTGTCGAGCGGTGAGCTGCAATGCCGCGGCAACTGGATCGCGTCGACGTACTACGACGATCCGCGCGCCGGCGACAGTTTCACCGAAGACGGCTGGCTGCGCACCGGTGACGTCGCGGCGATGGATGCCAAGGGCCGGATCCGACTCGTCGACCGCACCAAGGACCTCATCAAGTCGGGTGGCGAGTGGATCTCGTCGGTCGAGCTCGAGAACGAGCTGATGGCCCATCCGGCGATCCGCGAGGCGGCCGTCATCGGCGTGCCACACCCGAAGTGGTCGGAGCGCCCGCTGGCGTGTGTCGTGCTCGAAGATGGTGCCACGCTCTCATCCGCCGAGGTCCTCGACTTCCTGTCGTCGAAGGTCGCCAAGTGGCAGCTTCCCGACGACGTCGTGTTCATCGACGAGGTCCCCAAGACCAGCGTCGGCAAGTTCTCGAAGAAGACCCTCCGCGACCGCTTCGCCGACTACAAGCTTGATTGAGCCGGCTCACTCAACGCCTCGTCGTGCAACGTCTGGTCGCCGGCTCGAGCGGCCGGGTGGGCTCCGAACGGCTCGGCGCGGTCAGAGCCTTCTGGCTTTGACCACGCGTTGGAGGAACTGCTGGGTGCGGGGTTCGGTCGGGGCGTCGAAGATGCGGTCGGGGGGACCGTCTTCGAGGATCCGGCCATCGTGCAGGAAGCAGACGCGGTCGGCGATCTCGCGGGCGAAGCCCATCTCGTGGGTGGCGAACAGCATCGTCATGCCGTCGTGCTTGAGGTCGCGGACGACGTCGAGCACCTCGCCGACGAGCTCGGGATCGAGCGCCGACGTGATCTCGTCGAGCAGCATGATCTCGGGGTGCATCGCCAGCGACCTCGCGATCGCGACCCGTTGCTGCTGACCGCCGGACAGCTGATCGGGATACGCCCTCGCCTTGTCGGCGAGCCCCAACCGTCCGAGCAGCTCGATCGCGGCCGCGTCGGCGACCGGGCGACTGTGCTTCAGCACACGTCGCGGCCCCAACGCGACGTTCGTGGCGACGTCGAGATGCGGGAACAGGTTGAAGCCCTGGAACACCATCCCGATCCGGCGCCGCACGGGATCGGGGTCACGACCGGGCTCGCTGATGTCGTCGCCGTCGAGCAGGATGAAGCCGTCGTCGATCGGTTCGAGCAGGTTGATGCAGCGCAACAGCGTGCTCTTGCCCGAACCAGAGGCGCCGATCAGGCAGATCACGTCGGAGACGGCGACGTCGAGATCGATGCCGTCGAGCACGGTGTGGTCGCCGAAGCGCTTCACGACCTGGCGCAGCTCGAGCTTCATCGCACGCTCGTCCCCGTCATCTGCCGACGCTCGCGGGCGAGCAGGTGATCGGTGATCCGGGTGAGCGGAATCGACACGCACAGGAACAGCACCGCGGCCGCGATGTAGGGCGTGTAGTTGAAGTCGCGGGCGGTCTCGATGCCGGCTCGCCGCAGCGCCTCGACCGGTCCGAGGATGCTGATGAGGGCGACGTCCTTCTGCAGGCTGACGAGGTCGTTCATCAGCGGCGGCACGACCCGACGGATGGCCTGGGGGAGCACGATGTGACGCATCGTCTGGTTGTTCGTGAGACCGAGCGAGCGGGCGCCGGCGCGCTGGCTCTCGTGGATGCTCTCGATGCCGGCGCGGAACACCTCTGACACGTATGCCGAGTAGGTCATCACGAGCGCCACCGATCCCCACACGATCAGGCGGCCGTACCAGTCGCGGGTCTGGAACAGCGCTGGCACGCCGAACCCGATCAACGTGATCCACAGCAGCACCGGCACGCCGCGGACGATGTCGACGTAGAGCGTCGCGAGCAGCTTCACCGGGTAGAGCGCGGGGGAGCGGACGCCGCGGGCGAACGAGATCAACAGGCCGACGATCAGGATCAGCGGCGCGCACCAGAGGAAGATCTGGACGTCGTACCAGAACGGCCCGAGCATCTTCGGGAAGACCTCGCGGAACTTGTCGGGGTCGAAGAACGATCGCTGCACGCGGTCCCAGCCGGGCGTCAACGGCACGGCGATGACCACTGCGGCGACGAACAGCACGGTGCTGACCGCGGCCACGAGTGAGCTCCGCCGTCGCTGCCGTCGCTCGTACAGCTGACGCCGGGTCAGCATCCGAGGCGGCGGCACCGACGGCGTCGGCATCAGGTGAGCGTGATGATCGGTGCCTCGGTGTAGTCGGCCATCCACTCGGTCGTGATCGCCTCGAGCTCGCCGGAGGCGGTCAGGGTCGCGAGCGCGGCGTTGACGCATTCGACGAGCGGGCTGTCCTTCTCGAGCAACAAGCCGAACTGGTCGGTGCCGCTGCCCTCGATCTGGCCGTACACCGCGGTGCCCTCCATCTCGACTGCGGTGATGAACAGGGCGGTCGGGAGATCGGCCACGATGGCGTCGATCTGGTTGCCGTCGAGGGCCTGCTTGGCGGCCGCGTTGTCGTTGAACACGAGCGGCGCCTCGGTCGGTTGGATGACGTCTTCGACGTACGTGAGGCTCGTCGTCGAAGCCTGCACGCCGATCTTGAGCCCCTGCAGGTCGGCGATCGTCGTGGCGTCGGCGGCCGGCGCGTCGGCGAGACCGAAGATCGCCTGGGCGGCCGTGTAGTACGGCTCGCTGAACGACACGAACTCGGCCCGGTCCGGTGTGATCGTGTACTGCTGGAGGTTGAAGTCGAAGTCCTTCGGGCCGGGCTGGATGGCGGCGTCGAACGTGGTGCGGATCCACGTGACGGCGTCGCCTTCGAAGCCCATCTCGCGGGCGACGGCCATCGCGACCGCGGCTTCGAAGCCCTCCCCGGTCTCCGGTGCATCGTCGATCACGTACGGTGGGAACGCCGGCTCGCCGGTGGCGATCGTGAGCTCACCGGGGGCGAGGGTCTTGCCGTCGGCGCACGCCGCGGCATCCCCCGCGCCATCGGCACCCGTGTCGGCCGACGCTTCCGTGCCGGCGGGGGCGTCGGTACCGACGTTGGTGTCGTCCGAAGTGTCGGCGGGTGGCGTCTCGGTATCGGCGGTCTCGGCGTCGTCGTCACCGCACGCGGTGACGATCAGGCCCCCGACGAGCAGCGCCGCGATGGCGGTACGTCGCATGGATCTCTCCCGATTCATTGATGGTTCACGCTGGAACGCCCGAGCGTAGGCGGCCGCTCCACGTTTGTCCCCGATCACTTTGCCGACGGCTGTCGTCGAACATTGACGAGAACTTCGATTGACAATGAGACATTTACCGTCTTACTGTCTCAGGATGAGCTCGGCCGAGGATCGCGTCCTCGATGCGGCGAAGCGGTGTTGCGAGCGGTGGGGCCTCGACAAGGTCACCATCGACGACATCGCCCACGACAGCGGCGTGTCGCGAGCCACGCTCTACCGGCTGTTCCCCGGCGGCAAGGACGTGTTGTTCGAGGCGCTGCGCGTGCGCGAGCTCGACGAGTTCTTCACCGTGCTGCGCGCCGAGGTCGAAGGCGCCGGTTCGTTCGAGGACCTCATCGTGCGCACCGTCGTGTGCGCCACCAACGAGCTGCGCGCCGACGAGCACCTGGCGTTGATGCTCGGATCGGAGCCCGGCGAGACGTTGAGCCAGCTCACCGTCGACGGGTTGCCGCGCATCATCCGCGTCGCCTCCGCATACCTGGTCCCGCTCGTCGAGCCGTATCTGCAGCGGGCGAGCGCGATCCGATTGATCGACGTGCTCGCCCGGCTCGTGATCTCGTACTTCCTCGCCCCGAGCGACCACCTCGACCTCGGCGACGAACAGTCGGCGAGGGCGTTCCTGCGTCCCCTGATCTCCGCCATGACCCTCACTGTCAGCCATCCGACCTGAGCACCCTTCGCACCAAGGAGCATCCATGACATCCACGCACGCCGACAACGAAGCGATCATCGGTCGCGACGAGATCGACGACATCGAAGCGATCCTGAGCATCACCAACACCGATGTCGACGAGGTCGAGCACATCGTCAAGGACAACGCCGACGCGATCTTCACGTGGGACTACTCATTGGCGCGGCCGCAGCTGCGCAAGCTGTACGAGAAAGCCAAGGTCGGGCAGTGGAACGCCACCACCGACCTGCCGTGGGACACCGAGGTCGAGCTCGACGAAGTCGTCACACGCGACCAGGCGGCGTTCTCGGCCGGCCTGTCGCCCGACCACTACGACGGCACGGTCGTCGAGAAGTGGGGCGACAAGGAGTGGCTCGAGTTCGGCATCGACCAGCGTC
>DATMDV010000132.1:0-12428 GCA_035557475.1 Ilumatobacteraceae bacterium
GGCTTGCGGCCGAGCGTGATCGGTACGCCGAACCCGGCGACGAGGTCGACCTCCGGCAGCGCCTCGGCGAGCTCGGCGCCGTACCGCTCGGCCATGCAACCCGTGACGACGAGCCGCGCGCCGTTTCGGCGCTGCCCCTCGAGGGCGAGGATCGTGTCGATGCTCTCGCGCCGTGCATCGTCGATGAACGCGCACGTGTTCACCACGACCAGGTCGGCCGTACCAGGGTCGTCGGTCGCCAGCATCCCGTCGGCGACCAATGTGCCGATCAACTTGTCGGAATCGACCTGGTTCTTGGGACAGCCGAGCGTCTCGACGTAGAAGCGCTGCGACACGTCGACCCAGGCTACCGAGCGGCAGCTCAGGTCACCGTGGAACGGAACTTCGCCATCAGATGCCGCCCGGCGGTCACCGGCGGGTGGTGCGGCGATTCACCGGGCCCGACCAGGCACACCACCTCGGCGTCCCAATTGGCGTTGTTGAAGAACGGCACGCTCAACCGCCGCCCCACCCCCCGTTCTGTCTGCTTCAGATTGCCCGTGGGCTGTTCTGGAGCAGACAGTTCCGGTTTGGGGGTGACGACGAGACCGCCGTCGCGACCGCCCGGCGGTTCGTTTCGTCGCCGGTCGTGAACGGCGCGAGGTCGATGACCGGAACCATTACTGGTGCGCCAGCCGGAGTCCTTCACGCGGCCACCGCATCGACACCAACCGACCGCTGCTGGCCAACGTGATGTACGCGGTGCGCATGTCGTCGCCACCGAAGCAGATGTTGGTGGTGATGATGTCGTCGGTCGGCACGTGCTCGACCAGGCTGCCGTCGGGCGAGATCACGGTGATCCCGCCGTTGAAGACCGTCGCCACACAGACGTTGCCGTCGCTGTCGACCGCGAGGGAATCGAGCAGCTGCATGCCGGGCAACCCGCACAACACGTGGTCCTGCTCGAGCGGCACGAGCCGCGTGAGCACGCCAGCGTGCTCGATCGCGCGACGGAACACACGCCCGGTGTATGTCTCGGCGTAGTACAAGACGTCACCGTCGGGCGACAGACCGATGCCGTTCGCGGACTCGACCGGGAACACCACCTCGCGGATGGCCGACCCGTCGACCTTGGCGTAGTAGATCGCGGTCAAGTCGCTCGTGCGCGCGGTGTGGTCGCGGATGCCGTGATCGCTGAACCAGAAGCCACCGTGACCATCCATCACCAAGTCGTTCGGTGCCCGCAACGGCCGGCCGTCGCACGCGGTGTAGAGGTCGGCCACCAAGCCGGTCTTGTAGTCGACGCGCTGGATCCGTCCGCCGATGTAGCGCGCCGGGTCGAATCGACCAGGGAGCACCTTGCCGTCGAACTCGACCCAGTTCGCCGCGCCGCCGTTGTTGCACACGTAGATCGCGCCGTCGGGCCCGACCGCGGCGCCGTTCGGGCCGCCGGCGATCTCGGCCAGCGTTGTCGTCCGGCCGTTCGGATGGACCCTGGTGAGGCGCTCCGCCTTCAACTCGACCAGCACCACCGTCCCGTCCGGCATCGCGATTGGACCCTCCGGGAACGCGAGGCCGGAGGCGATCTCGGTGAACTGCGTCATCGGCGAAGCCTGCCATATCGAGTCCCCGGCACGATCCGACGAGAGCGGTAGGGTCGCACCGGCATGACGGCCACGTTGACCGACGCCGACCGCGCAGCCGGGCTGCGCAGGATGAAGGTCGTCGCGACGGGGATGCTCGTCGTGGCGGCCGTGGTGTATGTCATCGCCCGCGCCAACGACGATGGCGCCGGGTGGATCGGCTACGTGCGTGCCGCGGCCGAGGCGTCGATGGTCGGCGCGCTCGCCGACTGGTTCGCCGTGTCGGCGTTGTTCCGGCACCCGCTCGGCATCCCGATCCCCCACACGGCGATCATCCCGCGGCGCAAGGACCAGATCGGACGCAGCCTCGGCGAGTTCGTCGAGGAGAACTTCCTCACCCACGACGTGCTCAACGAGCGGCTCGCCGACGCCGGCATCGGACGTCGTCTGGGCACGTGGCTGGCTCACCCCGACAACGCCCGGCGCGCCGCCGACGGCCTCGCCGACGCGTTGCGGGGCACGCTCGAGGTGCTCGACGATGCCGAGGTGCAGGCCGGGCTCGAGCGGGTCGTCGAGTCGCGGGTCCGGGCCATCCCGGCGGCACCGATGTTCGGGCGGGCGATCGATCTCGCCATGGAGGGCGGTCACCACAAGCGCCTGCTCGACGCCGTGCTCGTCGGCCTCGGCGGCTTCATGGAGGACAACCGCACCACGTTCCGTCGGCGCCTCGAAACGGAATCGCCGTGGTGGATCCCCGAGTCGATCGACAACCGGATCTTCGAGAAGATCTACTCGGCGGTCCACAAGTTCATGGGCGACGTCGGCGCCGACCCCGACCACGAGGTGCGGCACACGATCGACGCCCGCCTGCGCGACTTCGCTGCCCGCCTCGCCCACGATCCGGTGCTGCTCGCCAAGGGCGAGGAGTTGAAGGACGAGTTGCTCGCCCATCCCGATGTCCGCGAGTGGCTGGCGTCGCTGTGGGGAGAGGCGAAGCGGGCGATGATCGCCGCCGCCGGCGACGAGCACAGCGAGCTCCGGGTCCGCATCACATCGAGCCTGCGCGGTCTCGGCGAGCGGCTGGCGGTCGACGAGGAGCTGCAGCGCAAGGTCGACGACTGGGTGTTGCGCAGCGTCGGCTACGTGATCGACCACTACCGCAACGAGGTCAGCGACATGATCGCCGGCACGGTCGAGCGGTGGGACGCCGACACGACGTCGCGCAAGATGGAGCTGCAGGTCGGCCGCGACCTCCAGTTCATCCGCATCAACGGCACGATCGTCGGCGGACTGGCCGGCGTCGTGATCCACACCTTCGGCAACATCGTCGGGTGACGACCGTTGCGGTGGTCTCGCGTCAGCGCTCGCCGGCGTCGCGGAGCAGCTCGAACTCCTCGACCGTCATCAGCACTTCGCGGGCCTTGGAGCCCTCACTCGGGCCGACGACACCACGTTGTTCGAGGAGGTCCATGATGCGCCCGGCGCGGGCGAAGCCGACCTTGAGCTTGCGCTGCAGCATCGATGTCGAGCCGAGCTGGCTGCGCACCACGAGCTCCATCGCCTGGCGCAACATCACCGTGTCGTCGTCGTCCTGGCCCGACGAGAAGGCGTTGTCGCTCGATGTCACCATGTCGTCGCCGTGGGGGCCGGCGCCACCCTCGACGTCGTTGACGTAGCTGACGTCGGGAGCCTGGCGGCGCCAGTGGGCGACGACCTTGCGCACCTCCTGCTCACTGACGAACGCGCCCTGGATGCGTTGGGCGACCGACGAGTTGCCAGGCAGCAACAGCATGTCGCCTTGGCCGCACAGCTTCTCGGCGCCGGATTGGTCGAGGATCACCCGCGAGTCGGTGAGGCTCGAGACCGCGAACGCCGCCCGGGCCGGGATGTTGGCCTTGATGACGCCGGTGATGACGTTGACCGATGGACGCTGCGTCGCCACGATCAGGTGGATACCGACCGCACGGGCCTTCTGGGCGATGCGCGTGATCGAGTCCTCGACGTCGCGGGCCGCCACCATCATCAGGTCGTTGAGCTCGTCGACGACCACCACGATGAACGGCAGGCGTTCGTACTCGGAGTCGCGGTGCGGCTCGGACTCGACCTCGCCACGGTCGAACGCGGCGTTGTAGCCGGTGATGTCGCGGAAGCCGACCTCGGACAGGATGTCGTAGCGGCGATCCATCTCCTTCACCGCCCAGGCGAGCGCGTTGGCCGCCTTCTTCGGGTTGGTGACCGGCTGGGTCAACAGGTGCGGCAGCCGTTGGTACTGGCCCATCTCGACCTGCTTCGGGTCGATCAGGATGAGGCGCACCTGGTCGGGCGTGCTGCGCATCAACAGCGACGTGATGATGCAGTTGAGGCCGCTCGACTTGCCCGCGCCAGTGGCGCCGGCGATCAGCAGGTGCGGCGTCGTGGCAAGGTCGAGGAACACGGCACGCCCGGCGATGTCCTTGCCGATCGCGACGTCGAGCGGGTCGGTCGCCGTCTTCGCCTCCGGCGCCGCCAACAGGTCGCCCAGCGCGACGAGCTGACGTTGGTGGTTCGGCACCTCGACCCCGATCGCCGATCGCCCCGGGATCGGAGCGAGGATCCGGACGTCGGTGGCCGCCATCGCGTAGGCGATGTCCTTCTGCAAGGTGGTGACCCGGGCGACCTTGACGCCCGGCCCGAGCTCGAGCTCGTAGCGGGTGACCGTGGGGCCGACCGTCATCCCGAGCAGCACCGTGTCGACGCCGTGTTGCTCGAGCGCCTCCTGCAACGTCTGCCCGCGTCGCTCGATCTCGGCCCGGTTGACGGCCTGCTCGGTGGGGCGGTTGAGGTACGAGAGCGGCGGCAGCGTCCACTCGCCGACCTGCACTCCCTCGAGCGGCAACTGCGGCTGGCCGTCGGCGGCCGGCGACGTCGAACGGCCGCGTCGTTTGCGCGGCTTGGCGGCGGTCGACGGAGCGGACCACGGATTGCCGTCCTCGGAGGCGAGGTCGTAGAGGTTCGGGGGAGCGAGTGCGGACGCCTCACCGGCCACGTTGCGCGCGTCGCGCCCGGCGGCACGATCGGCCTTGTCGCTGCTGAGCGTCGACAGGTCGGCGATCGCCTTGCGGGCCGCGCGCCCGAGCGGTCGTGCCACCGAGCCCACGCCGCGGCTGGTCTGCATCGCCATCGTCCGCAAGGAGGTGCTCGTGACGAGCAACAAGCCACCCACGAACGCGGCCAGCATCACGACGACCGCGCCGGCGCTGGCGAGCAGGGCGCGCAGCGGTTCGGCGACGAGCGCGCCGAGCCAGCCGCCGGCCCGACCGAGCTCGTCGAACCCGGCCGAGATCTTGTCGGGACCCCGCACCACGTGAAGGAACCCGAGCGTCGACAACGCCATCAGGCCCCAGCCGAGAACGAGACGGAACGGGCTCGACGACCGACCCTTGTGGACGAGTGCGATCCCGACCGAGATCAGCACCACCGGCACGACGAAGCGCCCGATTCCGGTGATCCAGCCGAACAGCTTCTCGATCCCGCGCCCGAGCGGCCCGGCGAGGTTCCAGTAGATCGCCAGCCCGAGCAGCACCCCGCCACCGATGAGGCCGACGCCGACGAACTCGTGTTCGCGACCCTCGACTGCTCCACGCAGGTCCTCCTGGGCCCGGGTGCGCCGGGTCCGTGTGGTGCTCGGTGGCGTCGCGTCACGCACGCTGCCGCGGTTCGCCGCAGTCGTACGTGTCGTACGACTCGTCGCTCCGGTACCCGACGCGGTGCGCTTCTGCGGTGTCTTCTTCGATGGACCCCATGTGGTCATGGCCGCGCCAACGGTACCAAGGGTCAGCCGGCCCGACCGGCACTCCCCGTTGAATTGAGTCGGCTCACCAAGCGTCGTCTCGTCGATCGTCTGGTCGCCGACTCGAGCGTGGCGGCGCTTCCCCGGCCGACACCTTCAGCCCGGATTTACGCCCAAGACGGCGCCGTTTGGGTCCAACAGGACGTCCAGCACGCCGCCCTCCGACGACATCACGAACGCCGAGTACTGCACCGCACCACCAGGACCACCGACGACGACGAACTGAGTGACGTCCGGATTGTCCAGCTCGTCAGCGATCCCGCCGAAGATCACGTCGGGATCGAAATCGACCGCATCCGCGCCAAACGTCGAACCGCCCGACACGTCACGCGGCGGGGCCGGCGGTTGGAGTTCCCCGTCGAGGTACACATACGCCGTGGCCGTCGTGCCACCGTCGGTTGCCACGAACACGTTGATCAGCTGGGCGGTGGCGTTGACCTCGAAGAAGTCCTGCGGGCCTCCCAGCTCCGCCTCGACGGCGGCGATCGCCGGGGCGATGTCGGCCACCAACGGAAGCTCGCCCGGGTCCTCGTCGCCGTCGCCGCCGCACCCCACGAGAACCCCGACCGCGAGCGTCAGGATCGCGGGCACCGCCATCGCCCGCTTGCGTCGAGATCCTCCGCGTGACGCGCGGAAGTCCTCGACACGAGCGGGCATCAGGGTGTCGGTCAGGCTTCCATCACGACGGGGACGATCATCGGGCGTCGCCGGGTCCGGTCGTGGACGAACTTGCCGGCGGCCCGCCGGACGTCGCGTTCGAGCGCCTCGACGTCGCGCACCCCGTTCGCCAGCGACTGCTCGACGGCTTGGGCGACGGTCGCGCAGGCCTCGTCGAGCAGATCCTCGGCCTCGGGTGCGTACACCCAGCCGCGGGTGATGATCTCGGGCCCGGTGAGCACCTTGGCGGTCTGCGAGTCGACAGTGACGACGACAACGACCACGCCTTCCTCGGCGAGCACGCGGCGGTCACGCAGCACGCCCTGGCCGACGTCGCCGACGATGCCGTCGACGTACAGGTACCCGGCTGGAACGCGTCCGACGGCGGTGAGGCCGTCGTCGGTGAGCTCGAGCACGTCGCCGTCCTCACAGAGCAGCACGTGGTCGTGGGCGACGCCCATCGACCGGCCGAGCCGGGCGTTGGCGACGAGATGGCGGTACTCGCCGTGGACGGGCACGTAGAAGTCGGGTCGCACGATCGACAGGTACGTCTTGATCTCGTCGGCCTGCGCGTGCCCGGTGGCGTGCACGTCGACGATGCCCGAGTGGATGACCTCGGCGCCGGCCCGCAGCAGGCCGTCGATGACGCGGTTGACGTTGCTCTCGTTGCCGGGGATCGCGTGACTCGACAGGATCACCGTGTCGTGGTCGCCGAGCTTCACGAACTTGTTCTCGACCCGCGCCAGCAGGGCCAGCGCCGACATCGGCTCGCCCTGCGACCCGGTGGAGATCACGCAGATCTGGCCCGGCTCGTAGCGGTCGATGTCCTCGATGTCGATCACCGACGACTCGGGGAGGTGGATCACGCCCAGCTCGAGCCCGAGGCGCACGTTCTTCTTCATGCTCAGCCCGAGCGTGGCCACCTTGCGGCCGGACTCGATCGCGGCATCGGCGATCTGCTGGATGCGGTGCAGGTGGCTGGCGAAGCTGGCCGTGATGATGCGCCGGTCGCGGTGCTCGGTGAACAGCGACCGCAGCACTCCCCCGACGCTCGTCTCGCTGGGTGCATAGCCGGGCTCCTCGGCGTTGGTCGAGTCGCCGAGCAGCACCCGCACCCCGGAGGCGCCGAGCTGTCCGAGCCGGGTGAGGTCGGTGCGACGACCGTCGACCGGTGTGAGATCGAGCTTGTAGTCGCCGGAGTGGAGCAGGACGCCTTGTGAGGTCTGGACGATGATCGCGTGGGCGTGCGGCACCGAGTGGGTGACCGGCACGAACTCGACCCGGAACGGGCCGACGTCGACGATCTGGCCGTCGATGACCGGAACCATCTGGGTGCGGTCGAGCAGGCCGGCTTCCTCGATGCGGTTGCGAGCAAGGCCGAGCGTGAGCGCGCCGCCGTAGATCGGCAGCGGGCGGTCGAGGAGATGGCCGATGCCGTCGTTGTCGCGCAACAGGAACTGGATGCCGCCGACGTGATCCTCGTGACCGTGCGTCGCGACCAGGCCGGCGATGCGCGACGCGTTGTTGCGGAGATACGTGAAGTCGGGCAGCACCAAATCGATGCCGTGCATGTCGGCACCCGGGAACATCAGACCGCAGTCGATGAGCAAGATGTTGCGTTCGCCACCGCCGACCTGCTCGAGGGCCATGCAGTTGCGGCCGATCTCCCCGAGCCCGCCGAGGAAGATGATGCGCACCGGTTCTGCCATCAGCGCTCCGGTGACATCGATCGGGACGTGACGACGACTCGGGCGACGACCGCAGCGCCGGACGCGGCCGGATTACGAATCGACGTGGTCGGGGCGTTCGGGGAACGCATCTCGCCAGCGTTGCAGGTTGGCCAACACAATTGGCGCCATCTCGTCGACGAACGCCGGCGCCGGCCCCATCGGCAGGCGCGCCTGGCCGACGGCGAGACCGAGATGGCGCATCATCGCCTTGGTCGGGATCGGGTTGGGCGCCTCGTCGCCGGTCTCGAACGCGAAGCTCTCGAGCATCCGGCTGTTGACGAGCCGGGCGCCGACGGTGTCGCCCTTCTCCCACATGTCGAACATGTCCTGGTGATCGGTAGCGGTCCAGTGCGTGGCCACACCGACGGTGCCCACGATGCCGCTCGCCAGGAGTGGCAGCGTCATGACGTCGTCGCCGCTGTAGGCCTCGAAACCGGCCGGTGCCGAACTGATGAGTGCTGCAGTCTCACCGGGGTTGGCCGACGCGTCCTTCAGGGCGACGATGTTGGGCACCTCGCGGAACAGGCGGAGCAACGTCGCCGTCGTGATCTTGCGACCGGTGCGGATCGGGATGTCGTACACCATCACCGGCAGGTCGCTCGCCGCGGCGATCGCCCGCATGTGTCCTTCGATGCCCGCCTGCGACGGGCGGTTGTAGTACGGGCCGACCGCCAACGCGCCGGCCGCGCCGAGCGCCGCCGCTTCCTTCGTGAGGTGCACCGAGTGGCGGGTGTCGTTGGTACCGGTGCCGGCGACGACCGGGATCGTCACCGACTCGATCACGGCGGCGAACAGCGACAGCCGTTCGTCGTCGTCGAGCACGGGCGCCTCACCGGTGGTACCCGCGATCACGAGACCATCGTGGCCGTGCGCCTGGAGGTAGCGGGCGAGGTCAACGGCCGCGTCGAGGTCGAGCACCCCGTCGTCGTCGAACGGCGTCACCATCGCCGACAGCACGCGACCGAAGCGCGCCATCAGAAGCTGCCCTCCTCGGTGCGGTCGATGCCCTGCGTCAGGATCAAGTCCTCGTGCAACTCCATCCACACATCGTGGTAGCTGCCACACATCACACCGGTGAACATATTCGTTTCACCACCCGTCACGCGCTGACACACGCTTTCCAGGCGTGGTGCGTAGGGCTGCAGGCGTGACAGCGCCGAGCCGAGGGCGGCGACGATCGGCTGCGCCTCGGCGTCGAGCTTGCCGAGCCGGGCGATCACCTCACCGTCGTAGCTGCTGTCGGAGTGGTCGTTCGGATCGCCGTTGCGGAGCTGCCAATCACCACACAGCGCCTTGAACAGCTCGTTGAGCTCGAGGAACTCCCCGTATGGGCCGGCGAGGCGCTCGGTGCAACCGGATGCCGCGATGTCTTCCGCCAGGCGCTCGGCGTGGTCGGTGCGCCCGTCGGGCGTCAACTGCCACAACGCGCGCGCCTCACGAAACATCGTGTGGCCGCAGTCCTGCAACGCGACGAGGTGCGTCTCGACATGATCGTGGGGAAGGGCCGACAACTCGGCGAGCACGTCGACCTTGGCGAACCCCTTGATTCGCAACGCGTGCATCGTCAGGAATCGTGGATCAGATGTGTACCCCATGCACCGGATTGTAGAGCGGGTGGTCAGCGCCGGCCCCACATCAGGATCCGCTTGAACGGATAGAAGTACGGCGCGTGCTCGCCGAGACGGGCGAGCAGTGCTCGGCGGTACGCGTCGACGAACGGCTCGTGGAGCTCTGTCGGGAGACGCTTGAAGAAGCGCGTGAGCGTCGTGCCCCGCACCCACTCGACGACCGCCGCGGTCGAATTGAGCACGTGGCCGTAGACCTGGAGTCGTACGACCTGATCGGCGAACCCGAGCTCGTAGAACAACTCGGCGTAGTCCTCCGGACGCAACACGTTCGCCGCGACCTGGTCGGGCGGCGGCGGTCCGTCGAACGCCGATGCGAACGGCTCCGTCGCCGCCACCTCGGCGGCCAACAGGTGCGACGGGTGATCGGCGTTGGTCGGCACTTGCACGGCGAGCTGCCCGTGCGGCGCCAATGCCGCCGCCCAACGGGCGAGCGCCCGCGGATGATCGGGCACCCATTGCAGGCTGGCGTTGGCGAGCACCAGGTCGTGGACGCCCTCACCCGCGCGGTCGCCGCCCCATCCCTCGATGTCGCCGAGCTCGAATCGCACCCCGGAGGTCGTGGACGCGGCGGCGTCGGCGAGCATCGCCGGCGAGTCGTCGATGCCGACCATCTCGACGATCCCGAGCCGCTCGGCGGCCTGCGCCGTCAGTACCCCGTCGCCGCACCCGAGATCGACGGCCCGCGCGATCGGACGATCGGTGGCGACCAGCCCGACGAGGTCCCAGAACGGTTTGGCCCGCTCGGCGGCGAACTTGCGGTACTGCCCCGGGTCCCAGTCCGCAGTCGACTCCACAGGTGCCACACCTGTATCGTACTTGTATCGAACTTGTAGATGCAAGCACGAAATCCCCGGTTCTGTCTGCTTCAGAACGCGGGCCCCGCGTTCTGAAGCAGACAGTTCGGGATTTAGGCGGGGGCGGGAGCCTCCACGTCGGCGCCGAGCTCGAACTTGATGTACTCGGATCCGGTGTCTTCCCACTCCTCGAATTGGATGACGCCCATCTCCTCGAAGCGGTGGCGCAGCCACGAGTCGTTGCGGTCGAGCAGGCCGAGCTTCTTGCAGTTGGGCACGATCTTCGAGAACAACATCTGCTGGAACAGCTCACGGGTCGGGTCGCGCAGGATCAGGGGGACGACGTCGCGGGGGTTGACGCCGTGCTTCTGCCAGACCTCCTGCGAGAGGAAACGGTCGCGCATCCGCACCGCGGCCTCGAACGCGAACTCCTGACGATCCTTCATCTCGGCGTCGGTCATGCCTTCGTAGACCTCGCGCAGCGACAGCACGCCGAACGCCACGTGACGCGCCTCGTCGCTCATCACGTACCGCAGCATCTGCTTCAGCAAGGGTTCCTCGGTCATCTGGTGCATGAAGCCGAACGCGGCCAGCGCCAGCCCTTCGACCATGACCTGCATACCGAGGTACGTCATGTCCCAGCGCGAGTCGTTGATGATGTCGTCGAGGAGCATCTTCAGGTGGGCGTTGACCTGGAACCCGCCACCGAGCTTCTCCTCGATGTACCGGTTGAAGACCTCGACGTGGCGGGCCTCGTCGACGACCTGCGTCGCGGCGTACAGCTTGGCGTCGTACCACGGCACGGTCTCGGTGATCTTGGCCGTGCACAGCAGGGCGCCCTGCTCGCCGTGCAGGAACTGCGACAGGGTCCAGCGACGCTGGTCGATGCCGAACTCGAGCCACTCCTTGTCGCCCCACTTCTCGACGACCGTGCCGTCGTAGTGGTCGGGCGACAGGCCGGCCGAGAACGCCGCCTGGTCGCGCGTGACGACCTCGTCGAGCTCGACCTCGGTGTCCCACGGCAGGTCGGTCGTGGCGTTCCACTGCCCGACTTTGGCCTTCTCGTACAGCTTGCGCAGTTGCGGCCGCGCCAACGAGTAGTCCCACGTGAAGATGGCGTCGGCGTTGTCCTTGACGATGTGCTCGACCTCGTCGACATCGGTGTTGGTGATGCTCAGGATCGCCTCGATGTCGTCGATCTGGTCGCGACCGATGATCGCCTCGTTGTCGGCGTGCGTGGATGTCATGGATGCTCCTTGAAGCACTCGCTGTGTCTCATGTCGGATGGTGGACCACCGCCGAGGCGGCGATGAGGGGGCGGAGGAACTCGCTGGCGGAGTGCTCGTCGCCGAGGTCGACGTGGTCGCTCGGGGCGAGGAAGTACGAGATCACGAGGCGGGCGAGCACGTCGATCAACCTGATCGCGCTCGCCGGCTCGAGATACGGGCTGACGAGTGGGACGAGGTAGGCCGAGGCGACGCGGATGATGCGTGGCAGGCCGTCGACGGTGAGCTGGCTCAACGTCTCGCCGGGCTCCGAGCCGAGCATCAGCGCCAGGTGCTCGTCGGCGCGCAGCTCGCGGGTCGCGCAGACGACCGTGCGCACGATCAGGTCCTCGAACGAGCCGGCACCCTCGACCTCGGCGCGCAAAACGGTGAAGAATTCGTCGAGCTCGCGCACGCGCAGCGCCTCGAACAGCACGTCCTTGCCGCCGGGGAAGAGCCGGTAGAGCGTCGCCCGCGACACGCCGCTGTCGGAGGCGATGTCGTCGATCGTGACCTTGTCGAGGCCCCATCGTTCGCAACACCGCTTCGCCGCATCGAGAACTCGATCCTCGGCCGACCCCATCCTGAGACAATAAGACGATAAGTGTCTCAGTGTCAATGCACGATCGGGGACAAACTGGTGGCGGGGCGCCTACGCTCGTGCCTTCCAGCGTGAACCCACACTGCGCGAACAGCGACGACGACAACAACGAATCGAGAGATCCATGCGACGTACCGCCATTGCGGCGCTCCTCGTCGGCGGCCTGCTCGTCACCGCGTGCGGGGACGACGACACCGACAGCACCGATACCGCCGACACTGCAGCACCGGGGGGGACCGCTGCGCCGAGCGACACCACCGCACCGGATGACTCCGGCGCCACTTGCGCCGAGGGTAAGACCCTCACGGCCGGCACACTCACGATCGCCACCGGCGAGCCGGCGTTCGAGCCCTGGGTCGTCG
>DATMDV010000133.1:0-2357 GCA_035557475.1 Ilumatobacteraceae bacterium
TCGTAGAAGCGGTAGAGCCCGCGGATGTCGGGCAGGATCACGATCCCGGCCCCGCTCGGCTCGTCCGGCACGGCCGAGAAGGCGGCGAGCCGGTTGCCGTCGGCCGCCTCGAGCACGAGGTCGTCGTGCGAGACGGCAGCGCCGGAGAGCACGGGAATCGGCGGCAGCGAGTCGCGGTCGAAGCACATCGGCCGACCCTACAATCCTCTCTGCCCTCGAGGGTGAGCTGGGTAGCGCTCCAACCAGCTCACCCTCTTCGACTCGGCGACTAATCGACCGGCAGCCGCTCGCCCGGGACATCGAGCTTCTGGTCGAGGCACGACACCTTGCCAAGGACGCTGGACCCGGGCCGCGCCTCCCCCGCACTGTTGGGTGCGTTGTCCCGCCGGTTGCCGTCGGAGCTCGTGGTGCAGAACCGCCGTCCGGCGAGGACCGGACTGGTCGGGAACTCGAGCGGACCGACGTTCCGCAGGTTGCCCGCGTCGACCGGATTGCGGAAGAACTCGGAGACGTCGCCGCGCCGATCGACGAGGACGACTGCATTCCGCTCGTTCGCGTCGACCCAGACGTTGCCGGCCCGGTCGAGCGCGATTCCGTCGGCGCCGTCGAGCGCCGGATGCTGCACGAAGAGTGCGTCGAGACAGAGCGTGTCGGCCGTGAACGTCGTATCGCAACCGGTCGGTGTCTCGACGTTGCCGCGCCTGTTCAGCTCGACCCGCCAGAGCGCGCCCCGAGCTGTGTCGGCGATGAAGAGCTCGTCGTCACGGCCGAATGCGAGCCCGTTCGCGACAATTCCCTGCGTCGCCGGCGGCAGGCCCGTAGCGGGTGGTTGCAGCGCCTGGTTCTGGCGCCCGACACCGACCGCGTTGGCCATCGGCGGCACACGGAAGAGCACGACGGCCGCTCCACCCGACCGGCCGACGCGGAACACGCGCCCCTGGGCGGTGCCGCCGTCGGAGGCGTAGAGGTTGCCGTTCCCGTCGAACGCGACTCCGTTGGCGCCTGGCGTCCCCGTTGCGAAGCCCGTCACCATGGGTGGATTCGCCGACCCGGCGTCGTTCGGGGTGACGACCCCGATCTCGTCGCCCACCGCTCCGAAGCCCGTCACGTAGAGCCGACGGTCGGGACCGAACGCCAGTCCGGCCGGATTGCACGGCGGGCTCATCCTGGCAACGGTGACTCCGGTTTGACCCGCACCGCCCTCGGGATCGATGCGCATGATCGAACATCCGGCGGCGCCTCCCCGCTGCGGCACGTAGAGATCACCCTCGCGGTCGAGCGTGAGCCCTTCGATCCCGATCGGGCTCGCGTACACAGTCGTCCAACTCAAATCCTTCGGTGACTCGGATCTGTCTCGACCCACTGCCGTACCTACGACGGCGCTGGCCAGGGCAACCGCCACGATCGGCAGCGCCACTCGTCGAATCCTCATGCTTCCCCCTCCATCAGTGGATGAGTGCCTTACTTGCTCGCGACGTGCGTTCCGAACCAGCTCACCATCCGGCGATAGGCGGCCGCCGCCGCGGCGGGATCGTGGCGCGAGCCGGTCGGGTTGAAGAACGCGTGGTCGACCCCCGGGTACGTGACGATCTGGTGCCGAAGCTTGGCTTTCCTGAGTGCGACACGCGCCGCCGGGCGGCTGGCGTTGACTCTCGAATCGAGCTCTGCGTAGATCCCCAGCACGGCCGCCTTCGCGCCCGTGAGGTTCCCGCCTTCGGGGAAGGGGCCGTAGAAAGGCACTGCCGCCGCAAGGCGCGACTCCTTCGAGGCGAGCAGCAGCCACGTCATCCCGCCGCCGAAGCAGAACCCGGTCGCCGCGACCTTCTTGCCCGGGAGCCGCCGGCGAATTTCCGTCACCCCCGCCTTCATGTCCGCCACGAATCGGGACGGAGCAGCCGCACCCAGCGCGGCCATCGCTTCGGACTCGTCGGTGAACGACCCGGTCCCGCCCTCCTCGGACAAGAGGTCGATCGCCAGCGCGGAGTAGCCGCTCGCGGCGAGACGGCCGGCGATCGTGCGGATCGAATCGGTGAGCCCTCGGTTCTCGTGAATCACGAGCACGCCGCCACGAGGCCGAGCGGCCGCTGCCCACGCACCCATGAGCTTCCGACCCCGCGGCCCACGAAACACGATCTCGGTCGTCGGCCGTGCCGCGACCTCGATGTCCGCCGCACGCGGGCGTGCCGCTCCGGTCCCAGACGCGGCACGCAGCCTCGCCCGTGCCTCATCGGCGAGGAACCCCGCAAGCAACGATGCGGCCGCGGCACCACCCAGCCCGAGCAAGCCCAGCCGGCGTAGTGCCTCACGCCGGGAAACGAGCCCGTCCGCATGATCCTCGGCGATCTCCTCCGCCAGAT